>DASVES010000392.1:0-16029 GCA_036380435.1 Pyrinomonadaceae bacterium | reverse complement strand
TCATAGAAGCCGCGCCCGGACTTCCTGCCGAGCCAGCCGGCGTCCACGTAGCGTTTGAGCAGAGGGCACGCTCTATACTTCGGGTCGCCCAGTTCCGTGTGCAGGACGTTGAGGATGGCGAGGCACACGTCGAGGCCGATGAAGTCGGCGAGCGTGAGCGGCCCCATCGGATGATTCATGCCGAGCTTCATGATGCCGTCGATTGACTCGCGCGTGGCGACGCCCTCGTGGAGCGCGAAGATGGCCTCGTTGATCATCGGCATCAGCACGCGGTTGGAGACGAAGCCGGGCGAGTCGTGGCATTCGAGCGCCGTCTTGCCGAGGCGTTCGGTGAGCGCGCGCGTCCGCTCCCACGTGTCGTCCGAGGTGGCGATGCCGCGGATCACTTCGACGAGTTTCATCACGGGCACCGGGTTCATGAAGTGCATGCCGATGACGCGGTCGGCCCGGCACGTGGCCGCGCCCAGTTTGGTGATCGAGATGGACGACGTGTTGGAGGCGAGGATGGCTTCGGGCTTCGCTATCTCGTCGAGCTGCCGGAAGACTTCCGCCTTGACCTCCAGCTTCTCCGTCACGGCCTCGACGATGAAGTCGGCGCCGGCGAGCGCCGCAAGCTCCGTCGTCGTCTCGATGCGGCCGACGATCTCGCGTTTCTCTTCGGCCTTCAGGCGTTCCTTATCAACGTCGCGCTGGAGGCTGCGGTCAATGGCCCCCATCCCGCGTTCGAGGAATTCGGGGGCCACGTCGCGCAGCAGCACGCGGTGGCCGGCGCGCGCCGCCACCTGCGCGATGCCGTTGCCCATCGTCCCCGCTCCGACCACACCGATTGTCTCGCTCACCTTTTGCTCTCCGATATTAAAAATCTTTCACCCGCGCCAGTCCGGCGGCGAAGGCGGCGGGTGGTAGGCGCTCTGCCGGGATTCCGCGTCCTGCTGTTGTTGCTGTTGCTGCTGCTGCGCGCTCCAACCGGAGGGGGCGGCATGGTTGAGTGAGCCGGGCCAACGGTGCGCGCCCGCGAGTCGGGCCTCGTAGTCTCGACCCTGCTCGCCAAAGAAGTACCACAGCGAGTAGACGCACAGGGCCGTCCCGAACGGGAAGCTGACGCCCGCCAGAATCGACGCCACTATCCCCGCGACGCGCGCCCACGATTTCCGCTTCAACAACGCGTAGCCGGCCACGAGACTCGGGATGCTCAGCAGCGCGTAGATGACGACGATGAAGCCGAAGATGGCCGAGAAGAACGCGGCCGGCGGCGCGCCCGGCTCCTGCGGAATGCTGCTCATCAGGGCCGCGAAGAAGCCGAAGAAGACGAGCATCATCAGCGTCATCAACGTAAAGAACCCACCGTAGATGAGATGCATGATGCCGATTGCTTTGTTGTGGTCAGCCGGTGTCACGTTACAACCTTTATGGTGATAAGTGATGAGTGATAAGTGATAAGAAAGAGCAAGCCGATTTTCTTATCACTTATCACTCATCACTTATCACTGGTTTAATCCTACCTCTCAACGGCCAGCGCGACGGCGTTGCCGCCGCCGAGGCACAGCGCCGCGAGTCCGCGACGGGCGCCCGTGCGGCGCATCTCGTAGAGCATCGTCGTCAACAGGCGCGAGCCGGATTGCCCGATGGCGTGGCCGAGGGCGACCGCCCCGCCGTTGACGTTGACGCGCGCCGGGTCAAGCTCAAGCTCGCGCATGATGGCGATGGCCTGCACCGAGAAGGCTTCGTTCAACTCGATCAAGTCAACCTCGCTCAGCGACCACCCGGCCTTGCTCACAACTTTGCGGATGGCCTCGACGGGCGCCATCATCACCAGCTCCGGCTGTATCCCCGACGTGGCTTGCGCCACGATGCGCGCCAGCGGCTCCGCGCCCATCTCCCGCGCCCGCTCAAGCGAGGTCACGACCAGCGCCGACGCCCCGTCGTTGACGCCCGGCGCGTTGCCGGCCGTCACCGTCCCGCCTTCCTTTTTGAAGGCCGGGCGGAGCTTGCCGAGAACCTCGACCGACGTATCTTCGCGCACCGTCTCGTCCGTGTCGAACAGGACGGGCGCGCCCTTCTTCTGCGGAATCTCGACGGGCACGATCTCGTCCTTAAACTTCCCGGCCTTAATCGCCGCCGCGGCCTTGCGGTGCGAGTTGTAGGCATACTCGTCCTGCTCGGCGCGCGTCACGCCGTAGCGTTCGGCGACGACCTCGCCGGTGTTGCCCATGTGATAGTTCTCGAACGCGCACCACAACCCGTCGTTGATCATCGAATCGACGATCTGGGCGTTCCCCATCCGGTAGCCCTCGCGCGCCTTCGGAAGCAGGTACGGCGCGTTCGACATCGACTCCATGCCGCCCGCCACGACCACCTCCGAGTCGCCGAGTTGGATGCCCTGCGCGGCCATCATCACCGACTTCAACCCCGAGCCGCAGACCTTGTTAATCGTCACGGCCGAGACGCCGAACGGGATGCCGCCCTTGAGGGCCGCCTGCCGCGCCGGGTTCTGACCCAGACCCGCCTGAATGACGCAGCCCATGATGACCTCGTCAACGTCCTCGGGCCGCACGCCGGCGCGGCGTACAGCTTCGCCGACGACCATCGCGCCGAGCTGCGGCGCCGTAAAGTCCTTGAGCGCGCCCATAAACTTGCCCGTCGGCGTGCGCGCCGCGCCGATGATGACGGCCTCTCTTCTGTCCGGCATAACTGCTCCTCCCTTGCCCCGAAATTGACCGCCGCATGTGAGCCGGAGTCATCCTCATAAACAATCTAACGAGTGCTTGATTTTATGGTTTGATTATCATGTCGGCTCGCGAGGGGTGTCAAGGAAGCGTTCGCCGCGGGGTCGTTTGTAAACAGTGAATCGCGGATGTTAGACTCCGCCGCGCGTGCCGGGGCGAAGGCGTTAAAACCTACTCACCTTCGGCCTGTCGCACGCGAATCCAGCAACGAAAGTTTTACGCCGAACATGCAGGCTCTCATACTCGCCGGCGGCAAGGGGACGCGGCTCCGGCCGCTGACGCTCTACACCCCGAAGCCCGTCGTTCCCATCTGCAACCGCGCGTTCCTGCTCTACCAGATCGACACGCTGCGCCGCGCCGGCATCCACGACATCACGCTCTCGCTCTCCTACCAGCCCCTGAAGATCGAGCAGCAGCTCGGCGACGGCACCGACTTCGGCGTCAAGATCAACTACACCGTCGAGCCGCAGCCGATGGGCACGGCCGGCGCTTACAAGTACGCCGAAGACTTCATCCGCCAGCCGACGGTCGTCTTCAACGGCGACATCCTCACCGACCTCGACCTGCAAGCCGTCATCAGTGAGCACAGGGAGCGCGGGGCGATGGCCACGGTCGTGCTCGCGCCCGTCGATAATCCGAGCGCCTACGGTCTCGTCGAGACCGAGTCGGACGGCCGCATCCGCGCCTTTCGGGAGAAGCCCAAGGCCGACGAGATCAGCGTCAACACCATCAACGCCGGCACCTATGTTCTGGAGCCGCAGGTGCTCGACCTCATCCCGCAGGGCGAGAACTATTCCTTCGAGTACGGTCTCTTCCCCGACCTCCTGAAGCGCGGCGAGAAGTTCTACGCGCACGTCCCCGACGCGGCCTACTGGATCGACATCGGCACCCCGGCGCGCTACCTCCAGTCGCATCTGGACATCCTCGCCGGACGCGTCAGGAACGTCGAGACGCCGCCCCTGCGCGGCGACTTCGACGCGGCCACTCACGCCGAGATCGACCCGCTCTCGATGGTCGCCGACAATTGCACGGTGAAGCCCGGCGCGCAGATCATCAACTCGGTGCTCGGCGAGGGCGTCTACGTCGAGGAGCGCGCGCGCGTCGAAAACTCAGTGATGTGGGCGCACACGCGCGTCGGAGCGGGCGCGCAGGTCTTCGGGGCCATCGTTGGGCGCGGCTGCCACATCGGGCGCGCGGCGCAGTTGGGCGCGGGCGCCGTCCTCGGCGACAAGTCTTCATTGAACGACTACACGCAGACGGGAGGCGGCCTCTCGTGACCTCACGCGCCGAGCAGCGTACCACCATCAGGTTTGGCACCGACGGCTGGCGCGGCGTGATCGCAAGCGAGTTCACCTTCGCCAACGTCGCGCGCGTCGCGCAGGCTTACGCCGACTACCTGCTGTCGCAGCGCCCCATTGAGTCCGACCGACCGCGCACCCCGCCCCACGTCATCGTCGGCTTCGACCGACGCTTCCTCTCCGAGCAGTTTGCGAGCACCGCCACGGAAGTCCTCGCCGGCAACGGCGTCCGCATTTCCAGCTTCGACGCTGATGTGCCGACCCCGCTCGTCTCGTGGGCCGTGCGCGAGCGCGGCGCGCAGGGCGGCGTCGTCATCACCGCCTCGCACAACTCGGCGACCTTCAACGGCTTCAAGATCAAGGCCCCGTTCGGCGGGAGCGCGACGCCGGAGATGACCGTCGCCGTCGAGGCGCTAATGGACGCGAACTCGCCCCGGCGCGGAGAGGCTTCGGCGGGCGACGACCTGACTTCTTCAGTCGAAAGCTATCGGGAACAGGTCGCCTCCTACGTCGATCTGGAGCGGCTGCGCGGCGCGCGCGCGCACGTCGTGGTCGATCCGATGCACGGCACGGGTGGGCAGTGGGTCGAGAGTTTCCTGGGGGGCGGGCAGCTTACGGCCGAGACCATCCGGGGCGAGCGCGACCCGCTCTTCGGCGGCGTGGCCCCGGAGCCGATTGACCGCAACCTCGCGCCGCTCAAGCGCCGCGTCAAGGAGACCGGCGCGCTCGTCGGACTGGCCACGGACGGCGACGCCGACCGCGTCGGCGCCGTGAACGAAGCGGGCGAGACGCTGACGATGCACGAGGTCGTCCCGCTCATCCTGCTCCACCTCGCGCGCGCGCGCCGGATGACGGGCGGCGTGGTGCGAACCTTCTCGCAGTCGGTGCTGCTGCGGCGCATCGCGGCGGCCGAGGGCTTGAAAATTTTCGAGACCCCCATCGGCTTCAAGTACATCGCCGACCTGATGCTGCGCGAAGACATCCTCATCGGCGCCGAGGAGTCGGGCGGCATCGGCGTGCGCGGCCACCTGCCCGAGCGCGACGGCATACTCAACTCGCTTCTCTTCCTCGAAACCATCGTCGCCGCCGGCAAGACGCCGACCGCGTTGGTGCGCGAGATGCACCGCGAGTTCGGAGAGTTTTACTACGACCGGCGCGACCTCCACACGGACGTGGCGCGTGGCCTCGCGCTCGTCGCGGAGCTGGCCACGACTCCGCCCGCCGGGGTGGCCGGGTTCGAGGTCGCGGGCGTGGAGCGCACGGACGGGACGAAGCTTCTCTTCAAGGATGAATCGTGGCTACTCTTCCGGCAGTCGGGCACGGAGCCGGTCTTGAGGATTTATTCCGAGGCCACGTCGAAGGAGAAGGTGCGACAGCTTTTGGAGGCCGGCTCGGCGCTCGCTCAAGCCGTTCATTGATTTGTTTCACCCGAACGTATGGCGCGTTATACTCACCGCAGATGCCGGGCGCGCGCGTTTTTTGAAACAACAGTTCGAGACTTACGGAGACCCACATGCCCCCACCATACGATACAGTCATCAGTATCGGCGGGCAGTCGCTCGTCGATGGCGTCTGGCGCCTGCTCGGGCCGGCGCTCGAAGGGTTATCCAACCCTTTGCCGCTCGCGTTGCCGGGCTTTAGCAACGCGTCGATGCGCGTTACGCGCCTCACTCCAGTCTTTCCGGGGACGCCGCCACCAACGGGTGGCGCCGCGCTCGAAGTGCTCGTCAATGTCGAGCTGAACGCGGAGGCGCTACTGAACGTCAATGTCGCTACCGAAAGCATCAGCATCTCGCTCGGCCCGCAACAACTGAACCTGACGAGCCTGACGGGGACGATTGACCTGCCCACCCTGACCGGTAATCTGACCAACCTCAACATCAGCGGCAACACCAACCCCGTCGGCAGCAGCACCACACTCCTCAACGATATCGATCTCGGGCCGGGGACGGGCACGCTCAATTTGCCGGCGAGCACGGCAAACCTCACCAATGGCAACCTCACCGGCACGCTGAACCTGACGCTGCCGCGCGTTCCGCTCCCGGCCGTCGTGCCCGTCGCGGTTGACCTCACGCCTTCCGCGCCACTCGTGGTGAGCGCGCTGCTCCAACTTACCGTCAGGGGCATCGACCCGACGACGCGTTTCGGTCTGCTCATCGAAGTCGGCAACCCCAGCGTCGGCGCCGTCGCGCTCGATCCGGCACTCGCCGCCATGCTCACGACGAGTCTCCAGAGCGCCGTCAACCAGATCGTGCAGCAGCTCGGCATTCCGAACGTGATTACGCAAAGCCCGGTCAACGCGGCGACGGTGTCCGCGTTGCTCGCGCCACTCGCCAACGTCGTCCGCGCGGCGCTCACGGATGCGCTCAGGAGCCTGCTCGCCGCGACCGGCCGTCTGATCTACCCGCCCGCGGGCGCCGGCGCGTCGTGCGACGTACAGGTTCTGCCCACCGTCGCCGACGCGTCTCTGGCCGTCGCGGGAGGCGCGTATGTGCTGCAAATCGGCTTCCGCCGCCCGAGCAGCACCGACATCGCGACGCTCCCGCCGTTCGCGCCCGCCGGCATCGCCGACAGCACCCTGCTCGTCGGCAACAGGTTCCTCCTCGAACTCCTGTGCTGCCTCGTCCAGCGATTGCCCGGGTTCACGTTCCCGGTCGCTGCGTCGAACGCGACCACCGACGTCACTGGCGCGTCGCACCTGATGTGTTGCAACCTCAACGGCGCCACGGTCAACCTCGGCCCGGTCGCGCTCAATGGCGGTCTCTCGGTGTGCATCGACGGGTCGAGCGGCAGCCCGAAGTCGATTACACTTGTCGGCGGCTTCGGGCAAGGCGCTCCTGTCGGCTCCCTTCCGCTCGCAACAATCGACGTCAGATTCACTCTGCCTCTCACTTTCGACCTCGACGACGTGGCGTCGCTGGCCAACCTGCGTGTGTCCGGGTCGCCGGCAGTATCGGTGGCGGTCAGTCCCAACCCTTGGTTGGTATTCATTATCGCGATAGGCGGCCTCCTGCTCATCGGCCCCGCGGTTGCGGTCGTCGCCAACGCCCTGCTGCTCGCTTCCTGCATAATGGCCTCAAGGTTGCTCGACAGCGCCGTCCGCACGGTCCTGGGCGCGGCGTCGCTCGTCCGCTCGCCCGTCTCGATCCCGCCCGGGGTGTTTGAGGCCTTCGGCAAGCTGGTGCCGGTGACGGTCACCATCGACGACCTCACGGCGCACAGCGTATTACAGACCCCGACATCGCCGTGGGCCGTGCTGCCGCGCATCGGCCGCGACCGTCCAAGCAAGCCCGATAGTGTTGACTGATGACTGGATCGACCCGGAGCCGGACAGCGCGCCCACCTGAACTCTGACGTTCGTGTGCTGGCTTTAGTAAAAACCACAAACTGAGCGCGGAGACCCTGAAGACCGGACAGATGCCCGAACTACCCGAGGTCGAACTCGTCGCACGCGCTCTCGACCACCACGCGCGCGGCCGGCGCATCACCGCGGCGCGGCTCCTGCGGCCGGGCCTCGCGCCCGACATCGCCCCGCGCACGTTCGCGCGGCTCCTGCGCGGCGCGCTCGTCGAGTCGGTCACACGGCGCGGCAAGCACCTACTCTTCCAACTCGACTGCGGGCGCGTGCTCATCACGCACCTGCGCATGACCGGCCGCTTCCTCCTGCTCCCTCAGCACAGGCCGCTCCCGCCACACACCCACGCCCTCTTTCAACTCGACGACGGCCGCCGCCTCGTCTTCTCCGACCAGCGCCACTTCGGCATGATGAAACTCGTCTCGACCGACGAGCTTCATCTCGCGAGGGAACTCCAACACCTCGCGCCCGAGCCTTTCTCCGACGACTTCGACGACCGTTACCTGCGCGGCGTGCTCGCCGGCTCGCGCCGCACGCTGAAGGCGACGCTTCTGGACCAGACGAAGGTCACCGGCCTCGGCAACATCTACGCCGCCGAAGTCCTTTTCCTCGCCCGCGTGAATCCCTTCCTCGCGTCGTCCGACCTCAGCGCGCGCCGTGTCCCGCGCCTGCGCCGCTCGATCCTCGAAGTCCTCTCCGAGTCAATCGCGCACGGCTCGACGATGAACGTCGATCCCGAGAACATCGACGGCAGCTATTACGGCGGCGCTTACGAAGGCCGCTGGCGCGTCTACGACCGCGAGGGCGAGCCTTGCCTCGACTGCCGCGCGAGCGTCCGCCGCCTCTCACACGCCGGCCGCTCCACCTACTTCTGCCCGCGCTGCCAGCGGCGTTAACCCGGCCGTGAAACGCGCTCAGTCGCCCCGCCGCAAATACCAGATCGGCCCCCGGAAAAGAAACGTCGCCTCGTCCATCCCCCCGAACAACGGCCCTGCGCTTTCGGCCAGCCACGCCCGCGCCTCGTCGATGCTCTCGCCGCCGCCGCCCTCGACGGCCGCGATGATGTTGCTGTGTGTCGTGAGGTAGTCGATCAAACTCTCCTGCGTGAACTTCAAAGCGTCGTCGTAGTATTCGACGCCGAGGAGGCGGAAGCCGTATTCGCCCGCCTCCGACTCTGTGAAGACGATGTCGCCCCTCTTCGGGCTTGGGTATTTTCCAAGATACTGCTCGCGGAACCACACGCGGAACGCTTCGTTCTCCTCCATCCGCGCGGCGAAGTAGTGGTCGTAGACGACCAGATGCCCGCCGGGCCGTAAGACCCTGCGAGCCTCTTTGAGAAAGCCATGGCGGTCGAACCAGTGGAAAGCCTGCGAGGCCGTCAGCAGATCAAACGCGCCGTCGCCGAAGGGCAACTCTTCGGCCGGCGCGGCCGCGTAGGAGACGCGCGCGTCCGGCGGCGCGAGCGCGAGCATCTCATGGGAAGCGTCAACGCCGACGACTCTCCGCGCAATCTCCGCGAGGGCCACGGCCGAGAGACCCGAGCCGCAGCCCACGTCGAGCGCGGCCTCGACCGGCCCCGTGAGTCCGAGAAAATCATGGACGCGCGCGATGACCTTCGGGTGGAAGTAAGGCCGACCCTTCGTGTATCTCTGCGCCGCAGTCCTGTAGCCGAACAAGTTCATCGCGGCATTTGAAGTAGGACAGGCATTCCTGCCTGTCGTGAGCGCGCCAGCGCGAACAGGTGATGCGCCGAATCTCAAGTTAGAATGTGCGCGCGAAGTTTATTCGCGCTTTCGCGCTCACGACAGGCAGGAATGCCTGTCCTACTAGAAGCCGCCCTCGTCGGCCGATGGGCCGTAGATGGACGGGACGGGGATGTCGTTCAGCCGCAGGTAGACGCCGAGCTGCGCGCGGTGGTGGATGGTGTGGTTCATGACGAAGCCGCGCAGCATGGCCACGCGCGGCAGGGTGAAGACAGTCTTCCCTCCGTGCAGAAGCGTCCACGGCTGCATGAGGCGCTCGTCCGTCGCCGCGGCGATGGCCGCGAGCGCGTCGGCGAGATTTTTGTCGAACGTCTCTAACACCTCGTCGCGTGTTGCGGCCGGCTTGGCCCGCAGCGGCGCCTCGCCCGGCGGGGCGATGTCGATGGAGTCTTTGTTCAATCCGTGGAGCGCCCACGTGAGGATGTTTGCAAGGTGCGTGGCGAGGTCGCCCATCGTCGTGGACTTCTCGTGCGGCTTCCAGTCGAACTTGTCATCGGGGACGCGTTCGAGCGTCTTGCGGGTGTTGGCCATCTCCTGTTTGAACTCGGGCAGAAGCGATTGGCTGATGCTCATTGTTGACCTCCGGGGGGTTTGATGTTGGTCTTTTACCGCAGACGGGCGGGGGTTGCAAACAGAAGCGTTGCTTGACAAGCCGGCGGCGCGCGGCGTATAAGCGGCTTCGGAAAAACGTGGTGAGTTAAGGCGACTTGCGGCCACGTAAAATAACCGCTAAACAGCACGGCGCTTCCCGAGGCGCTTCAAGCAAACTTCAGGTTCCGGCGTGAAGTCCCGCGTTGTTTAGCGCGGGATATTTTTTTTGAGGAGGCAGGAGTCAGAAGTCAGGAGTCAGAATGAATAACCTGACTGCTTCTCTTCTGACTCCTGACTTCTGACTCCTGCCTTATGAAAGACTTCAGAGAACACATCGAGGGCGACCACATCACCGTCTTCGACGGGGCGATGGGGACGATGCTCTATGCGAAGGGCGTCTACATCAATCGCTCCTACGACGAGCTGAACCTGACAAACCCCGACCTCGTGCGCGAGGTGCATCAGGAATACATCCGCGCCGGCGCCGAGGTCGTCGAGACGAACACCTTTGGCGCATCGGCCCACAAGCTCCAGCAGTACGGGCTGGAAGGGAGCATGCGCCTCATCAACGTCGCGGCGGCGCGTCTCGCCCGCGAGGCGGCCGGCGACCGAGCCTTCGTCGCGGGAGCGGTCGGCCCGCTCGGCCTGCGTATCGAGCCATACGGCCCGACCTCGTTCGAGGAAGCGAAGGAGCTGTTCAAGCATCAGGCCGAGGCTCTGCTCGAAGGCGGCGTCGATTTGTTCCTGCTGGAGACGTTCTCCGACATCTCCGAGATGCGCCAGGCCATCCGCGCCGTGCGCGAGTTGTGCGACCTGCCCGTCGTCGCGCAGATGACTGTCCAGAACGACGGCAGCACCTCTTTCGGCACGACACCGGAAATCTTCACTTCGCGCCTCGACGAGTGGGGCGCCGACGTGATCGGTCTCAACTGCGGCGTCGGCCCGGCCATCCTGCTCTCAGCCGTCGAGAAGATGCGCGCCGTCACCACGCGCAAGCTCTCGGCGCAGCCCAACGCCGGTTTCCCGCGCGACGTGCAGGGCCGGCAGTTCTACATGTGCTCGCCCGAGTACATGGCCAAGTACGCCAAGCGGCTCATTCAGGCGGGAGTGAAGTTCGTCGGCGGCTGCTGCGGGACGACGCCGGCGCACATCAAGCTCATCTCCGACGCCGTGCGCGCCGTCTCCCCGCGCATCTACCGCGGCGCCGGCGCGCTGGATGCGTCGTCGGCACAACCGGCGCGTATCGAAGAGTTGACGCCGGCCGACATCCGCGTCGTCCCACCCGAAGAGCGCTCGAACTGGGCGCGACGGCTCGCGCGCGGCGAGTTCGTCACGACCGTCGAGGTGCTGCCGCCAAAGGGCTGCGACCCCGATAAGACGCTCGACTCGATTCGACTGCTCAAAGAGGCGGGCGTGCAGGCCGTCAACATTCCCGACGGGCCGCGCGCGCAGACGCGCATGAGCGCGCAGGCCACCGCGCTTCTCGTCGAGCGCGAGATCGGCATCGAGTCCGTGCTCCACTACTGCTGCCGCGACCGCAACCTGCTCGGCATGATGAGCGACTTGCTCGGCGCCGCCGCACTGGGCCTTCGCAACCTCCTGCTCATCACCGGCGATCCGCCGAAGATGGGGCCTTACCCGGACGCCACGGCCGTCTTCGACATCGACTCCATCGGCCTGACCAACATGGTCAACAAGCTCAACCACGGCCTCGACCTCGGCAACAACCCCATCGGCTGCCCGACGAGCTTCTGCATCGGCGTGGGCGTCAACCCCGGCTCGCTCAACCTCGACGAAGAGATCAAGCGTTTCGAGTGGAAGGTGGAGGCCGGGGCGGAGTTCGCCATCACGCAGCCCGTCTTCGACACCGAACAGCTCTGCGATTTCCTCCGCCGCATCGAGCACGTCCGCATCCCCGTCGTCGCCGGCATCTGGCCGCTCGTCTCCTACCGCAACGCCGAGTTCCTGCACAACGAAGTGCCGGGCGTGCGCGTCACGCCCTCGATCATGGAGCGCATGAGAGTCGCCTCGGAGCGCGGCAAAGAGGCCGCGCGCGACGAAGGCTTACAGATCGCCCGCGAGCTGCTCACGGAGGTGCGCGACCGCGTGCAGGGCGTGCAGGTCTCCGCACCCTTCAACAACGTCCGCTACGCCCTCGAAGTCTTCGACGCGCTGCCCGAGTTCGCCGCCCGCGCCCGGCCCGAGAAGGTCGCGGGCGGCTGAGACGCGAGGCGCGGCGGAGCGGCCGCCGCGAAACGACTTCGACGCCGGACGCATATACAGACGGGTGAGGCGTGCGGCCCAAGCCCCAAGCCGGGGCGAGGGCCGTCGAACGCGTCTTCCGATTTCCTGTTGCTTTACGCGCCGGAAGTTGTAGAATCGCTGCCGGCCGGCCCTTGGAAAGCGTCTTTGAGCCTCTCCTGACCTGAGGCGTCTGCCCCGCTGCTCACAAGCGCGCCCAAGTCCCAAAGCGCGCCCCACATCTCCGACTAGCAGAGGTGCCACATGAAGTTCAGGCATCGTCCCACCTGTTTCGCCGCCGTTCTTCTCGCCGCCTCCCTTCTGGCCTCCGCCACGGCCAGCTCGCAACGCCGCGCGACCTCCGCCGGCGGCCGCCCACAGCCCGAGGCGTTCGTCATCCGGGTCGGTGTCATCTCCTACAACTCCTACGCCAGCGGCCGCCGGCAATACAGCAACGAGCTGCGCGCCGCCGCTGCCGCCTACAAGGGCGAGAACGTCGTCTTCCAGCTCGCCGTCGGCTCCTACAGCGACGTGCTCGACTGGTACAACAAGGAGCTGGTTGACATCGCCTTCCTGACGCCGCAGCCCGTGGCCGAGCTGCGCTCGTCGCTCGGTGACGAGGAGCTGAGCCGCCGCTATCTCGCCACGCACGCCAGCAACGGCGGCGACGGCGTCACCACGCCCGCCTTCGAGTATCACAGCTCCTGCTACGTCGGGAAGAGCACGCCCATCGAAAACGTCGAGCAGTTGCGGGAGAAGGCCCGGCAGGGCCGCCTCTCCTTCCTCTTCGTCGATCCGCTCTCGCTCTCCGGCAACATCTTCCCCCGGCACCTGCTGCGCGAGCTGGGCGTCACGAACATCGCCGACAACCCGACGGACGCGGGCCTCAACTCCGCGACGTTCACCTACGGCAGCAAGGCTTCCATCGACATGCTCGCCGAGGCCGAGGAGATTGAGTCTCTCTTCGTCGAAGACCGCGAAGGCGAGCCGCTCGAAAACTTCGTGGAGGAGAGAAAGTGGCCGGTGGCCTTCTTCTCGGCCCCGGCGCGGGCGCCCGAGGGACTGAAGAAGATTGACTTCCCCGCTCTGGACACGCCGAAGCTGCCCGAGGAGGTGGTGCTCGCCACGCCCTCCTTCCTCCAACACCGCGACAAGCTCCTGCGCATCCTCCGCGTCGATCAGCCCCGCGCATTTTTCAGGTCGCAGCCTTACGACGTGAGTTGGCTCAAGCGGTTCGACGGCGTGTCGAAGTGGGTCACAGACCTCGGGGTCAAGGCGAGCGACCCGCACAACCGCATGTTCACGCTCGAACGCATCGGGAGAATCCTGCGCAACTACGGGGCCGAGCGCCAGCGCCCGGCGCGTCTCGCCCTCGTGCTCTCGGGCGGCGGGGCCAAGTGCGCCTACCAGATTGGCGCCATCGCCGCCATCGAGGCGATGGTCAGGGAGGACGATACGGAAACCGAGGCCGCGGCCGAAGCCGTGGCTGAGGCCGACGGCGCGAAGAAGGAGTCGAATATTGACATCGACCTCGTCGTCGGCACCTCCGGTGGGGCCATCAACGCCCTCGCCGTCGCGCTCGGTCTGACGAGAGACCTGCCGGAAATCCAACTGCTCGAAGAAGACCCGCTGGTGAAGACCTGGAAGGGGTTCGAGCAGAAGGACTTTTTCAGCCCGATGCCGGCGGCCTACTATCTGCTAGCGCTAACGACCGCACTGCTTCAGGCCGTGCTCCTCGCGTGGCTCTTCGTCGTCGTCGTCATCGTCGGCAGGCTGATCGGCCGCGACCTGACGTGGCTCTACCGCTTCGTCGGCCCCGCCATGATCGCGCTGGCCGCCGCCGACGCGCTCGCGCAACTGTCCGGGGCGCGCGTGGACACACGCGGCGGGCACTTCTGGCAACACGTCTCCCTGCTCTTCACCTTCAACCTCTACCTGACGGCCGCCTGTCTCCTCGTCCTCGGCCTGCTGCTGACGGCCCTGCTCCTGCGCCGCGAGAACTATCTGCTGTGGTTCCGCGTCACCCACACGCTGATGCGCAACGCCTTCCTGTTCGTCGTCTGCGCCCTCATCGCCTACTCGCTCTTCCGGGCCGAGACGCTCTCGCGTGCCGACACCGTCGAGAGCACGCTGGCGAAGAAACTCACGGCGCTCGTCAGCCCCAAGGCGTCGGCCCGGCTGGCGGCGGGCGGCGAGGCCGACACGGCCCAACTGTTCTCGAAGATTTCCAACAGCGATCTCAAGCCGATGCTCCAGCGCGACCTCGTCATCACCGGCTCGGTGCTCGACGGAGGGCAGGCCAAAGCCGCCGGCACGCACCTCCACGCGTCGCTCCCGCCCGACATCTACTTCTTCCACGACAAGCCGAAGTGCGGCGACGAGAAGGGGACGCCGGCGTGCGACCCCGACGCGCCCCGCGACGCGCAGGGCCTCTTCCGCGACTTCGACCCTAAGAACGGGAGAAACTACCTGCTCGACGTGGTCATCGGCTCAAGCTCCATCTACCCCATCTTCCCCGCGCGCAAGCTGGCCGATTACGGCCAGATCGTGGACGGCGGTTTCGCCCACAACAGCCCCGTCGAGGCGGCCGTGATGTGGAAGGCCACGCACATCATCCTCGTCGAGGCGTCGCCGACCCCGACGACGAGCGAGTCGCACCTCTGGCAGAACGCGCAGAACGCCCTCAACCACCTCTACATACAGGCGCAGCTCTCAGACCTGCGCGCCCACGGCAAGGTCGAGATGTTCATCCTCCGCCCCGAGGAGACCCCCGAGGAGCCGTGGATGTGTACCTTCGACTTCAACTCCGACTCCATCAGCCACGCCATCCGCCGCGGCTACGACGACGCCGGCATGGGCACCAAGCCCCGCTTCGAGCGTGTCCACGGCGAGCCGGTCTTCGAGCTGGTGGACTACCGCAACACCGCCGATGCCGTGGACGCCGACAACCAATGCGTCTGCCCCGAAAAACCCGCGGCCAACGGCGAAGCCGTCCCCAACATCGATTAGACGGACGCGCGCGCGCCGGCCGCCGCCCGCCACGGAGGAACCGACCATGAAAACGGGACGCACGCTCCTGCTACTCGCCGCCCTCGCCGCCGCACACTACCCCGCCCCAGTCGTCGCGCAGCAGCCGCAGGTGCGCAGGTATAAGATTTACTGCGTCGAGGGCGCGGTGCGCGTCGAGAAGCTGACGATGGATGAGCTGCGCGAGGAGTTTAAAGGGCCGGTCTGCGAGCTGGCGCGCACCGGCTTCGAGTCGATGTCGGTCGCGCGTCGGGCCGCCAAGCGCTTCGGGGGCGTCGGCGCGCCCTGCCGTTGCGCCGAGGCACGCAAGGCCGCCTGACGCCGCCCGTTTGCGGCCTCCCGCCACGGCGCGCACCCTTCGCGCCAGTTTTCTCTTGCGCTCGCCGGCGAAAGTTGTAGAATGCCCGGCGTCGCATTCGTCCGAAGGGCGTATTTCCTCATCACGCTCGGCACCCGCCGAAGCCTTAACGCGCCCGACTATTTTCGCAGCGTCGATTTCGTTTACGTCCGAAGGCCCAGGCTCGTTGGCCCCTCACGTTGCGCCGTCGCGCCTGTGGCAGCTCGTTTCCTCAACGCGTCCGCACACAATGTGGGCGCACCTCACACGGGAGCGAAGCCTTGTCTAATCACGCACGGCCCTTTCTGCTCGTCATCGCCTGCTGCTGCGCGGCGCTGTCCGCCAACATGCGCTTCGGCACTTCCGCACAGACGCAGTCAACGCGTCGTGTCACCTTCAACACGCACGAAAGCCTCAGTCTCAACCCCACGCTTAGCGGCGACGGCCGGCGCGTCGTCTTCGAGACGACCGCCGCTCCCGCAGGCGGCGTGCCCGGCTTCCGCACAGTCTCCGCGACCGTCTTCGCTCATGGGTTTACTCTCCGTGAACTCGCCGCCTCGCGCGCGCCCGCGCCCGCCGTCTCGCAGGACGGCTCGCGCGTCGCCTTCAGCAGCATGAGCGACCCCGCCGGGCGCAACCCCGACGGCAACCCCGAAATCTTTCTCCACGACGGCCTCTCCCTCACACAACT
>DASVES010000391.1:0-5894 GCA_036380435.1 Pyrinomonadaceae bacterium | reverse complement strand
CGGTAGCGAGCGGGTCTTCATACCCAAGTAGACCCGCTCGCTACCGCTCGCGGTACTGTCCCGTCCGTGAGCAGAGACACAAAGGGGCGCGCCGCTTGTGAGACGGCGCGCCCCTTAAATTCGCTCGTCGTTGACGGCTTTTCAGTCCACGGCGAAGCTGACGTTGACGACCGCCGCGATGTCCTTCTCCAGCGAGGACGTGTCGTTGACGCCGTAGTCGGAGACCTCGTTGGAGTCGGCCGCCGTAATCTGCATCACGCCCATGCGGGCCGAGCGGACGCTCCCCACCTCGCTCCCCGTGCTCGAAGCGATCTGCTGCGCGCGCACCTTCGCGTCCTTCGCCGCCTCGCCCAGCATCTCGATCTTCAGATCGCTCAACTTCGTGTAGTGATACTCCGGGGCCTGCGATTCGAGCAGGATGCCCTGGTCGATCAGCTCCGTCACCTCACGCGAAATCTTCGTGATCTTCTCCATGTCGTCCGAGCGCACCTCAAGGGTCTGGGACAGGACGTAGCCGTTAATCTGTCCCGTCTCCTCGCCGCCCTCGTCCTTGTCCTGCATCGTCTTGGTCGAAATCGACGAGACGACGATCCGATCCTCGGGGACGCCCTTCGAGACGAGGTACGCCTTGACGCGCGGCACCCTGTCCTTGAGCGCGCCGTAGGCCTCCGCGAGCTGCGCCGACTGATAAGAGATGTTGGCGCGCCAGACGACGAGGTCTGACTTGATGCGCCGCTTGGCCGAGCCGGTGACGGTGATCGTCTGGTCGGCGCCCTGCCTGCGGGTGTAAGCCCAGGCGAAGACGATTGAGGCCAGCACCAGCCCCACCGCCAGCGCGAACCCCGCGTTGAAAACTTGTCCGTTTCTCTCGCTGCTCATCTGTTGTGGCACCTCCTTATGCCAACACGTGAACGCCCGTCGCCCGACTGGCTTGCGCCGCCTTCACGGCCGCGCACAGGATGCGCCGCGCGCTCGCGGCGGATTACGTGGATAACCACACCGTTGCGCACGGCGCGCACGGGAAGCGAGGATACGGTTTGAGTGAGCGAGGTCAGGTAAAAGTCTGCGTGTAGTTGAGCGCCTAAATCTCGCGCAGGCTCCCGGCGAGCGCGCCCGCCGCCGAGGCCGCGCGGTCTTGTAACGCCACGGGCTTCTGCGTCAGTCGGAAGCACGCGGCGACGAAGGCGCCGGCGTTCATTCCGAAGCCCGCGTCCAACTCGTACAGCTCGCCCGCCAGAGACTTCTGCGTCACGCGTTCGAGCGCCTGCCGCAACTCGCCGGCCGCCGCGTCCACGCCCTCGACGGCGAGCAGGTCAAGCTCGGCGCCCGTGCGCGCTCGCCGCTTCTGGTGTTCGCGCAGGCGTGAGCGCGCGTCCTCCTGCACCTTCCCCGTCGCCACCACGACGAGGTGCGACACCTCCGTGTCGGCCTCCACGTCGATGGCCCGCCGCGCGTGCGCGAGCGTGAAGTCGCCGTCGCGCAGGACGAAGAGGAACGACTCGCCGGCGGCGTTGGCCATCATCAGCGCGTCCGAGTCGTTCGTCGCGGGGCGCGTGGCGACATCAGTTTCAGCGACTCCCAACTCAGCGAGCGCCGCGCGCATCCGGCTGACGAGCCACGCGCCGTCCTTGAGCATCGACCCCGCGAGCGGCGTCGGCGTGACCAACTCCTCGGCGCGCTCGTCGGCGACGGCCGCGCCGCACTCGCTGCACATGGCGTGGCTCGCCGTCATCACGGCCAGCGCGTCCGCCGACGGCAGACGGAAGAGCGAGCGCCCGTCCTTGCGGCAACTGATGAGGAGTTCGCGGCGCACAAGCGCGGCGCCCGCCAGACGCCGCACCAGCCCCTCCGGCAATGACTCGCCCTCGCGCCCCGCGCCGAGCAACATCTCGGCGGTGCGCCCCTCGGCCTGCGCGTCGCTGAGGCGACGCAGCAGGCGTCGCGCCTCCGCGTCTTCCAGTATCTCCACCGCGCGCAGACGCTCCGCCGTCTCCCCGCGCGCGGATTGTGGCGGCGCAAGCCCCGCGGCCCCGCCCTCAGACATCGACGCGACGAAACGTGTGAAACTCTCGGGCGCACTTACCTCTTGCGCGCGCCACTCCGCGTCGCCCTGCGCAACGCCGCCGTTCGCGCCAGACTCGACGCCCCCCACGCCCTCGCCGCCACGCGCCGACTCCGCGTCCACGGACTCATCGATGTTACGGCAGAAAGATTCGAGCTGGCGTTCGAGCGCGTCCGCCTCGGCGTCATGAATGATGCCTGCGCGCAGGCCGGCATCGTCGGACGCCGCGTCGTCGGCGAAGATGAGGAAGAAGATGTGAGACTCGAAGCAGAAGAGGTCGCCTCGGACGTAGGGCGCGTCAGACTCGGCGTCAGTCCAGGCCGCCATCAGCCGTTCCATATCTTTGGGGGGTTCGCCGCCCGCCGCAAGCGCCTCCTCGAAGGCGCCGAGCCGCATCGTGCGAATGAGCGGCGTGAAGCCCGTCTCCTGAAGCCTCTCAAGGACACGCGTGCGGGCCGCCGCATCGACCCTCCGACCGGTAACCCTGCTTTTGACAGAAAGCATGAACGTTGCTCCTTACAACCGCTTCTTGGCCGCGAATGCTATCACGCCGCGCGCGCAAAATGCTATGTGCCTTTGAGGCCATCCTTTGAATGTCAGCGGAATCTCGTCTGAAGAGTCGCTGAATGTGTACCGACTTCCCACAATTCATTCAATGTGAGCCACTTGCCGTCTTGATGACGGACTCTTTCCGGTCAAACTACATCGACCTGTTTGGAGTATCACGAAACAGTCACATTGCCGCTTGTGGGGTCTGTAACACGCCTGTAGGATGATTCTCGCACGTCGCCCTCGCGCGACTATTCAGCCCCACATCAAGCAGTTCCCTAAAGTAATTCAGCCGAAAGCTTTGAGGAAGAGGAGAAGTACTTCCCCCGGTTATGTCTTTGTTTAAATCGTTCCCCCGCATGTGTGCGGCATGCGCGCTTCTAGGTTTGCTCGCCACGACCGCCTTCGCGCAGGAAGCACGCCCGCGCATCGCCGCCACCACCACCAGCACCGAGACGAGCGGCGCGACGCGGCTCGAAAATGAGCCGATGGTCATCTCGCTCGCGACGACCGACGAGGCCGAGCCGCCCGCCGCGACGACCGTTGCGCCGGGGCTTCGACTCTCCGGTCTCAACATGGCCATCCTCGATGCGATTGAGGGCCGCCTCGGCACGCCCTACCGCCTCGGCTCCGAGGGGCCGAATCGCTATGACTGCTCGGGATTTGTGTGGAGCGTGTTTCAGGAGGTGGGGGTCAACTTCGAGCGCGGGAGCGCGCGCACGTTCTGGTCGCGGTTTGCGGTCCCCACGGAGGAGGAGAAGTACAAGTTCGGGACGCTCGTCTTCTTCAACCACCTTGGCCACATCGGCATCGTCGCCGACGCGGGCGGCTTCTACCACGCCTCTTCGAGCCGCGGCGTCGTCTACTCGACTTTCAATGACTACTGGGCCAAGCGCATCGTCGGCTTCCGCCGCGTGCCGCCCGCGCTTCTTGAGACGGCCGCCGCCAACTTCGCCCGCCGGGCGGACGTGGCCGCCGGCAGATAAACTCGTCCCCCGCAGGCGAGTTTGAGGAAGGCCGACGCTCTTCTCCCCTTGAAGCGTCGGCCTTTCGGCTTTTTGGCGCGGCACGCGGAGCCACCGCCGTTGGGCCGCCTACTTCGGCAGGTGCGTGATGAAGCCGGGCCGCTGATCCTTGTCGGCGCGCACCTCCCAGACGGCAATGATGTGGTCAACGGCCACGTAGCACAATTGCTTATTGTCGTCCTTGAGGTGGAGCACGCCGCCCTCGATCTTCAAGACCTTGCCCCGCAGGCCCGGCGACCCGCTGCATAACACGTCCAACTCTTTTCCGGTCATCTTCGCCAGAAATTCTCTCATCTCAACACCTCCCAAAATAGTGATAAGTGATGAGTGATAAGTGATAAGAAAGAGAAGAAGTCGCCTCTCTTCCTTCTTATCACTTATCACTCATCACTTATCACTTTTCTTCTGGTTCCCACTCCCAGACCCTCTCTGTTCCGCCCTCGTTGTCGTTCGTCGTCTCGGTCTTGATCACCTCCATAAAGGTGATCTGGACGAGGGGGATGACGGTCTCGTCGTTCTGCTGCCGGCGCTCGAATTGCAGCACGTCATAATAGGCGCAACGCACGCGGTCGGGGTACTCGCGGCAGACGCCGGGCCGACCGTGGTAGATCGTGCAGCAGCGCTTCTCCTGGTCGAGGAACATGCACGTCTCGGGGAAGATCACGTCCTTGACGCGGCGCAGCACGCGCTCGTCCTGCCACTTGGTGGTGTAGCGACGCTGCGCCGTCGCGTAGGAGACGCCGAAGTGTTTGGCCAGTCGCGTGATGTCGCGCTTCTTAACTGAGACGCGCTCGTAGATTGAGCAGCAATAGGCCGGGCACTTCGCGCAGTCGAAGTAGACGCGCGGCTGATCGTCCGTAATCTTTTTTGCCATTAACTCTCCAAGGCCGTAAATCGTGAATCGTAAATCGTCAATCGTGGTTGAAAGTTAATCGCCTTGAGTTATCCATCGCAAGCCGGACAAAGGTCAACCCCGCCGGTTCACGATTCACGATTTACGATTGACGATTTACGCGCTTTATCTTCTCTTCGACTTTTCGTATTCGGCCCGGAGCAAGTCCATCAACTCGCCGCGCCGGTCGTGGAGCCGCTTCAGCTCGCGCGGCTCGTGGCGCGCGAGCGCGTAGGCGGTGATGACGGGCAGCGCGATGGTCGAATCGACGTAGCAGACGACGGCGTCGGGCAGGCGGTCGGGGTCAACCTTGCCCCACGAGACGGCCTCGCCGGGCGTCGCCCCTGAGAGTCCGCCCGTGTCGGGTCGGGCGTCCGTCACCTGTAGGAAGTAGTCGTGGCCGCGCTCGTCGATGCCTAAGACTTCCTGAATCTGCGGCTCGGTCTGGAGCATGAAGTTCTTCGGAGAGCCGCCGCCGAGGATGAAGACGGCCGACTTGCCGCCATGTTTTGTGCCGCGGTCGCCTCGGCCGTGGATGGCGCCGCGCTTGGCGGCGAGCACGATGGCCGCCGTCTCGTTCACGTCGAGCGACGGGTCGAAGGCGAGTTTGTTTCCTTGCAGCGCCTTCGCGGCGACGTTCATGCCGATGGACGAATCACCGGGGCTTGACGTGTAGAGCGGGACGCCGAACTCGTAGGCGGCGGCGAGGAACGACTTATTCTCCAGCCCCAGCTTGTGCTCGCGCTCGCGCACGTACTTGCCGCACAGGTTGTGAAACTCGGCCGTAGACATCGGCCGCTGAAACTCCTCGCCCTCGATGAGCCGGCGGAAGAAGGCGTCGGTGTCGAGGAGCACCGTGTAGTCGAAGAAGATGTCGTAGATGCGGACGACCTCCTCTTCGCGGAGCGTGATGTCGGAGGTCTGCGCGTTGCCCTGGTGGAGCGCGAGGCCGATGCCGAAGTGGGTGTCGTGGTAAAGGTTCGCGCCGGTGGTGATGATCCAATCGACGAAGCCGGCGCGCATGAGCGGGATGAGCGCGGAGATGCCGAGGCCCGCCGGCGTGAGCGCGCCCGTGAGCGAGAGACCGACGGTCACGTCCGGCTCCAGCATCTTGCGCGCGAAGAGTTGGCACGCCTCCCTGAGACGGCCGGCGTTGTAAGCTAGAAACGTCTCATCGACGAGATCAGCCAGCGCCTCGTCGCCCGTGATCGGGCGCGGGTCGATGCGCCGCCCCGACAGGAATTTGCTCACCTTCCTCTTCGCCATCCCTCCCCCTTCGCTCTCAACTTTCGTGATCACTCACTCCCGCTCGGCATATGAAATCTGCACGTCTTCCCAAGCCGGGATTTTCTTAAAGACCTGATTC
>DASVES010000390.1:0-12055 GCA_036380435.1 Pyrinomonadaceae bacterium | reverse complement strand
TGTCAACGCAAATTATTTCGACCGCGCAACTCGACTTTATCCATTTTCAGAAGACTAAAATGCCGCCGGATAACCAAGAAGGCCGCCCGGTGCATGATGCTCCGGCCGGCCTTACTTGTCTTGACTGCTTACAGCTTACTGCTTACTGCTCACTGTCTTCTCAGGCGCCGTGGAGGCGCAGGCGAAACTCGTCGTTGAAGAGGTGTATCTCGGTCTTGCGGCCCGAGAAGAGGCGGGAGTCGCGCAGCAGCGCGGGCAGTCCGCCGGGCGCAAGCCCGAGGCCGTAGGCGGGGCTGGCGAAGAGGGCCGCGAGCTGCGGGTTCAGACGTTGCGGCACGCCGTAGCGCAAGGCCCTCTGCATGGCGGGCGTGAAGCCGGCGGCGCGGCGCGGGTTGACCAGCTCGACGGAACGGTCGAAGACGTTGAGACGCGTCGTCACGTCGCGCAGCGCGAGGTCGCGGTGCGCGAGCGCGTTGGCGAGCGCCTCGCGCACCGAGCCGCGATGATAGTTGGCGCGCGCGGCGACGGGCGCGTCCGACTCCGCTTCGGCCGACGCCGCCGCCGCGTCCTCCGTGGCCCGGCCGGAGAACGCGCGCGGGCGCGTGTCCCAGAGGTCGCAGTAGCGTTCGACGAAGCGCAGCGCCGACTCGAAGAGCGTGTGGAGGTTGCCGGCGAGTTCAACCGTCTCGACCTTCGGCGCCTGCGCGTTGTCGCCCGCGTAGCGCGTGGCCGTCAACACCGAGCGCGGGAGCAGCGCCGACACGCGCTCGTCGCGTCCGAAGAGCAGCAGGCCCGCCACCGTCGGCACGACCTCGGCCCCGGCCGCCCCCAACCCGTCGCCGACGCCCGCCCCCAAAAGCAGGTCGCGCTCTAAAACCTCACCCACGGGATAGCCCTGCGCGGAGAGCGTGCGGCCCGGCGCAGTGTCGCCGTCGAACTCGCGCACGAAACTCCACAGCAGCGACTCGTCGATGTCTTCGACGCGCGCGCCGACGGCCATCAGGTTCTCGTGCCCGAGCGGACGCGCTTCGTCCAGAAGCTCGGACAGCTCCTCGCGTGTGGCCTCGCGCTTCTCCGCCCCGACACGCAGGAAGAAGCGCCCGTCGCGCGTGCGGTAGGGGCGGCGCTTGCCCTCCACCTCGATGGCGACGACGCGCCGGCCGCTGTCGAACGAGACGATGTCGATGTAGGGCATGAGCGCGGGGACGGCCTCCTCGCGGCAGAGGCGGACGAGTTCGTCGCGCACGGCCTCGGCGTCGTCCACGCCTTCGACCCCCATGTTGTCGTTGACGCCGAAGACGATCACGCCGCCGCCCGTGTTGGCGAGCGCGACGATGCCCTGCGCGATGCGCTCGGGGTTCGAGAGTTTTACTTTGAGTTCGAGGAAGGAGTCTTCGCCGCCGCGCACGAGCCGCATCAGCTCCGTGCGCGAGGTCTGCTGCGCGGGGACGGAGAAAACGTACTCCTGAAAAGAGCGGTCGGTGGCGGGGGCGTGCCGCTGGTTACGATTGTATTTTCTGCGAGCCATTTGTGTCTGGACGGGGCTTCGCTGTAGGGAACCCGCCCGGGCGCTTGAGTCGGTCAGCGCCTCTGGATTTGTAAACGCGTCGGGCCGGGCGCACGGTTGCGCGCGCGCCCTCCGCGTCAGCTCATGACCTGGCCGGAGTCGTCGTCGCGACCCGTCACGGCCTCCATGATTTCAACCTCGCGCTCCGAGTAGCGGCGCGCCTGCCGCCTGACGACGACACTGTAGAGGGCAAGCGACGCGAGCGCGAACAGCGCGAGTATAACATACCTCAAGACGACGCTTCCCGCGCCCCAGCCGGCGAGCGAGGCCGCCGCGGGCGGCGCCGCGAGCACCACGATGAGCGGCAGAATCAGCAGCCCCGCCACGCCCGAGCGGTTCATCCGGCGACCGATGTCGATGCGCTTCGGGAAGTTGATCGAGAGCCAGTTGCCGCCCAGCGCGAAGAGGGAGGCGAAGGTGACGGAGGAGAGCGCCGTCGCCAAAAGCGCCAGCCACGAGAGGTCGCGGAAGAAGATGGCGTTGGCCGCGACCGAGACGGTTGCGAGCACGACGATGATGAGCGTCATCGCCAGATTCTTCCCCAGCAGAATCACCCGCCGCTCCACGGGCGCGAGCACGTAAGTTCTCATCCCCGCGCCCTCGTAGCCGAAGAGATTCGTGGTCAGCGCCGAGACCATCAGGAAGACATAGAGCACGCCGTAGGTCATCTGCATCCCTTCGGTGTACTCGCTCGCGCCCGGCCACAAACGCCCCATGCTCCCCCGGCCCGACGCCAGCCTCATCACGACCGTCAGCGACACGGCCATCAGGGCAAGGCCGCGCAACTGCGCGTTACGCAGAGCGTAGCGCAACTCCTTCTCCACGACGGCCGACAGCTCCGCCGACATCCACGGCAACTCCCAGCCGCCCCCGTTAGCGGCCGCCGCCCTTCCCGCCGCGGCCTGACGGGCCGCGCTCTTCTTCGCGCCGCCCACGCCGAGGGCCGTGCGCCGCGCGATCATGTAGGTGAGGACGACCGCCGCCGCCGTGTAGACCGCCAGCGTCGCCGCCGCCTGGAAGTAAGCCGCGTCTCCACTGCCTGCCGCCAACCCGTCGGTCAGCCCCACGGAGAGCGCCCCCGCCGGCGTCCAACGCAAACCCCGCAGAGCGCCCTCGTAGCGCGCGGCGTAGCGCGTGTAGCTCTCGATCAACTGCCCCATCAACACGCCCGACAGACCGAGCACCGCGCCCATGATTGCCAGCAACGCCTCGCCACGCGTCCGCCTCCCCGCCATCAGCGAGCCGACGAACGTCGAGCACAGCTTCGAGAGCACGACGCCGAAGACGAGCGCCAGCGCCGCCAGCCCCAACGCGCGCGCCGTCGCGCCCCGCGCCAGCCCCGCCCCCAGACAGATCGCCCCCACCACGGGGACGGCGAAGACCGACGAGAGGTTCGTCAGCTCGCTCAGGAAATCGACCGCGAAGAGTTTCCCGAGCGAGATGGGGTAGAGCAGCATCCGCCGCGGCTCGAACCGGCTCCCGCCCTCCAGCCCCAGCGGCACGACGGCCCACATCAGATAGATGAACGTCAGCGCGAAGAAGAAGAAGACGAAGGCGCCGCCCGTGAGTCTCGACAACTCCGGGTCCTCGAGCGCCTCCGGCGACGAGACGAAGTAGGCGGCCGCTCCCAGCCCCGCGGCGACCGAGAGCGAGAAGACGAGCGCCGCCAGCGTCGCCAGCGACGACGCCAGCCGCCCCGCGACGGCCTTGCGCGAGCGCATCGAGTTGCGGAACAGACGCCACTTCAGCCAAACGAGCGCGCCCAGTTGAGACATGGTTTGCAGCTTATACTAAAATGCCCGGCATGGACGACACACTCGCCGCACACTATCTCGAAAACGCCCTCCGCAATTTCCGCGAGCTTAAGAGTCTCGCCGAGAAGGCGCTGGCGCAGGTGGGCGACGACGAATTCTTTCGGCAGATAGACGACGAGTCGAACAGCCTCGCCCTCGTCGTCAAGCACATGGCCGGCAACCTGCGCTCCCGCTGGTCAGACTTCCTGACGACCGACGGCGAAAAGCCCGACCGCCGCCGCGACTTCGAGTTCGCCCTCGCCCCCGGCGACACGCGCGCCTCCATCCACGAAGCATGGGAGCATGGCTGGGCCATCCTCTTCGACTCCCTCGGCTCGCTCTCGCCGGCCGACCTGCTCCGCAAGGTTCGCCTCCGCGGTGAGCCTTACACGGTCGTCGAGGCCGTCAACCGCCAGCTCACGCATTACGGCCAGCACACCGGCCAGATCATCTTCCTCGCCAAGCACCTCCGCTCGAAAGACTGGAAGACGCTGAGCATCGCGCGCGGCGCCTCCGAAACTTTCAACGCGGAGATGAAGGAGCAGTTCGACGGCGAGCGTTGAATGCCGCGTCGCGGAGTATGAGTGAAGACGCCGCAGTTCAGTTTATGAACGAAGAAGTTGAGAAGGACTTGACCGCCTACGTCGGCCTCGGCTCGAACCTCGGAGACCGCGCCGGCAACCTCCTGCTCGGCGTGCGCGGGATGTTGGCCTCCGGCCTGCGAGTCGCGCGCCTCTCCTGCGTCTACGAGACCGAGCCGGTGGGCGTGACGGGGCAGCCCGCTTTCCTCAACATGGTCGCCGAACTCTCCGGCCCTCTCCCGACGCCTGAGCAACTGCTCGCGCGCCTGCTTCGCATCGAGCACGCCGCCGGGCGCACGCGCGAAGTGGCGCACGGCCCGCGCACGCTCGACCTCGATCTCCTGCTCTACGGCGACCACGAACAGCAGACCGACCTCCTCATCCTCCCACACCCGCGCCTCCACCTCCGCCGCTTCGTCCTCGCCCCCCTCGCCGAACTCATCCCCGAAGGAACACATCCCGCCCTCCACCAGACTTTCGCCCAACTCCTCGCCGCCGTGGACGACAACGCCGCGGTCGGGCGCTGGCAACCGACGGGATTGATTTAACGACAGTACCGCGAGCGGTAGCGAGCGGGTGCGGCTGCGCTAATGGCTTGTCTCGCGTGAACAGACCCACTCGCTACCGCTCGCGCTACTGTGCGTACTCCTTTCCACCTTCCGCCCTCATCCCTTTCTTCTTGCTGCCGCCCGCCGTGCGGGCCTATAATTCGGCGCCCTCGAATTCCAGGAAACAGTTTAAGGGTCTCTCCGATGGTCTACCTCAAACAGCAGCGGCCCGAGAAGGTGACCGTGCCCTCCCTGCGCGCGAGCAAGGAGCGGGGCGAGCGCCTCGTCTGCCTGACGGCCTACGACTACCCGACCGCGCGTATCGTCGATGAGGCCGGAACCGACATCATCCTCGTCGGCGACTCTCTGGGCAACGTCGTCCTCGGCTACGACTCGACCGTGCCCGTCACGCTCGACGAGATGGTCGCGCACACGCGCTCCGTCCGCCGCGGCGTCGAGCGCGCCCTGCTCGTCGCCGACATGCCTTACGGCTCCTACCACACGGGGGCGGACGACGCGGTGCGCGCCGCCCTGCGTCTGGTCAAGGACGGCGGGGCCGAGGCCGTCAAGCTCGAAGGAGGCCGGGCGCGCGTCGAGGTGGTGCGCCGCCTCGTCGGCGAGGAGATTCCCGTGATGGGCCATCTGGGGCTGACGCCGCAGTCCTTGAACAAGCTCGGCAGCTACCGGCTTCAGGCGAAGACGGCCAACGCCGCCCGCCAGCTCGTCGAGGACGCGCAGGCGCTCGAAGAGGCCGGCGTCTTCGCCATCGTGCTCGAAGTCGTCCCCGGCGAGGTCGCCAAAGTGGTCACGGAGACTTTGCGCGTGCCGACCATCGGCATCGGGGCGGGGCCAGACTGCGACGCGCAGATACTCGTCCTCCACGACCTCGTCGGCCTCTCGTTTAGCCGCACGCGCCCGCGCTTCGTCCGCCAGTACGCCGACCTGCGCGCCGCGTTCACCGAGGCCATCGGCCGCTACGCCGACGACGTGCGCACGGGGGCCTTCCCCTCCGAGGCCGAATCGTACCCGCTGCCGGCCGACGCCGCCGCCGAGCTGAACCTCCCCGCGCCCGCCGGCGACAAGAAGACGGAAAAGCCATGAGGAGTCAGAAGTCAGAAGTCAGAAGTCAGAATGAAAAAGTTTACTCGCTTCTTATTCTGACTCCTGACTCCTGACTCCTGACTCCTGACTTTTTATGGAAATCATCAACCGCCGTCAACGCATGGCGTCCGTCGCGCGCAAGCTGCGGCGCGAGGAAGACAAGACCATCGGGCTGGTGCCGACGATGGGCGCGCTCCACGAGGGCCACCTCTCACTCGTGCGCGAGGCGCGGCGGATGTGCGACGTGGTCGTCGTCTCCGTCTTCGTCAACCCCGCGCAGTTCGGCCCCGGCGAAGACTTCGCGCGCTACCCTCGCGACCTCACGAAAGACACCACGCAGCTCTCCGACTACAACGTCGAGTACATCTTCGCCCCGGCGGTCGAGGAGATTTATCCGAAGAACTTCGCCACCTACGTCACGGTCGAAGGTCTCTCCGAGCAGTTCGAGGGCGCTTCTCGACCCGGCCACTTCCGCGGCGTGGCGACGGTCTTGACCGTCCTCTTCAACACCGTCCGCCCCGACTTCGCCTTCTTCGGCCAGAAGGACGCGCAGCAGACCCTCGTCGTCAAGCGACTCGTGCGCGACCTCGCCTTCGACACCGAGGTCGTCGTCCTGCCCACCGTGCGCGAGGAGTCGGGCCTCGCCTTATCTTCGCGCAACAACTATCTCAGCCGCGAGGAGCGCGACGCGGCCGTCGTCCTCTACCGCGCCCTCCTGCGCGCCAGGGAGAGCTACCGCGAGGGCGAGCGCAGCGCCCGCAAGATTGCCGACGCGGTGCGCACGGCCGTCGAAGCGGAGCCGCGCGCCCGTCTCGACTACGTCGGCGTCACCGACGCCGAGACGATGGAGAAGCTTGAGCGCGCCACGGACGACCGCGCCGTCCTCGTCGCCGTCGCCGCCTTCGTCGGCAAGACTCGCCTCATCGACAACATCATCATCCAGCCCGCCCGCGAGCGCCGCGCCACCGGCGCACTGGGCGGTTGAAGTCCCGCGCGGGCGCTCAGGCGAGTGACGGTCAGCCGCCGCGGCGTCGGTCGAGAGGCCGCCGGGGGCTGCCTACGGCGGCCACATCTCGGGAGCGCGTGGCCACTTGAACCGGGGCGTTTTAAGCGCGGGGTGGAATCCTTGCGGTCAATTGAGTTTGATGTATAATTTCGCCCGCTGGGCCGACGGAAGATTGTTGGAGCGTGCGACTCTGGTGGCGTTCATCTCAGCCCTCGCTCTCTGCGGATGAACATTACTCCCGGCAGCTTTTTCCAGAATCTTACCTGCCCGCGCTCGAATCATTGAAATCAGACCAGACGGTAGACGGTCGGTGGCCGCGAACACTTCGGGCACGAAGGGGCACGGCGCGCCGTGAACCACGAGCATGCCCCTGCTCGTTCCCAAACCAAATGCCATCGCCGCCGCCGCGCACACTCAACCATCCTCCGCACTTGGCCGGGCGGGACGAATCAACCGCACGCGGCGCGGCGCCAGACTCGCAAAGTTAGATTAGAGGAGACATCCCCATGGAACGCATCGTCCTCAGGCACCTGAGCGGCTCGAAGGCCAATCAGGTGGAAGAGTTTCCCCTCAACCACGTCAAAGAGCTGATCTTCGGCCGCGACCCCTCGGCGACAGTGAAATACGATCCCGACCGCGACGACCTCGTCGGGCGTCAGCACGCGCGGATCACGCAAGACCCGAACGACCCCTCGCAGTTCATCATCACCGACCTCAACAGCCGCAACGGCACGTTCGTCAACCGGCAGCGACTCACCGGCACCTCGCGTCTCAACATCGGCGACGCGGTGCAGTTCGGCCCCGGCGGCCCCGAGTTCGTCTTCGAGGTCGAGCCCCGCCCGGCGGGCGCGCCCAAGGCGACGCGCGCCGTCTCCACCGGCTCGATGGCCCCGACCATGCACGGGCCGCCGACGCGCGAAGCCAGCGTGCCCGGTTCGGGCGCGCCGGCCTTCAACCCGCAGCCCAACCCGGCCGGCGGGGTGAAAAGCGGTGTCGGCAAGGCGACCGTAGAACGCATGATTTCGCACAACGTCACCGAGGCGAAGAAGAAGCAGGGCCGCGGATTCCTGCTGGCCGGCGGCGCGGCGCTCGTCGTGGTCGTCGGCCTGCTGGCCGCCGTCGGCGGCTTCTTCATCTGGCGCGCGCGCTCGGCCGCCTCGACCGAGGTCGCGGGGGTGAAGCAGGCCATCGACGCCGAGCGGGCCGGGGAGAAGGCCGTCGCGCCGAGAAAGGCCAACGAGATCGTCAAGGATTTCGGCGGCGCGGTCGTCAAGATCAGCGCCTCCTGGCGGCTCGTCTCGCAGCAGGGCAGCGGGCTTGTCTACCATCAGTACATGAACATCCAGGGCGCGCCCCGCGCCGTCTACGTCCGGATCAACGACACTAAGATCGAGCCGTACCTGACCTACAACAGCAACCCCTTGAACGTCGGCATCGGCGGCGCGCACTCAGGCTCGGGCTTCGCCGTCTCAAGCGACGGCTTCATCCTCACGAACCGCCACGTCGGGGCGGCGTGGGAGACGGCCTACGAGTTCCCGCCGAGCGCCAACGGCGGCGTCATCCTCGGCCAAGGCCCTGACGGCAAGATGGCCGTCCTCGGCGTCGTCGAGCAGGCCCCGCGCGACTGGGTTCCCGCGCGCAGCAAGCAGGACAACATCGCCTACACGGGCCGCAACGACCGCCTCGACGTGACCTTCCCCAAGTCCGACCGGCGGCTGGAGGCGAAGCTGTCGGCGGTCTCGCCGCGTCATGACGTGGCGATGATCAAGGTGGACAGTCCCGGCGCGGTGCCGAAGGTCGAGCTTAACGACAACTACGACTCCATCCAGCCGGGCGAGACATCCATCGTTCTCGGCTACCCGGCCATCTCGCCGCCCGTGCTCGGCATCGTCAGGTCGCAGGACATCTTTAACACCGACACCGAGGTGCGCGAGATACCCGACCCGACCGTCACGGTCGGCAACATCGGCCGCGTGCTCCGCAGCCAGGAGGCCACGGGCGGTCAGGACAAACAGCTCGTCAGCATTTTCGGCGATGCCTACCAGCTCCAGATCAACACCACCGGCGCCGGCAACTCGGGCGGCCCCGTCTTCGACGAGCAGGGCCGCGTCATCGGCATCTTCTACGCCGGCCGCAGCGTCGGCACAACATCCATCACCTTCGCCGTCCCCATCCGCTACGGGCGCGAGTTGATGGGACTTAAATAAAGGATGAGGGATGAGGGATGAACAGATTCCGATTCATCCTTCATCCCTCATCCCTCATCCCTGATCCTTTCCGATGAGCAGAAGCCTTCTCATCAACCAGTCGATAGGCGAGTACCGCATCGAGTCCTTTCTGGGCGCGGGCGGGATGGGCGAGGTCTATCGCGCGTCGCACTCAAAGATCGGGCGCCTCGCCGCCGTCAAGGTGCTCACGTCGGCCACGCAGGAGGGCGGCGGCTTCGTCGAGCGCTTCTTCAACGAGGCGCGCATCCAGGCCAGCCTCCAGCACCCGAACATCGCCACGCTCTACGACTTCTGCGAGGTCGCCGGCCAGCCCTGCATCATCATGGAGTATGTGGACGGGCTGACCGTGGCCGAGCGCATCGCCGCACACGGCGCGCCGCTGCCACCCTCCGAGACTGCCCGCGTCTTCGAGAAGGTCGTCGAGGCCATAGAGCACATCCACCGCCACGGCATCATCCACCGCGACATCAAGTCGAACAACATCAAGGTCAGCTCCTCGGGTCAGGTCAAGCTGCTCGACTTCGGCATCGCGAAGGGACAGACGAGTCCGGGCCTCACGCAGGTCGGCAGCGTCATCGGCACCATCCAGTATCTCGCGCCGGAACTCATCTGCGGCGGCACGGCCGACGGGCGGGTAGACATCTGGGCGCTCGGGGTTTTGCTCTACGAGATGGTCACGGGCCGCGTGCCTTTTGACGCCGACTCCCTCGGCGAACTCTGCGACCAGATCAAGCGCGCGCGCTACGTAGCGCCCGCGCAGCTCAACCCGGCCGTCAGGCCGGAGGTCGCGCGGGTCATCGAGCGCTGTCTGAAGGAGAACCCCGCCGAGCGATACCAGAGCGCCGGGGATTTGTTGCGCGACGCGCGGCGACTCGCGACGGCGCCGCCGCCGCACTCCCGGCCCGACGAGACGGCCAGCGAGGAATCGTCCGAGCGCGAGACGGAGAAGACCGGCGCCGCGAAAACCATTCCGTTGATCGCGGCGGCGGCCGTCGTCGTCGTGCTGGGAATCGTGGGGCTGGTGGCGCTCTTCGTGCTGACCTCGACGCCCGCGGGCGCGCCCGAGCCGGCGGCGGCGAAGACGGCCGTCCCCCAGGGCGCCGCGCGCTCCGCCCCCGCGGACGCCGAGGAGCGGGCCGTCGAACTTCAGGTGTCGGACGGGCGCGCGGAGGTCTACCGCGACGGCAAACTGCTCGGCACGACGCCCTACAACCTGAAGGCGCGAGTCGGCGAGCACGTCCGCCTGACACTTCGGCGACCGGGTTACACCGACGAGCCGGTGGCCTTCACCGTCAGCGAGAAGAAGTCCTACACGTTCAGCATGAGCAAGTGATAAGTGATGAGTGATAAGTGATAAGTGATAAGTGATAAGAAAGAGCAATCTGGTTTTTCTTATCACTTATCACTCATCACTTATCACCAACAAAGGGGTGCAAGGAATGTCCAAACGAACGAGGTCGGGCGAGGCGGCGGCTGAGAGGGCGGCTTATGACATCGTCGCCAGCGTCCGCACTGACAAGGGCTGCGTCCGCGAGACGAACGAGGACTCCGGCCAGATGTTCCGGCCCGCGGACGCGGCGGTGCTGCGGGAGCGGGGCGTGCTCGTCGTCGTCGCCGACGGCATGGGCGGACACAGTTCGGGCGAAGTCGCCAGCCGGATGGCCGTCGAGCTGGTCAGCCGCCTCTACTATGAAGCGGATGGCGACGCGCAGGAGGCTCTGAGCGGCGCCGTCGCGGAGGCGAACCGGCAAATTTACGCCGCCTCGCAGGAGGACGAGGGCCGGCAGGGCATGGGCACGACCTGCACGGCGCTGGCGCTGCTCGGCGGCGCGGCCTTCGCCGCACACGTCGGCGACAGCCGCCTCTACATGCTGCGCGCCGGCCAAATCTACCAACTGACCGAAGACGACTCGCACGTCATGGAGCTGGTCCGCCACGGCCTCATCTCGAAGGAGGAGGCGCGCACGCACGAGGACAAGAACGTGATCCTGCGCGCGCTCGGCACGGCCCCTGAGGTCGAGGTCTCGGCCGTCAGTCCCGTCGAGGCGCGCGAGGGCGACTACTATCTCCTCAGCTCGGACGGGCTGCACGACCTCGTCCGCGACGAGGAGATTGCGCGGGTGTTGGCCGGGGCCGCGGACGTACACGCGGCCGCGGAGCAGTTGATCGCGCTCGCCAAGGAGCGTGGCGGCCACGACAACATCACGGTCGGGATCGTCGGCCTCGCCTCCCCGGCCGCGTCCCTCCCGGAAGCCCAGAACATGCGCGCGACGCGCGAGGTGGAGGCTGCGAGATGAACATCGGACAGATCGTCGGGAACTACAAGATCGAACAAAAGCTCGGCGAGGGCGGGATGGGCGCCGTCTTCCGCGGCATCGACATGATGCTCGAGCGCGACGTGGCCATCAAGGTGCTCAGGCCCGAACTGGCCAGCCAGCCGCAGGTCGTCGAGCGCTTCCGCTCCGAGGCCGTCACGGTCGCCAAGCTCAACCACCCGAACGTCGCCACCCTCTACAGCTTCTTCCGTCAGGGCGAAGACTTCCTGATGGTGATGGAGTTCGTCCGCGGCGTCACGCTCGATCACGTCATCGAGCAGCGCGGCGCCATCCCGCCCGAGCAGGCCGTCCCCCTCTTCTGTCAGGTGCTCGACGGCATTCAGCACGCGCACGACTTCGGCATCATCCACCGCGACATCAAGCCGGCCAACATGGCCGTCACCGAGAAGGGCACGCTCAAGGTGCTCGACTTCGGCATCGCCCGCCTCCTCGGGACGGCGCGCATGACCCGACAGGGCAGCGTCATCGGCACCATCGAGTACATGTCGCCCGAACAGGTCAAGGGTCTGGAGACTGACGCGCGCTCCGACATCTACTCTCTCGGCATGCTTCTCTACGAGATGCTCACGGGGCGCATCCCCTTCGACCTGACGAACGAGTTCGAGCTGATGAGGGCGCAGATCGAGCAGATGCCCATCCGGCCGCGCCAACTCAACGCTGACATCCCCGAGGTCGTCGAGCAGGCCATCTGGCGGGCCATTGCCAAGTCGCCCGATGATCGCTTCCAGAGCGCGAGCGACTTCCGCGGCGAGCTTCTGGACGCCGGCTTCGCCGCGGGCGCGCGCCTCGCCCCGCTCACCGGCGGCGCGTCCGCCTTCACGACCAGGCCGCTCGGCCAGCCGCCCGCGAGCAACCCGTCGCTCGGCTATGCGGGCGCGCCCACGCAGACGGACGC
>DASVES010000389.1:0-4256 GCA_036380435.1 Pyrinomonadaceae bacterium | reverse complement strand
CTCCGGTCGCCGGGCGGCGGCCGCGATGGTCGAGGCGGGCGCGCACGCGGCGACGGACGTGACCGGCTTCGCCCTCCTCGGCCACGCCTTCGAGCTGGCGCGCGCAAGCTCCGTCACGCTGGAGATTGATGCCGCGCGCGTCCCCCTCATCCCCGGCGCGCTCACGCTCGCCGCCGAAGGGTTGCTTACGAGCGGCGACAAGTCGAACCGCGAGTACGTCGGCGAAGACGTGGCGCTCGGCGACGGCGTCGGCAAAGAACTCGCGAGCCTCCTCTTCGACCCGCAGACGGCCGGCGGCCTCCTCATCTCAATCGAAGAGACACGCGCCGGCGCGCTCCTCGAAGCCCTGCGCGAAACTTACCCCGACGCCACAAGTATCGGCCGCGTCGTCGCGCGTCGAGCGCGGCTCATCGAAGTTAGCTAAGGCCGCCGCGTCCACTCCCCTTTACAATTTTTGAAAGTGGGTTCACTCGGGGAGATAGAGGCGGAAGCCCGACCGTCAGGGAGGGCGCTTGCGGCCCACGCACGCGGCGCCCTCCCTGACGGTCGGGCTTCCGCCCCGCCTCCCCAACTTGGGCCACTACCCAATTTTTTACGTTCGCCGGAGACATTTGCGCGTCTCTGCGGCTTTCATCCCGGCCACTTTCGGCTAACATAAGGACGTGACTCACACGTCCGCACTCTTCAACTTTCGCCGTCTCCTGTTGGTCGCGCTGCTCGCCTCCGCGCTCGCCGGGTGCTCGGCCTTCCCCGCGGCTCAACAGACGCGTCGCGCGCCCGCGCCGACACCCGACAAGCCTGCGAACACGCAGGCGACGCCCGAGCCGCCGGCGCCGTCGATTGAGCGCGCGACGAGCGAGCCTTACACGGGCGACCTCTCCATCTTTGAAGACCCCGAGCGCGAAAAGAATTTACAGATCGACCGCGTGATGGACTTGCTCGAAATCAGTGAAGGCCGGAGTGTGGCCGACATCGGCGCCGGCTCGGGCTGGTTCACCGTCCGCGCGGCGCGGCGTGTCGGCGCGGGCGGCTCAGTCTACGCCGTCGAGATCAACGAGGAGTTCGTCAAACACATCGAGAAGCGCGCCGCCGCAGAGCAGCTCTCGAACGTCCGCGCCGTGCTGGGCCGTGAGGACGACCCCGCGCTCCCGCCGTCGAGTGTCGATGCCGTCCTCATCCTGAAGACCTACCACGAGGTCGCGCAGCCGGTGCGACTCCTGTCGAACCTGCGCCGCTCACTGCGCGAGGGGGCGCTCGTCGGCGTCATCGACCGCGAGGGCAAGGGCGACGACCACGGCATCTCGAAAGCATTAGTCATCGAAGAGGCCGCAAGCGCCGGCTACGCCCTCGTCTCCGAGCACGACTTCGTCAAGCCCGACAAGATGGACTACTTCCTCATCTTCCGCGCCCGCCGCTGAGATGTGCGCGCACGCGCCGCCTTCCCGTTCTTTTTCCGCGTTTTGAGCATACTTTTCCGCTGGCCCGGACATCAAAAGTCGTGCGCCCAAGCCGCGCGTCGGGTGTGGTTGACACCTCCTAACCTGTACGGTAAGTTAGCTCGAATCGTCCGCCGAGTCGAAGCGAGTCCCGTTCGTCTAGTGGCCTAGGACACCGCCCTTTCACGGCGGCGACACGGGTTCGACTCCCGTACGGGACGCCACACTTTCGACGGCCGCGTTTTAGAACTGCTCCTTTCGCGGGTTATGAGAGGCCGCCAGCGCACACCAGACTCCGCGTTGGCGGTCTCGACTTTTTGCCGGACTGGCAGGTTTGATATCGATGCTTAAAAGAATCTTCGTCACAGTCGCCATCGCCCTCTCCCTCGTGACCCTCTCCGCGGGGCAGGCTGCGCGCGCCTCGCAGGCCACGGCCGAGCGCGTGCTGGTGCTTCCCTTCCAGAACACTTCGGGCTTCAAGGATTACAACTGGGTGGGAGAAAGCTTCGCCGACTCGCTCTCGGAACTGCTCAACGTGCCCGGCCTCTCGGTCGTCTCGGGCGACGAGCGCGGCATCGTCTACCAGCAGTTGCGTCTGCCCGAGACGGTCATCCCCTCGCGCGCCACGGCCATCAAGATCGGGCGCGAGGCGCTGGCCACGCTCGTCGTCGTCGGCACCTACGAAGTCGTCCCGGCCGCGGACGATAAGTCGGTCGCCTCGATCCGCGGCTCGGCCCGGATCATCCGCGTCAACGAGGGGCGACTGACCGGCGTCTTGATGACCGACGGGCGCTGGGCCACGCACGAGTACTTCTTCGGCGACGCGCTCACCAACCTCCAGACCATGCAGGGCAAGCTCGCCTATCAGGTGCTCTACGAGCGCGACAAGGCGCTGCCCGTCGCGCAGAACGAAATCCTCAGCCGCGCCTCGAAGATTCCCTCGCGCGCCTTCGAGAGTTACGTCAAGGGACGGATGACGAACGACAAGGAGAAGAAGTCGAACTACCTGCGTAACGCGATGATCGAGTACGAGCGCGCCAACCCCGGCACCGTCTACGCGCAGGCGGCCTTCGAGCTGGCCGAGTTGTACTACGCTCAGGGCGACTGGCAGAAGGCCGGCGAGCACTTCTCCATGCTCCAGAGCAAGGAGGCGCACTACGCCGAGGCGGCCTTCTACGCCGCGATGAGCTTCTGGAAAATGAACGACGCTGAGCGCGCGCTCGGGGCGCTCATCCCGCTCGCGAAAGAAGCGCCGCTCACAAGCATCTACAACAACACCGGCGCCATCTCCGCACAGGCCGCGCGCGCCGCACAGAAGCCCGAGGAGCGCGAGCGTCTGCTCCAGCAGGCCCTCACCTTCCTCGGCCGCGCCTCTGAGACGACGCCCGACGACCCCTTCGTCCGCTTCAACTACGGCTACGCGCTGATGCTCGCCGGCAAGCAGCCCGAAGCCGCCGAGCAACTGCGCGGCGCCATCAAGGCCAACCCGCGCGACGGGCAGGCGCTCTTCCTCTTCGCCAAGGCGCTCGAACGCGCCGGGCAGACGGAGGCGGCGGCCGCCAACGACAACGAAGCGCGCAAGTATTTCTCCGACTACGCGAAGGCGCAGGTCGAGTGGCAGAAGTCGCAGTCGCCGGCCGCGCTCCCCGTCAAGTTTCAACTGAAGCCGACGTTCAATCGTCACGACTACATCGCCGAGCTGCGCGCGCGCGACGACCGCGTCCGACAGGAGACAGAGGGCACGAGCGCGCAGAACCTGCTGGCGAAGGCGCGCGAGATGTACGCCGGCGGGCGCGATGACGAGGCCCTCCAGGAACTGCGGCGCGTGGTGATGATCGAGCCGATGAACGCCGAGGCGTACCTGCTCACGGGGCGCATCTACCAGCGCCGCGGCGACCTCGAGCCGGCAATCAACCAACTGAAGACCGCCATCTTCTGGGACAACGAGCGGAAGTTCATCGACGCTTACGTCCTCCTCGGGCGCATTTTCCTCGAACGCGGCGACCGCGCGATGGCCATGAGCTACGCCCGCAGCGCCCTCCAGATAGACCCCAATCATCAGGAGGCCATCGCGCTCCACCGTCAGGTCGAACTCGGCTCCCGGTAAGCTGGGGCGGCGACCGTTGACGACGAACACTTGAGGGGCGCGCGCCAGAAGCAACACTTCGGCGCGCGCCCCTCGTCTTCACGGACTACTTACCTGAAACGATGATTCTTCTCTTTCTGACGTGCGCCGTCCTGCTTTTTATTTTCCTCGTCGTCGCGCTCTGGTGGCTCAAGCGGAGAACGTCGCGTTCGGGACTCAACCTCATCGGCCGCGTGGCCTCAGTCGAGCGCGAGTTGAACCCGGAGGGCCACGTCCTCATCGACGGCGAACTGTGGCCCGCGCGCACGCGGACGCCGGCCCGCGTCGAGCGCGGCTCAATGAACGTGCGAGTCGTCGGCGCGCGCGGCCACTTCCTGGAAGTCGAGCCGCTTGAGCGGGGCGCGTGACTCACTCCGGCCGAAGTGTACGGCGTCGGCCGTCGCGGCCCTTACGCACAATGCCCGCCCCGTTCCAGAAAAATATTTCCAGTGGCACGCGACGTGCTCTATACATTGTCGGCAAGCACGGAGGAAGTTAAACCGTGACCCCGCCGCCATCACTTCTCTGAGCGTGGCCTGCCGCTACGCCAGCCGCCCGCCGAGCGACCCAATCACACATCTCTCCTTACAGGAACCTGGCCTCCCGGCCGGGTTCTCCCGCTTTTGGGGCGACCTATTTCAAAGCCCGCTTCCCGCCCGTTTCTCCTAGAAAGCCACACTATCAACTGACATGGC
>DASVES010000388.1:0-12907 GCA_036380435.1 Pyrinomonadaceae bacterium | reverse complement strand
GAGGCGCTCGGCCTCGGCCGTCAGCTCGTAGGCGAAATGCGGCTTGCGCGCTCCGCGCTGCACGCCGCTCTGCCGGACGAGGCCGTCGCGTTCAAGCGTGAGCAGGTGAGCGCGGACGGCGTTGTCCGTCAGTTCGAGCTTAGACGCCAGATCATTGACCGTCTTCGACCCATCGCGCAGCAGGCTAACGATGCGCCCCCGCGTGCTGTCGAAAAATCGCTCGTCAAGTTTAGTCGTCTGCATCAGCCCTCACTAAACCGCGAATATACACGGAAAAACTGAAAAACACAATAAGTCAAAATAGTCATTGACTTATTAGTGGAAAGGTGTATTTTAAGAGAAAAGAAGACCTCGCGGAAAAGATTACTGGCTCCAAGCCGAGGAGGGTTAAGAAGGTGGAACACATTTTTGAAGGCACTCCGGCCGCAGATTTCTCTTCCGACGCGCAAACACGCGTCTCCAGTCCCGGTTACCAGGCCTACCAAATCCTGCGCCTGGGATTCACTGTAGCTCCCATCCTAGCCGGGCTAGATAAGTTTTTCGGGCTGCTGGTGAACTGGGATCAGTACCTGCCACCGTTCGTTAACAACCTGACGGGCGGCCACGGACACGAGTTGATGCTCGCCGTCGGCGTCATCGAGATCGTGGCCGGGCTCGGCGTCTGGTTCAAGCCGAAGATTTTCGCTTACGTCGTTTCGGCATGGCTCTTACTGATCATCTTCAACCTGCTGATGATTCCGGGCTACTTCGACGTGGCGCTGCGCGATTTCGGCCTCGCGCTCGGCGCGCTCGCGCTCGCGCGCCTGAGCCACGAGTTTGATCGCTGAAGTCGCGGGGACTGGAGGGCATTCGGGGACTCATGAGCAAGGTACTTCTGGTCAGTGATGATCCGTCGCTGCGCGAAGGGATCCGGGAGGCGCTCGCGGGCGGGGGCTACGCGATACAGTGCGCGCCGGACGGGCGGCGCGGCGCCGTGATGCTCGCGGAGGAGCCGACCGACCTGATCATCACTGACTGGACGACGACGGAGGGCGACGCCGTCGAGTCATTGAGGCGTCTGCGCTTTGAGTACCACAACGCCAAGCGACTGGCCGTCGTTGAGGGCGGAACCCCGGAAGCGGTCATCGACGCGCTCCGCTGGCACGTCTGCGACTTCCTGACCAGACCTTTCACCGCCGACGAACTGCGCGCCGCGGTGCGTGGCGCACTCGACGGGTGCCCGGCGGCGCGGGTCGAGGTCGTCTCGGCGCACCCTGGGTGGGTCGAACTGCTCGCGCCCGGCGATCTCGCGGCCATCTCCCCACTTCAGAAATTACTGGCGCAGCTCGACGCCGACCTCCCGCCGGAGGTGCACGAGGCGATCAGCTACGCATTCCGCGAGATGCTCAGCAACGCCGTCGAATACGGTTGCCGGCTCGACCCGGCGCAGCGCGTCGAGGTCAGCTACGTGCGGCTTGGGCGGGCCATCGTCTGCCGGATCAAAGACCCGGGCGCGGGCTTCGACCCGGCCCGACTGGCGCACGCGGCCATCAACAACCCCGACGACGACCCACTCCGCCACGCCGCGTTGCGTGAAGAGCGCGGCCTGCGCGCCGGCGGCTTCGGCATCATGCTGACCAGCCGACTCGTGGACGAGTTGGCTTTCAACGAGCGGCACAACGAGTTGATGTTCGTGAAATATCTGTCCTGAGTGGGGGCCGAGAAAATGTTTGGAAGTGAGCAGGAAGAAACGTCAAACGTTACCCGGGTCGGAAGTCGCCGGTCGTCTCCCGACCGCCACAGGTTATCGAATCCGAGGACGGTCGTGTGGGTGGCCGAAGCGCGGCTGCCGACCGACTTCGGCGAGTTCCGCATCGTCGGCTACCGGTCGCTCAACTCGGACGAGGAGTTCGTCGCGCTCGCCCGCGGCGAGCTGCGCGCAGACCGCCCGACCCTCGTCCGCATTCACTCGCAGTGCCTGACGGGCGACGTCTTCGGCTCCGTCAGGTGTGACTGCGGCCGGCAACTGCGTGCCGCGATGGAACTCATCGGGCGCGATGGGTGCGGGGCCGTCGTCTATCAACTCCAGGAGGGGCGCGGCATCGGCATCATCAACAAGATTCGCGCCTACGCGTTGCAGGACGAGGGGGCCGACACCGTCGAGGCCAACGAGCGATTGGGCCTGGAGGTGGACCTGCGCCGGTACGACCAGTGCGCGGAGATACTCCTCGACCTCGGCCTCCGCCGGGTGCGGGTGATGTCGAACAACCCGGCGAAGATTCAGGCAATCGGGCGGGCGGGGATGGAAGCCGTCGAGCGGGTGGCGCTTGAGGTCGAGCCGCACGACGGCTTCGCACACTACCTCAGGACGAAGAAAGAGAGGATGGGCCACCTCATCCACGCGGCATAAAACTATGAACCGTTAAAACAAGCCGCCACCAAGGGGCTTGGAGGGAGGGCAGGAGTTAACACCCGCGGTCGTTAGGTGTTAACACGCTACCCGGCATTGGGTTCCAAGTCCAAAGTTAGACGTCTCCTGTACGGGGCCTGGAGCAACTCCTGAATGATTGGCGCAAGCCCGGAAGAGAGTGATCGCCCGGCGGTGGGGAAGGTCTGATGACGCACAAAGAAATAACTATTGCCAAGACCGGCGAACTCAAGGACGGGGAGATGAGGCAAGTCTCGGCCGGCGGGACCGACATCCTGTTGGCGCGCGTCGGGGGTAAATACCACGCCGTCGGCGCGCACTGCACGCACTACGGCGCGCCGCTCGTCGAGGGCGCGCTCTGCGGCGAGCGGGTCGTCTGCCCCTGGCACCACGCCTGCTTCAACGTCGCGACGGGCGACCTTGAGGAGCCGCCCGCGCTCGACGCGCTGCCGCGCTACGGAGTGAGGGTCGAGCGCGGGAGCGTCATCGTGAGCCTCTCCGACGAGATCACAGACCGCAGGACGCCCGCGATGACGAAGCGGGATTCTTCGTCGGACGCCCGGCTGTTCGTCATTCTCGGCGGCGGAGCGGCCGCTTACGCAGCGGCGCAAACCCTGCGCGAGGACGGATTCAAGGGCCGTGTGCTGATGATCACGCGTGAAGACCGCGCGCCCTACGACCGCCCGAACCTGAGTAAGGATTACCTGCAAGGCCGCGCCGAACCGGAGTGGATTCCGCTGCGCGCGGACGAGTTTTTCGCGGAGCACGACATAGAGGTGCTGCGCGACAAAGAGGTCGTGCGCGTCGACGCCGCGGCGAAGACGGTCACCTTCGCAGGCGGCAACACACTCGCCTGCGACGCGCTGCTCGTGGCGACGGGCGGCACGCCGCGCCGCCTCGGCATCCCCGGCTCCGGGCTGAAAAACATCTATGTCCTGCGCAGCTTCGCGGACGCGGACGCGCTCGTCGAGGCCGCCGGGCGAGCGTCCCGCGCCGTCGTCATCGGGGCCAGCTTCATCGGCATGGAGACGGCCGCCAGTCTCACCGAGCGCGGACTCCCCGTGACCGTGGTCGCGCCCGGCGGAGTGCCCTTCGAGAAGACGCTCGGCGCGGAGATCGGCGGGCTGTTCCGGCGGGTGCACGAGGCCCGCGGCGTGCGGTTCAAACTCGGTGCGGGCGCGGCCCGCTTCGAGGGCGACGGCGCGGTCGAGGTCGTCGTGCTGGATTCGGGCGAACGCGTCGAGGCGGATTTGGTAGTCGTCGGAGTCGGGGTACGCCCCGCGACGGACTTTCTCGAAGGCGTCCAACTGCACGAGGACGGCGGCGTGTACGTGGACAGACACCTGCGCGCCGCCGACGGCGTGTACGCCGCCGGAGACATCGCCTACTTTCCCTCCTCGCCCACGGGCGAGCGCCAGCGCATCGAGCACTGGCGCACGGCGCAGCAGCAGGGCCGCGCCGCGGCGCACAACATGGCGGGGAAGACTGTCGAATTTGAGGGCGTCCCGTTCTTCTGGACACGCCAGTTCGATGCGGGACTCATATACGTCGGACACGCCGCAAGCTGGGACGAAATCATCTTTGAGGGCGACGTGCCCTCACAGGATTTCCTGGCCTTCTACGTGAAAGACGAGCGCGTGCTGGCGGTCGCCGGCATGAACCGCGATTGCGAGATGGCGGGGATCGAAGAACTGATGCGGCTTGATCGGATGCCGTCGCCCGCCCGCCTCCGCGACGGCCCCGTGGATTTTCTTGAGCTACTTACCGACGACGGCGCCGGTGACCCGCTCAGCCGTGACGCCGTCGTCGTCATGGTTTGACGGAAGGGGCGGGTGCCGACACTCGCTGCCGGCAAAGTGCGGGCGGCCCGTCACCCGCCGATTAGATCATCGCCCCCGAGCATAAACCTGACAGACGGCCCCTCCCGCCTGCCACTTACAAACACAGGAGGTAGAGAAAGATGAAAAGCCACATGCCGCAGGACGCCCCCTCAGGCCGGGGAATCTCGCGCCGCAAAATTTTAACCGCCGGCGGGGCCACACTGGTCGGGGCCACCCTGGCGGGGCCACTTCTGGAGACCGTGCTCGGGCAGGCGATGAATGGTCAGGACATGCGGCGCCGGGGGATCATGTCGAAGGAGGGCGGCACGAAGCCGACCTTCCTGCCGGAGGCGGGCTCGAACGACCCCGTCGCCCACTCGCTCGCCGAGAACCTGTTCTGGAACGAGCAGATGATGGAGCACGCGAAGTTCTTCGTCATGCTGATGCCGGGGCCGGAGTTGGCCGGGCCGCGCGGCCGGGCAGAGCAGTTCCAGCAGACCTTCGCCGGTCAGCTTGAGAAGGCGCGCGCCGCGAGCCTCGACCGTGGCAACTATGCCGCCTTCAACCGCTCGACCGTCGAACTCGTCAAGCCTTACTCCGACTTCAAGCACAAGATGCGTGACGAGCAGGCCGCGGGCCGCCTGCAAAGCCTCGTGTGGCCGAGCTTCTTCGAGCACACGGCGCGCGAGGCCGAGCGCTTCGCCAAAAGGCTCGACCAGTTCTCGCGCGGCGACACGTCGACCGACATGAAGGAGGCGGCGGAGTTCTGGACCATCATCATGGGCGAGCACGCCGACTTCATCGCGCACCTCTTAGACCCCGAGGAGAACGCACTCATCCAGAAGGCGATGCAAACGAGCGCCGCCTTCCGCCAGATGCACAAGAGCGTGCCCTCGTCGAAGGGGCCGGTCGAAAGGGCGGTGGACGACATCATCGACTTCAAGACCGCCGCCGAGCGCGGCATCCAGACCGGGAAGATCAGGAGCATCATTCACCCGGCGCTCGCCGACCACGTGCGGCGCGAGGCCCTGAAGGCCGCCGACGAACTGAAGCGCGCCGCGTGACCTTCGTTGACGCTACGCCGGGGAGGGAGGGCGGCCGCCACGCTCGCACCTCCCCCTCGAAGGGATCACCCCGTCTGCGAAGGGTCGGAATATGGAAGCACTAGGATGGGCGGGGACTGTGCTCGTCGTCGTCGCGTACTACCCGCAGATACATCACCTGTACGTCGAAAGGTGCGCGTGGGGCATCAGCCGTTTGACCTGGCTGATCTGGCTCGCCGCCAGCACGCTGCTTTTGATCTACTGCTCACTTCGCCGGGAGGTCATGTTAGCGGTCGTGCAGGCCGTCAACATCGCGGCCATCGTGACCACCCTGCTTCTCGTGCGGAGGAGCAAACGGGTCTGCCCACACCACCTGAAGATCGCCGAGACGACAACGTAACAGTAACGGGCGCTAGCGCTCACCTGCGACAGACTTCGGAGAGCTCTCCAGAGAAAGGTGAAAGGAATAAGAGAATGATTAACAACGAATCGTACCAAGCGAAGGAATTTAACCTGAGCGGCCTGAACGGCATCTCCGACCAGACGCTGGAGATGCACTTCAAGCTCTACGAGGGCTACGTCACGAACACCAACACGTTGAACGAGAAGATCGCAGAGCTGCTCTTCGACGGCAAGGTCGATCAGGAGGAGATGCCCGCTTACTCGGAGCTGACGCGCCGATTAGGGTTCGAGTACAACGGCATGGTGCTCCACGAGTATTACTTCGAGAACATGAAGCGCGGCGGCAGTGGCGATGGGGATAAGGCGTCCGCCTTCTTTCAAAGCGCCGAGCAGTCGTTCGGCAGCTACGACATCTGGAAGGCCGACTTCGTCTCCGTCGGCAAGATGCGCGGCGTGGGCTGGGCCATCTGCTACCAGAACCCGGCCAACGCTCGTCTGTCGAACCACTGGATCACGCTGCACGAGACGGGTAACGTCTCGGGGTTTGCGCCCGTGCTCGTGATGGACGTGTGGGAGCACGCCTTTCTCCTCGACTACAAGCCGGCCGAGCGACCCAGGTACATCGAGGCTTTCTTCTCCAACATCGACTGGGACGCCTGCGAGGCGCGCCTGCTGAAGGGTGCGGCGGCGCGATCCGGCGCCGCGTAAATGAATGGGAAGAAAGGCAGCGGTAAGAATGCAGCGACTTGACATCACCAACCTTATTGAATTCAACGACCTGAAGTTCAACCCCGTAGTGCTTGTGAACGAGCCTGACCTGCGCCTTGTGCTTTTATGCCTGCGGGCTGGACAGCAAGTTCCCGAACACTCCGCGGCGGGCGGCATTACGGTGCAGGCGATCACCGGCCGCGTCACCTTCTACGAAGGCGACGAAGCTTGCGAGATGTCGGCCGGGACGCTCGTGCGCCTCGACGCCGGCCGGGCGCACCGCGTCGAGGCGCACACCGACGCCGCGCTGCTCGTCACGATGGTCAAAACGCCGCGGGCCGCCCGGCCTGACGACGGCCCGCCCGCGGCGGAGCGTGAAATCGACTTGTGTTTGCTGCCGCGGTCCGAACGGCACCCGCTCGTGTTCGACGTCTTCGACCGACTGGCGGTGGGCGAATCTTTCATCGTCTTAAACGACCACGATCCGCACCCTTTGCGGATGCAGATCGATCAGCTGCGCGAAGGGGAGTTGGGGTGGGAATACGTCGTGCGCGGGCCAGACACGTATCGCGTCCGGCTCACCAGAATCGCGCCGCCGGTGGGGGACGCGGGGCCGGTGAATTCCGGCCGGGCGGAATCACCCGCCGCCGTCGGTTAGTGTCGGCGAGTAATGTTGGGGAGAATGAATAATGGCGACGAACGAATGCCCGATGAAGAAGTTCCCGCGCGCGTCCGTCATCCTGGTGGTTATTGTCGCGGCGGTCTTCGCGGCCCGGTGGCTCGGCCTGATCGGGTGGTAGGGGAGTACGGCGGCGATGTCAGACGTTTGTCGGTGGAGCGAGGGGGCGAAATAAGGGATGTTGGACTGGGGGCTGACGTTCGCGCGAGATTTGGCGCTCGCGGTGTGGCTCGGCGGGTTGATCGTCATCGACCTTGTGGAGACCCCGGCGCGGTTCCGCGTCCCGGCCATAGACCGTAATCAGGTGGTGGCGGTGGGGCGGGAGGTGTTCGCGGCCCTCAACCGCACGGAGGTCATCGTCGGGGCGCTGCTCGTCGCCGCGAGCGCCCTGCTCGCGGGCCGCGCCGCGGACGTTTCGCGAAAGTCACTCGCGGCCCTGTTCGGCGTCGGCGTGATGTGGCTCGTCGCGCTCGCGCAGTTCTTCTGGGCGAGGCCGCGCATGTCGGCGGCCACGAAAGACCTCGACCTGTTGAATCGCCGGCCCGAGGACGCGCGCTTCCGGGTCTTCCGGCGGTGGCATAAAACTTACGTCGCGCTCGATCTGGTCAAGATCGCGCTCGGCCTCGCCGCGTTAGGGATGTGGGTCTAGTGGGGGAGGACTCACCCGGGTGCTTTTGAGGTCACCTGTTACCCCTCCCCGTAGCCTCTAGTCTCTCGCAGCGAGCGAATGTCGACGCGCAGCGCCGCGACCTCCGCCCGCAGGTCTTCCAGCGACTTCGCGCCCGGCAGCTCCGCCTCCTCGTCCTCCGCGTCCCGGCCGACAAAGAAAGTGGCGAGTGCGGCCGTGACGTAGCCGAAGACCGCAAAGCCGTAGAGCGAGAGGATGAAGCACAGCGCCCGCCCCTCCGCGGTGCGCGGCCAGTACTCCGAGCCCAGCGAGGTCAGAAGCATCGCCGTCCACCACAGCGCCTCGCCATAGGTTTGCAGCCCGCCCTCAACATCACCCTCGAACGCGTACATGCCAGCGACCCCCGCGGGCGGCTGGCGCGTGAACGGGGAGGAGTGTCGTGAGGGGGCCGGCTGCATCGACCTCGATCTTAATTTCAGCCCGTCCACCAATCTGCTCCCAATCCGCCGCCTGAGGCCAACCGGCAGAAAGGTGTGCCATTATCACCAGGATGAGCAGCGAGGAGGCCAGCGCGCTTCTCATCTCGAACTCTCATGGAAAACAACGAGGCGGCGCAGTTGGAAATCACCCGCGGCGAGATCGCGGCCGCCAAGTCGGAGGTCAGGCGCGCGGGCGCGGGCGCCTACGTCAAACTCGCCCGCGCGCTGCGCGGCGGCGACGCCCGCGCTCGCCTGCGCGCCGTCCCCGGCTCGCCGAAGCTGCTGCTGGCCAGCCGCCTGCTCGCGTGGTGCAAGCCGTTCCTGGTTCTCCTGTCGCCGCTCTCCCTGTTGGCCGCCCCGTCGTGGTGGTGGGCGCTCGCCGGCGTCGCAGCCGCGTTCCTCCTGCTGAACGCGGCGCAGACCGAGGTGAACCTCGAACTCGGCGCGCGGCTATTGGCGGCGGATCGCAAGCGGAAGCGCGGGCCCGGCTGCGACGACGGGGCCTAGTGTGCGTCCGGCAGGAAGTAGAAGAGTATCCCCAGGACGGCGTAGACGGAGAGCAGTTGCAGCCCCTCGATCCAGTTGCTCTCGCCGTCGCTGCTGATCTGCTCGACGATGATGATCGAGGCGACGACGGCCACGACCTCCGGCACCGTGAACTCCAGATTCATCGGCGTGCCGAACAGGTAGGAGGCGAAGATCAGGAGCGGTGCGACGAAGAGGGCGATCTGGAGGCTCGACCCGACGGCGATGCCGATGCTGATGTCCATCTTGTTGCGCCAGGCCATGAGGATGGCCGACGAGTGCTCGGCGGCGTTGCCGATGATGGCGACGACGATGACGCCGACGAAGACCTCCGTGAGGCCGAGCGACTCGCGCGCCTCCTCGATGGCCCCGACCAGAAACTCCGAGATGAGCGCCACGAAGGCGGTCGCGCCCACGAGCACGCCGACCGCCTTGCCGACCGACCACGGCGCGTGCGCGCCGCGCTCGGCCTCCATGCGCGTCAGCTCCTCGCCGGCCTCCCGCCCAATCGCCTTCGACTCGTCGCCGCCGAACAGATCCCGGTGCGTGACGAGGGTGAAGACGAGCGTGAGCGCGTAGGTCAGGAAGAGCACGACGGCGATGGCGAGCGACAGGCCCTGCTCCTTCGCGGGCGTCCACCCCCCTTGCGCGACCGGCACCATCGCCGCCGCCTGGTGGAAGACCGTCGGGATGACCAAGGCGATGGCCCCGAGGGTGAGCGCCGTGGCCGAGACGCCGGCGGCCACGCGGTTGAACTCCTGCTTGCGGAACTTCAAGCCGCCCGCCAGGAACGAAAGCCCCAGGACGAGCAGGATGTTGCCGATGATCGAGCCGGTGATCGACGCCTTGACGACGCCGGTCAGCCCCTTCGAGAGGGCGAAGAGCGCGATGATCAGTTCGGCGGCGTTGCCGAAGGTGGCGTTGAGCAGCCCGCCGACACCCTGTCCGAGGTGCTCCGCGAGGTGCTCGGTGGCGCGGCCCATCCAGCCGGCCAGCGGGATAATGGCGATGCACGAGACGACGAACAGCGCCGTCGGGTTATGCAGCGCCGGCACGAACCGCAGGGCGATGGCGATGGGCACGAAGACGAGGAGCCAGTTGAGCGAGGGCCTGAGCCACGAGCGCGAAGGCGGCGTGGGCACGGGGTTGGCGGAATCCGGTTTGGCGGTCGAGGATGTTGGCATGGAAACTATTTACCACATTCGCCCGCGGGGGTGAAATCTGACGCCGGGCCGGGCAATCGATGCGGTGCCGGTCAGTATTGTGATTTTCAGTCCTCACAACTCCCGATCCGGCGCGTATTTGCTGTGAGCCAGTTTTAAGTTGGGTCCACGAAGGATCGACGAATCGGTGGCGTCCGGGTGGCGCGATATTTGGCGTGACGGGCGGGGATTGGCACTCTCCCGATGCCTCCCTGAAGTTGATTTTACCGACCCTTCACGGCCCGGCCCTTCGGTCTCGAAAACCGGAGTGGTCGAAAGGCCACCGTGGGTTCGAATCCCACCCTCTCCGCCATACATTTATAAATTTTGCCGGGCCCGGGTTTCTCACCGCAGCCGCAAGGAGGATCTGCGCCCTCCTTGCGTGGATGAGCGCACAATCGAGTTCTCTCTGCTCGCACCCAGGGAAGGTAAATGACAGAGGGCCGCGGGCACGTGTAGGTTCGGGTTAGGGGGTGTTGGAGGGGGTGGTTGATTGTTAGACCTCGCCGAAGCAACACAACCCCTGAAAGAGATTAACCATCGTTAAGCCGGCCGGCGAGGTTCGCCACCGCCGATACTAATTCATGCGGCTCGAACGGCTTCGGCATGTGTAACTGGAAACCCGAGCGGAGCACCTTCACGCGGTCTTCCGCCCTCACGTACGCGGTCAGGGCCGCCGCCGGGATTTGTCCGCCACCCTCGGCCGGGAGCGCCCGCACTTTGGCGATGAGAGCATAGCCGTCCTCTTCCGGCATCCCCAGGTCGCTGAGTAACACATCGGGCCGCAACTGTATGATTGCCTCCAGCGCCTCGGACGCCGACCCGGCCGTGATGACTTCCATCTTGCAATGTTCGAGCACCGCGCGAATCATGTCGAGCGTGTCCGCCTCGTCGTCAACGACCAATACCCGCAAGCCCTGAAGAGAGGGCGGGCAATCGATCTCCAACTGACCGACAGCGGCGAGGGGCAATCGCCCCGCCCCCTCCGACCCGCCCTCGAAATCGAAGCAGGGCAGGCTGATGACGAAAGCCGCCCCCTTCCCCACGCCCTCACTCTCGGCCCTCACCGTGCCGCCGTGTAACTCCACCAGTTGGTGGACGATGGACAGTCCCAGTCCCATGCCCCCGTGAACCCTGTTGGTGGCGGGGTCGGCCTGACGAAAACGGTCGAAGATATGAGGCAAAAACTCCGGGTGGATGCCGATGCCGGAATCCCGCACCGTCATCTCCATCCGCGAACCGGCGCGCTCCAACTTAACGAGAATCTGCCCGTCCGCGGGCGTGAACTTGATGGCGTTGGTGAGCAGGTTCCAGATGACCTGTTGCATGCGGTCGGCGTCGCCGTTGATGGGCCCTGCGCGCGGGTCGAGCACCGCGGTCAGGCGGATGCCTTTAGCTTCCGCCGCGGGGCGGGTCGCCTCGACGGCCGACTCGATAATCGTATGCAGTTCGACCGTGCGCAGGTCCAGCCGAAGTTTGCCGCTGATGATGCGTGAAACGTCGAGCAGGTCGCTAATGAGCTGGTTCAGCGCCTCCGCGTTGCGGTGGATGGTTTCGAGCGCGCGGGTGTGCGCGTCCCCGCTCAGGATGCCGGCGAGAAGCATGTTCGACCAGCCGAGGATAGAGGTGAGCGGCGTGCGCAGCTCGTGAGAAACGGTGGCGAGGAACTCGTCCTTGTGCCGGTTGGCTCCTTCCGCCTCTTCGCGCGCGGCCTTCTCTCTGGCGAAAGCCTGGGTGCGCGCGTCCACCTGCGCTTGCAACTCCGCCTCGCGCGCCACACGCTCGGTGACGTCCTCGACGACGGTCAGTGTGCCGATGACGCGGCCGTCGTGGATTAAAGGCGAGATGCGCGCCGTCTGCTGCATCTCCGAGAAGCCGCTCAAATTCGGGTCGGTGGGCAGCGGCAGCAGGTGGCCGTGCAGGCGCTGCGAAAGTATCCTCGTCTGACCCTCCAGAATCCACTTGTAGTGCCGATACAAACCCCTCTTTTCCAGCTCCGGGTAGACTTCCAGAAGGTTCCGCCCCACCACTTCGTCCGCGCCCAATTCGCTGTGCTCCTCCAGCCAGCGGTTCCACGCGCGGATATTCAACTCGGCGTCCGTAATCAGGATGCCGTGCCCCGCGAGATCATTCATCCAACGCAGCAGCGCCGCGTTGAGCAACGTCTCTTCATTCGGACTGGTTCTCGTCATGGGGAGTCATGCCCGGCGCCCCGGCCGACGGTCGGCGTCTAAGACTAATCCTGCCGCCCTTCCCAGGCTTCGACTTCCTGAATCAAGCGGTCGAGCGAGGCGACGCTCAGGATCATCACGAGGAACCCTTTGACGGAGCTGTCGCGGACGTGGAAGGCCGTGTAGATCACCAGGGCGTACCGCGGCCCGCCCTCGCCAGTCGTGAGGGAGGCGAGCAGCTCGTCGAGCGTCTCGATGTGCAGGCGCGGCACCGAGAACGAGACGCGCACGTCCAGCAGGTTGCCGAACATCCCCAGGCAGGCGTTGAGTAGAATGTTCCCCACCTCGGTCAGCACCTCGCGCGCCGACTCGTCGAGGCGGTCAGAAGGGGACTGCCCGTCCGTCAGCAGGTCGGTCAGCCGCAGCGCGCCGTCCTGATTGAGCAACAGGAGCGCGTCCCCCGCGACCGGCCCGCCGAAGACCTGGTGGATGGAGGCGACTTCGCCGGGGATGAAGTCGGCGAGCGCCGCGGGCAGCTCGGAAGTCGGGAGGACGGAGACGTCCGGCGCGTTGAGCAGGACGCGGTGCCCGGTCAACTCGGAGAGCGCGGCCCCCGTGCGCGCGAACGCGATGTTGATTAACTCGGAGACCGCGTCGCGCTGGCGTTCGGTTAGTTCCATCGTGCTACTTCCCCCCCAGTACGGAGTTGACCGCGCCGAGCACGTTCTCCACGGCGAACGGCTTGTTGATGAAAGCGCGGGCGCCGGCCTCTTCGACCATCGCCCGCGTCGAAGTCTGGATGTCGGCGCTGGCGACGATCACGCGCGCGTCCGCGTCCATCTC
>DASVES010000387.1:0-23768 GCA_036380435.1 Pyrinomonadaceae bacterium | reverse complement strand
GCGATCTCGACCTCGGCGTTGACGACGACGGGCGTCGCGCCCGCGAGCGACACGTCTTTCACACGCACCCGGCCCGTGCGAAGGTCGAAGCCGGGCGTGGCGGCGATCACCTTCCGCGCGTCGCTATCCTTGATGGCCTTCTTGGGTTTCTTCTCTGTGGCGAATGAGGCCGAAGGGATGACGAGAAGCATCGCACACAGCAGCAACGTGAGCGGGCGTCCCGCGTGGAATTTAACTTGAAAGGAGGTCGGCGGGTGGTTCACCGCAGAGCCGCGGAGGACGCGCAAGGGGAGCGGAGGGTTGAATGAGTTCAAATTTGAAACTTCAAATCTCAAATTCTTTTGTCCTCCGCGCGCCGCGTATTGGGGCGCTTCGAGCCTTGAGACGCATTTCACTCCGGCCGCACTCAAGCCGACAGGCGGCGGGCGCTTCGGCGGGCGGCGGCTCAGTTGTCGGGCGGCGGACGCAGTTTGAATCTGTGCATGAGCCGGTCGGCGGCGTCGCGCGCGGCCTGTTCGAGTTGCAGCTCGCCGGGGAAGCGCTCCATACGCGTCCGCGTCGTGGGCAGCGGCAGGCGTATCCCGCCGATGCTCGTCGTCTGCCCGCGATAGGGCCGCTGCGATGTCTGATCGACGAACTTGAGCGTCCCCGTCCCCATCTCGTAGACGTAGGTCTTGACGGCGAGCGTGCGCGTGTCGGTCTGCCCGGCTCCCCCGCTGCGACCGCCGCTCGCCCCGATGTCCTCCTCCAATTCCACGAGGACGACGTGCGATTGGCTCTCGCTTTTGGCGATCTCCTGCGCCTCCTTGCGCGAGATGCGCTTGCCGCCGCGGCTCGCCGACAAGTCCTTCGAGCGCGTGAGGCGATCCATAAGACCGCCCATCAACACGTCTTCCACGTTGTAATCGGCGTAGGGGAAAGCGTTGTCGAGCCGGTAGACGACGAGAGAGAGTTGAGCGGGGCCGCCGACTTGCCGCCGCGACCGGCTCTCCGACTCAGACTCGCCCTCCGCCTCGGGCGCGGCAGGCGTCGGCGTGGGGACGGGGCTGATCGGCGCCGTCTTGCGTCGCCCCGACTGCGCGCCCGCCGTCGCGGCGGCCACGACGCACAGCAGCGCGAGGGCCAGCAGGAGCAGACCCGTGTGAGTCGTCCGACTCCCGCTGGCGTCGAAGCGCGTCGCATTGTTTCGAGCTTGTCGCATCTCGTGTCTCCTCGGTTTTCAAGTCCGGCCGCGCGCGCCCGGGAAGGCTCACGTCGCGTGGGGAGACGCGTGGGGATTCGCGGCGGCCGACGCCGTAGCGCGCCCGGCGCCGCCGCTCAGGAGCTTTGCTGGGTGCCCTTGTCGATGAGCATCCGCAGCATGACCTGAAGCTGCGAGGTCGTGAAGGGCTTGGGCAGGAAGACGACGGCGCCGGCGGCGAAGCTGTCGGAGGAGAGCTTCGGGTTCTGCTCGGCCGTCATCATCATCACGGGTATCTTCATCAGACGCCGCTCACTGCGCATGTAACGGACGAGTTCCGGCCCCTGAATGTGCGGCATCATCACGTCGAAGACGCCCGCGATGAAGTCGCCGCCCGACTGGAGGTGCTTGTAGGCCTCGCGCCCGTCGCGCGCCGTCACCACCTCGCAGCCTTCCTTTTCGATGATCGCCGTCACCAGACGCAGGATCGCCGGGTCGTCGTCGGCCACGAGAATACGCCGCGAGGGTTGCGTTGGTTGCTCAGACACCTGTCGAAAACCTCCGGTTTTCGAAGTGACAGGTGATAAGTGATAAGTGATAAGAGCCGTTAGCTGTTAGCTCATAGCTGTTAGCCAAGTGCTGAAAGCTAAAAGCTAATAGCTAAGCTACTTTCTTATCACTTATCACTTATCACTCATCACCTTTTTCATACTTCCACGGCCTGTCCCGTCCCGTCGGCGCGCGCAAGACGCACGGCCAGTGTGATGGCCTCCGTCATGCTGGAGTGCTCGGCGACGCCCCGGCCCGCGATGTCGAAGGCTGTGCCGTGATCGACCGAGGTGCGGACGAAGGGCAGGCCGAGTGTGACGTTGACGGCCTCGCCGAACGAGAGGCACTTCACGGGGATCATCGCCTGATCATGGTAGCACGAAACCACGGCGTCGAACTCGCCGCGCGAGGCGCGCAAAAACACCGTGTCGGCCGAGAACGGCCCGCGCGCGTCGAGGCCGTGCTGCTCCTGACACTCCTGCACGGCCGGGACGATCTCGGCCGATTCCTCCATCCCGAACAGGCCCCCCTCGGCGCCGTGTGGGTTCAGGGCCGCCACGGCGATCCGCGGCCGCTCGATGCCCCACCGCCGCAGCTCGCGCTCGGTGAGCCGCACCACGCGCACGATGCGCTCGCGCTCGACCATGCGGATGGCCTCCGCCAGCGGGACGTGTGTCGAGATGAGGACGATACGCAGGTTCGAGGCGACGAAGGCCATCGCGCAGTCGGTCGCCCCCGTCAGGTGCGCGAGGAATTCGGTGTGGCCGGGGAAGCTGTAGCCGCCGAGGAAGAGTGAGCGCTTGTTGATCGGCGCGGTCGAGACGGCGGCGGCGTCGCCCGTCATGCACAGCTCGACGGCGGCCTCGATATACTCGGCGGCCGCGCGCCCAGCCGACCCCGACTCGACTCCCGGCTCGACGTTGCCGCGGATGTTGTCGAGGTGGTAGATGACGGGGCCGTCCGCGTCAGCGGGGAACGCCTCGCCGCGGCGCACGATGTCGTAGCCGCACTGAAGGTCGAGTTTGCGCGCCGTGTGCGCGAGGAACTGCGCGTCGCCGACGATGACGGGCACGCAGGCATCGAGCACCGCGCGCTCGGCCACGGCTTTCAAGACGACCTCGGGGCCGATGCCGGCCGGGTCGCCCATCGTGACGGCGATGCGCGGCCGGCGGCGCGCCGATCCCTCGGCGGGCGGCGCGCCGTGTGGCTGCGTGTGCGTGATGTCGGTCATTGCGCGATGGTACAACAGGTGAGGTGAACGAGGAATTACCGGCCGGGACAGCGGGGGCGACGCGCTCGGCGCGAACGGCGGCGGCGACTACTCGTCGTCTTCGCCGTCGTCGCCGCGGTCGTCCGCGTCGTCGCTGTCGCTGCCATCGCGCTCCTCGGCCTTGTACATGTACTTGATGTTGTGCTTGAGGAGCATGACGTTGGGCGCGCCCTGGCGGTTGATCTTCAGAGCGTTGCGGTCGTACCACTCGATGGTGCCCTCGATCTCCTCGTCGTCGAGGAGGACGATGACCATCTCGGTGTGCTGATCCATCTGCTTCTTGTAGTAGAAAATCTCCGCGTTGGTCTCGGCCGGCGGAACCTTCTTGCGGCCGAGGGCCGCCGCCGACATCCCGCCGCCGGAGGAGCCGCCCGAATCTCTATCACGCGGCGGCCCGCCGCCCGACCCGCCCCGGCTGGGCGCGCCGCCGCGACTGACGAACTCGCGGCCGCCACCGCCACCGCCGCCCTCCCTGTGCTGGGGAGTGTCGCCGCGCCCCTTGACCTCAGCCAACGTAGTACGGATGAGTTTACGGTTCACCTGTTTCACCTCCAAGAATGAGTACAAAAGGATGGCACGGGGCGGTGCCGCCGGCCTCGCGCCGCACGGCCGCGCACGCGCCCGGCCGACAAAGGGGCGGAGTCTCGTGTAAGACTTCACGTCACCCCTCGCGCGGGCTGTGCTCCTGATGAGAAAGACGAGAAGCGGTTTTACCCGCGGTTGAATTCATCCTGTCAGGGATGGGCGTCATGCTACACAACTTGAAGGCAAAAGGCAAAAGTAAAAAGGCAAAAGTGGGAGAGCGGTTTGCTCATCCATTTTTGCCTTTTTACTTTTGCCTTTTGCCTTCTTCAGTCAGCCTTCTTGCGGATGAAGGTCGGCACGTCGAGGTCGTCGGAGCGTGGCGGCCCGGAGGGGCGCGGCGGGAGTTCGCCCGTCGGCGTCGGCGTGTAGCGCGACGGCGGGACGACGGCGCCGCCGACGGCGTGCGCGGCCGAGGTGGTGGTGCCAAGCTCGGCGATCTCCTTGTCGAAGCCCGTGGCGATGACGGTGATCTTCATCTCGTCGCGCAGGGTCTCGTCGATGACCGCGCCGAAGATGATGTTGGCGTCGTCGTCGGCCGCCTCGCGGATGATGGACGCGGCCTCGTTGACCTCGTAGAGCGTGAGGTCGTAGCCGCCCGTGATGTTGATGAGCACGCCCTTCGCGCCCTCGATGGTCGCCTCTTCGAGCAGGGGCGACGAGATGGCCTGCTGCGTGGCCTCCATGGCGCGGTGCTCGCCCGAAGCACGCCCCGCGCCCATCAGAGCGAGGCCCATGCCCTGCATGATGGCCTTCACGTCGGCGAAGTCGAGGTTGATGAGTCCGGGGACGGTGATCAGGTCACTGATGCCCTGCACGGCCTGACGCAGCACGTCGTCGGCCATCTTGAAGGCGTCCTGCAAAGACATGTTGCGGTCAACCGTGTGCAGCAGGCGCTCGTTCGGGATGGTGATGACGGTGTCCACGCACTCGCGCAGCTCCCTCAGCCCAATCTCGGACTGCTGCATCCGGCGCTTGCCCTCGAAGTGGAAGGGCTTGGTGACGACGGCCACGGTCAGCGCGTTAAGCTCCGTGGCCAGGCTGGCGATGATCGGCGCGGCGCCGGTGCCCGTGCCGCCTCCCAGCCCAGTGGTGACGAAGACCATGTCGGCGCCTTCGAGCGCCTCGATGATTTTCTCCGTGTCTTCGAGCGCGGCGTCGCGCCCGATTTCAGGGTTGGCGCCGGCGCCGAGTCCCTTGGTCAGTTTGCCGCCGAGTTGAATCTTGATGGGCGCGCGCGAGCGCTTCAAAGCCTGAAGGTCGGTGTTGGCGACGAGGAACTCGATGCCCTCGATGCCGGCCTCGATCATGCGGTTGACGGCGTTGCCCCCACCGCCGCCGACGCCGATCACCTTGATGCGCGCACCGGTGATGGGCGGGTCCTCGTCGATGAAAAAATTAATGCCACTGCCCGGCTGGCGGCCTTCCGGTGTCATAAGTTATGAGTCCTTCCTCTTTCCTGGGCTTTCCACGGCCTTCGGAAAGCACGTGCGGTTATCTTGGGCTGTGCGCGCCGACCACAACAATATTTTGGGTACTACATATTGTGCCGGCTGGCGCGGCAGCATACAACACATTGTCAGAAAATACCACTAAAACGATTGCGGAATTTCGAGACGATGGCGACGAGTCCGCCCGTCGTCCCGCGCCGGGCCGCGACGGCCCGCATTTCCGCATTCTGCGCCCGCTGCGCGATCAGACAGAGGCCCGCCGCGGCCGTCCACGCCGGACTCTGTACGTCCTCGATCAGTCCCCCGAAGCGGTCGCGCTCGGGGTAGCCGACGCGCACGGGCGCGTCGAAGACCTGCTCGGCCACCTCCGTTATGCCGTCGAGCAGCGCGCCCCCGCCCGTCATCACCACGCCCGACGAGAGCTGCCGCTCCCAACCGGAATCACGTATCTCGTCGGCCACGTGCATGAGCACCTCCTCGGCGCGCGGCTGGAGGATGTCACACAGAATCTGTCGCGAGAGTTGGCGCGGCGCGCGTCCGCCGACCGAGGGCACCTCGACGAGTTCGCTCCGCTCGAACTCGCTTAAGGAAGTGCTCGACGCGCAACCCGTCGAACGCTTGATGCGCTCGGCCTCGGGGATGGGCGTGCGCAGTCCGAAGGCGATGTCGTTAGTGAAGTGGGAGCCGCCCAGAGGGAAGACGGCCGTGTGCTGGACGGCCCCGCGCTGGTAGATGACGAGGCCCGTAGTCTCCGCGCCCACGTCCACGAGCGCCGCGCCGAACTCTTTGTCTTCGTCGGTGAGCGCGGCCTCGGCCGAGGCGAGTTGGTCGAGCACCATGTCGGCGACCATGAGGCCGGCGCGGTTGACGGCGTTGATGGCGTTCTGGCGCGCGGTGACGGGGCTGGTGACGATGTGTGTCTTGACGGCGAGACGCGCGCCGATCATGCCGACCGGGTCGTTGATGCCGTCCTGATCATCGACGATGAACTCCTGCGGGAGACGGTCAACGATCTCGCGGCCGGCGGGGAGTTGTATGGCGCACGCGGAATCAATCGCCCGGCGCACGTCGTCCTGCGTGATCTCGCGGTCGCGGCCCGAGACGGCGACGATGGCCTGGCCGTTGAAGCCCATGATGTGCGAGCCGGCGAGGTTGATGGAAACCTCCTCGGCCTCCAGCCCGCTCATCCGCTCGGCGTCCTCGACCGCCTTGCGGATCGCCTCGACGGCCGCCTCGGGGTTGACGATGACGCCCTTACGGAGTCCGCGCGCGTCCGCCTCGCCGATGCCGACGATGTCCACGAAACCGCCCTCGCCCGGCTCGCCGATGATGCACGTCACGCGACTCGTCCCGATGTCGAGGCCGACGGTGTGCGTAGCGCGTTTTGCCATTGCTGGTCTCATCCTTTGAGAGAGTGTTCTCTGTCGGCTCACCCGACCCGTCGCTCGCGAACCGCCCCGCGTGGTGCGTCGCCGGTCGCCGCGTCCCGCTTGTCCTTTTCTTTCTTCCGCGGCGCGGTCTGCTTCCTGCGCTCCGCGCCTCGCGCTGCGGCCGGGTCGGCCGGCGGCGTCGGGCCGCGAGGCGCAGCGCCCGCTTCGTCCTTCGTCTCGACTTCGCCGCCCGTGGCCGTTGCGCCGCTCACGGCCGAAGGGTGCAGGCTCGCCGGGTATCCGAAAACCGGGGCCTTGCCCGGAATCATCACGATGTAATTGACGTGCTGGCCGAGCGGCGTCTGCCGCTTCTCGTCGAGCGTCTTGAGGGCGCTGCGGAACAACTCGGCGTGGTCGCCGCCGAGCCGGACTTCGACCTCGGAATCACCGCCCGCGAGCTGCACGCGCACGTCGCGCAGGTCGTGGAGGTTGACTTCACTGACGCGCTCGCTCAAGGAAGTCTTCTCCCAATCGTCCTTCAGACGCAGCACCAGCGCCATGCGCTCGCGGTTGCGCCGGCGCGCGCCGTCGTCCCCGTCTTCTTCAAGACCGCGGAGGAAGAAGACGCCTTCGTCGGGCGCGGCCGGCCCGAGCGCGACCCCCTCTTCGTCCACCCAATACAGGCGACCCGCCGCGTTGCGCGCGACCATGCGCGGCTCGCGCTCGACGACGCGCACGCGCACGCCCGAGGGCAGCACGCGCTGCACGTATGCGGCGCGCACCCACTGCAACTCTCGCAGGCCGTGGCTCAACTCTTCGAGGTCGGAGTTCCAAACGCCGTCAGCGCCGACCGCGCGCGCGACCATGCCCTTGATCTCATCGCGCGAGGCGCGCGCCGCGCCCTCGACCTCGACCGTCTTCAACTGGAAGAACGACGCCGAAGCCGCCGCCCGGTAGCCCGCGAAGACGAGCAGCCCGACGCACACTGCAAGCACGGCCTTCCCGACCGCCGGCGCGACGGCGAGTGCGCTCCGCCACGTGAAGGCGCGCTGCCGGCCCTTGCCCGCCGCGGCGGACGAAGCGGGACGGGCTTTGCGCGACGCGGGACGCTGCCCGGCGCCCTGCCCGCCCGCGGCGGCAGTTTCCTTCCTGGCCCGCGGCGCGGCGGCGCGACCTGCTCTCGGTGTGACGACTTGCTCTCTCAACTTCTTACTTCCCCCATGAGGATTGATTCATTTACTCATCGGCCCAACGGCTCAATCAGTACCGCGAGCGGTAGCGAGCGGGTGCGGCCTTGATAAGCGGCTCGCCTCGCGCGCGTCAGACCCGCTCGCTACCGCTCGCGGTACTGTGCGTGACGGCCACTCCTCATTGAGTTGATGACCCGATGACTCAATCCGTTTCATCCTTCGTCTTTCCACCCTCGTCCTTAAACTCCCTGTCGGCGCCCCACAGCTCGACTTCGTATTCGAGTTCGATACCGTGCTCGCGGCGGAAGCGTTCGCGTATCTCCTCGGCGAGCGCGAGGGCGTCGGAGGCTTGCGCGCCCTCGCCCTCGGTGACGATGAAGTTAGCGTGGACGGGCGAGACCACGGCGCCGCCGCGACGCTCGCCTTTCATTCCCATCTCGTCGATCATCTTCCCCGTGCTAAAGCCCGAGCCGGGCGGATTCTTGAAGAAACAGCCGGCCGAGCGTGCGCCGTGCGGCTGCGTGCTGAAACGTTTCTGTTTGGCCTCCTCCATCCGCGCGCGTATCCGCTCCGGGTCGTCCGCGCGCAGCCTGAGCGTCGCGCCCAGCAACAGCTCGCCTTCCTTGAAGGAGGTGTGACGATAGTTCCACTTCACTTCACTTCCGGGAATTTCGACGACCCGGCCCCCGCGCGCGACTCTCACCGTCTCGACCACCTCGCCGATCTCGTGGCCGTAGGCGCCCGCGTTCATCCAGAGCGCGCCGCCTACGGTGCCGGGGATGCCGCCCAAGCCTTCAATCCCCGACAGCCCCTGACGCGCCGCGTCCACACACAGACGCGGCAGCGAGTAGCCCGCGCTCACCGAGACGCGCTCGCCCTCGAACACGGCCCCGCCCTTCACCTCGCGCATCGAAAGAACGACGTAGCGATGCTCGCGGTCGTCGGCGAGGATGTTGCTGCCGGCTCCGAGCACGCGCCACGCCACGCCAGCGTCGTCGAGTGCGCCAGCCGCGCCGGCCGCCTGCTCCTCCGTCTCAGGGAACAGCACCCAGTCAATCGCCCCGCCGACGCGCAGCGAAGTCAACTCGGCGAAGCGCCGTCCACGCTCCGCACGCACGCCCGTTCGCGCGGCGGCCTCCTCGATGAGCGCGTCGCGTTCCCGCGTGCCGGAGATGTTTCCCTCTTCACTCACAACTTCTGCTTCGCTCAAAACTGCTGCGGTCAACTGAGCCAGCGCGTGCATCGTCGCCGTCGTCATCACTGGCCTCTGGCCTCCGACCTCTGACCTCTTTCCCGCAGCTTCTCGATCAACTGATCGCCCGCGCGGCTGATGCTGCCCGCGCCAAGCGTGAGCACCATATCGCCTTCACGCGCCTCTTCGAGTATGGCGGCCACTCCGTCTTCGAGTGAGCCCGTGTGGCGCACGTTCTTGTGGCCGTAGCGCCTGATGGCCTCCACCAGAGTTTCGGCAGTGATGCCCTCGATAGGGTCTTCGCTCGCCGCGTAGATGTCGGTGATGAGCACCACGTCGGCGTTGTTGAAAGAGCGCGCGAACTCGTCCATCAAGTCCTTCGTCCGCGTGTAGCGGTGCGGCTGGAAGAGCGCCAGCATCCTCCGCCCGGCCGAACCGATCTTGGCGGCCGCAAGCGTCGCCTGTATCTCGGTCGGGTGGTGTCCGTAGTCGTCCACCACAAGGACGCCTGCCTCCTCGCCCTTGTGCTGGAAGCGTCGGTTGACGCCGGCGAACTCCGCCAAGCCCAAAGCGATGGTCTCGAACGGCACGTCCAACTCGAAGCCGACGGCGATGGCCGCCAGCGCGTTGTAGACGTTGTGCAAACCCGGCACTCGCAGACTCACCTGCCCGACGGGTTCGCCCGCGCGCCGCACCGTGAAACGCGAGCCGAAGTCGCCGTCGTAGCGCACCTCGCGCGCGGAAACGTCGGCCTGCGCCGACAGTCCATAGGTCACGCGGCGGCGCGTCACTTCGGGGATGACGGCCTGCACGTGCGGGTCGTCGAGACAGAGAATCGCGGCGCCGTAGAACGGCACCTTGTTGACGAAGTCGGCGAAACATTTACGCACGTCCGTCATGTCGCGGTAGTAGTCCATGTGCTCGCGGTCGATGTTGGTGACGACGGCGATGGTCGGCGTCAGCATCAGAAACGAGCGGTCGCTCTCATCGGCCTCGACCACCATCAGGTCGCTCTTGCCGAGGCGCGCGTTCGACCCGAACGAGCCGACGATGCCGCCGACAACGATGGTCGGGTCCATCTTGGCGTGGCCGAGCACGGTGGCCACCATCGAAGTGGTCGTCGTCTTCCCGTGCGAGCCGGCGACGGCGACGTTGTACGGCTTGAGCCGCATCAACTCGGCCAGCATCTCGGCGCGCGCGATGACGGGTATCGAACGACGGCGCGCCTCCTCCACCTCCGGGTTGTCGTCGCGCACGGCCGTCGAGCGCACGACCACGTGCGCGTCCGAGACGTTCTCCGCTTTGTGACCTTCAAAGAACTCCGCGCCCAACGCCACGAGCCTGTCCGTCACGTTTGAGCGCCGCATGTCAGAGCCGGACACGCGGAAGCCCATGTTCGCCAGCACCTCGGCGATGCCTGACATGCCGATGCCGCCGATGCCGACGAAGTGAACGTGTTGGATGCGACGGAACATATTCAAGCCAAAGAGGTCAGAGGTTAGAGGTTAGAGGTTAGTAGAAGACAGTGTTTTAATGCTTTCACTGACCTCTGACCTCTGACCTCTGACCTCTTGTCAGTTTTTCAATCAAATCCACGGTCGCCACCGCGGCGTCGCCGCGTGCAAGGCTGCGTGCCTTGCGGCCCATCTCGGCGACGCGCTCGGGGTCGGCGACAAGCGTGTCGATCTCGCGCGCTAACGTCGCGCCGGAGAGTTCGTTCTGCAAGATCATGCGGGCGGCGCCGGCCTGTTGGAGCGCCTCGGCGTTCTTGCGTTGTTCGAGCTGCCCCGGAAGAGGCACCATGATCGCGGGCCGTCCCGCGGCCATCAGCTCGAAGCTCGAAGTGGCCCCGGCACGCGAAATGATGAGGTCGGCCGCGGCGAAGGCCGAGACCATGTCGTCGATGTACTCGCGCACGTCCGCCGAAGCAGTCCAGCCGGCGGCCTCGTATGCGGCGCGCACGCGCTCGAAGTCGAGCTTGCCGGTCTGGTGTGTGACGCGGAGCACGTCGCGTCGCGCCGCGAGGTGCGGCAGCGCCGCCATCATCGCCTCATTGACGGCGCGCGCGCCCTGCGAGCCGCCGAAGATGAGGAGTGAGAAACGCGCCGCCGTGTTGTCGCCGCCGCTGCTGTCGCGTTCCTTCTCTCGAATGTCAAAGAACTCGCGCCGGATGGGGTTGCCGGTAACCGTGGCCTTGCCGCGAAAGTGGGGGGCCGCCGCCTCGAACGAGACGGCCGCCGCGCGGACGAAACGCGCCAGCACGCGGTTCGTGAACCCCGGCACCGCGTTCGACTCCATGACGAGCGTCGGCACGCGCATCATGGCCGCCGTCAAAAGCACCGGCCCGGAGACGTAGCCGCCCGCGCCGACGACGATGTCGGGGCCGAAGCTGCGTATCAGCCGCCGCGCCGCCACGAAACTTTTCGGCAGAACCATCGCCCCACGCGCCCGCGCCGCGAGCGACATGTTCACCAGCCCCGCCGATTCAATGAGCGAAAGTTCAAAACCCGCCTGCGGCACGAGCCGCGTCTCCAATCCTTTGGCCGTGCCGACAAATCTCACGACCGAGTTCGCGTCGCGGCGCATGATTTCTTTCGCCACCGCGATACCGGGATAGATGTGCCCGCCCGTCCCGCCGGCGGCAATCAGTGCGCGCAACACCCCGGCTCACCCGTGCCGCGGCGACGCAGCGCACGCGGTCGTCGCGGTTCGCGTTCGGGGCGGCAGCGGCGTCTGCGCGTCATTCACTAACATCTCGCTGCCGCGCACGCCCGCGTACTGCGAGATGTTCAAGAGCACGCCGACGGCGAAGAGCGTCGGGACGAGCGACGAGCCGCCGTAGGAGATGAACGGCAGCGGGATGCCCTTTGTCGGCAGCAGCGCCAGCGTCACGCTGATGTTAAAGAGCGCCTGCACGACAATCGTCGTCACCACGCCGACGCCGAGCAGCATCCCGAAACGGTCGGGCGCGTGTAGGGCCGCGCGCATCCCGCGCCACAAAAAGATGCCGAAGAGCGCGATCACGCCGAGCGCGCCGTAAAGCCCGAGTTCCTCGCCGACCACCGCGAAGATGAAGTCGGAGTGGGCGTAGGGCAGGAAGAAAAGTTTCTGTCGCCCCTGCGTGAACCCGAGGCCGTCGGCCCCGCCCGAGCCGATGGCGAGTAGCGACTGGACGACCTGATAGCCCGCGCCCTGCGCGTCGGCCCACGGGTCGAGAAAAGAGACGAGCCGCTTGAACCGAAACGGCACGAACAGGACGAGGTAGGCGACGCCGACGAGCGCCGGGGCCGCCGCCAGCGCCATGTGTTTGACGCGCGCCCCGGCCGTCCACAGCAGCGCGACGCAGACGACGCCCAGCATCATCGCCGTCCCCAAATCCGGCTCCGCGATAACGAGGCCCGCCAGCACGCCCGTCACCAAAACGCACGGCACGAACGTCCGCCAGAAGGAGCCTTCCTCGCCCGCGCGTCTTTCGAGAAAGCGCGCGAGGAAGAGCGTCAGCGCGAGCTTCGTCACCTCCGACGGCTGGAAGGTGAAGCCTCCCGGCAGTTGTATCCAACGCCGTGCGCCGTTTCTCGGCGAGAAGCCGAAGACCGCGACGAGCAGCACGGCCGACAGCCCGAGCAACCCGTAGACGATGACGGGGCTGCGCAGACGGTTGTAGTCGAACTGCATCGCCCACAGCATCACGCCCAGGCCCACGAGCGTCCACACGCCCTGCCGCACGACGTAGTGATACTGGTTCTGATTCTGATTCGCGGCCACCACCGCCGACGCGCTGTAAACCATCACCACGCCGAAGAGCGCCAGCCCCACGGTCGCCGCGAACAGCCATTCGTCACTCTGTAGCTTGCGGGCCATAACAACTTCGGGAAGTCAGGAGTCAGGAGTCAGAATTAAGAAGGCGCGACCGCTTTCTCTTCTGACTCCTGACTCCCGACTTCTGACTCCATCCTCTTTACCTCTTCCTTGAACACGCGCCCACGGTGCTCGTAGCTCTGGAACATGTCGAAGCTGGCGCAGGCCGGGGCGAGCAGCACGGCGTCGCCGCTTTGGGCCTGAGCATGCGCGCGGCGGACGGCGTCGGGCATGTCGGCGGCGCGCTCGACGCTCGCGTAAGAACCAAGCTCCTGCTCGATGCGTTCGGCGTCCTCACCGACTAAGACGAGGGCGCGGCCCTTCTTTTCAATCAGCGGCGCGAGCGGCGCGTAGGGCGCGTTCTTGCCGCGCCCGCCGAGGATGAGGACGATGCGCCCCGGCTCTTCGGAGAGCGCCTCGACGGCTTTGACGGCCGCATCCACGTTCGTCGCCTTCGAGTCGTTGTAGAAGGTGACGCCGCCAATCTCCGCGACACGCTCCAGCCGGTGCTCGACCGGCGCGAAGCGCACGACCGTCTCACGCATCGACTCAGGGCTGGCGCCGCAGGCCAACCCGGCCGCGAGCGCCGCCAGCACGTTCTGCACGTTGTGCAGACCCTTGAGCTGCATCTCGTCGCGCGTCATCAAAACGCGTTCGCCGTCGGGCGTGCGGCAGACGAGTTCACGGCCCCGGAGGAACAGCCCCTCTTCCAGCTCGCGCTCGGTGCTGAAGAGGACGACGTGCGCGCTCAGCCCTCGCGCCCACGAGGAGACGAGTTCGTCGTCCGCGTTCAAGACCGCCACGTCTTCAAACGTCTGGTTGAGGAAGATGCGGTGCTTGGCCGCCGCGTAGTCCATCAAACTCTCGTAGCGATCCATGTGGTCGGGCATGACGTTCAAGACGACGGCGACCGCGGGCCGGAACTCTTTGACGGTTTCGAGTTGATAGCTCGAAAGCTCGACCACCGTCCAGCCGTCGTCGCGCGACTCGTCGGCGAGCGAGACGAGCGGCGTCCCGATGTTGCCGCCGACCTGCACGTTTAGTCCGGCGTCCTTCAAAAGCTCGCCGACGAGCGTCGTCGTCGTCGTCTTGCCGTTGGTGCCCGTGATGCCGACCACGCGGCCCTTCAAAAACCGAAACGCCAGCTCGACCTCGCCGATCACCTCCGCGCCCGCGCGCTCGGCGTAGCGCACCGGGATGCTGTTGGCCGGCACGCCGGGGCTGACGACAACCAGCTCGATCTGATCCAACAGCCACGAAGGCACCTCGCCCGCCATCAGGCCGACGCCGTCGGCTTTGAGGTGCAGCGCCTCGTTCGGCCAGTCGATGAGCGCCTTGCGGTCGTTCAAGGCGACGACGGCGCCGCGCGCGGCGAGGAAGCGTGAAGCCGCCACGCCGCTGCGGCCCGCACCGAAGACCAGAGCTTTTTTGCCGACCAGGTCCATCTCCGAATCACAGAACGAACACGGGAGGACGGGGGACGCGGAATTTGAGGAAAGAAGGGTCGGCTGTCTATTTCTGTGTACCCGGCCGATCCTGTCCATCCACGTTAGTTTCAAACTGCTCTCCTCAGCGCAGCTTCAGGGTCGAAAGACTCAGGAGCGCGAACAGGATCGCGATGATGAGGAAGCGGAAGACGACTTTCGTCTCCACCGTCCTCTGTCCGAAACGCTGCTCCCATAAAATTTCAAAGTGGTGATGGAGCGGCGACATCTTGAAGACGCGCCGCTTCGTCGTCTTGAACGAAGCCACCTGAATCATCACCGACAGCGCCTCGATGACGAACACGCCGCCGACCACCAGCAGGATGAACTCCTGCTTCGTCAAAACTCCTATCGTGCCGATGGCCCCGCCGATGGCGAGGCTCCCCACGTCGCCCATGAAGACCTCGGCGGGCGGCGCGTTGTACCACAGAAAGCCGAGGCTCGCCCCAACCATCGCCCCGCAAAAGACCGTCAGCTCGCCGATGCTCTCCTGATGTTCGAGACCGAGGTAGCCGGCCCAACGCGCGTCGCCGCTGATATAGGTGAACGCCGTCAGCGTGGACATCGCCACCACCGTAACGCTCGTCGCCAGCCCGTCGAGGCCGTCCGTCAGGTTCACCGCGTTCGAGAATCCGAGGAGCACGACCGCGATGAACGGCAGATAAAGGAACGGGCCGATCAGGGTGATGTTCCTGATGGCCGTGTCCTTGAAGAACGGCACGCTCAATCGCCACGAGTAGTCGGCCAGCCCGTACTGCGTGCCGACGTAGAGCGCGAGCCAGACGCCGACGGCTATCAAAAATTGCCCGAGCAGTTTCTTGCGCCCCGTCAGGCCGAGGCTCTGCTTCTTGGCGACCTTCTGGTAGTCGTCCACGAAGCCGATGGCCGCAAAGAGCGTCGTCGAAATCAGGATGATCCAGATGTAGAGACTGTTGAGACGCGCCCACAAAAGCGTCGAGATGAGCACGGAGCCGATGATGAGCACGCCGCCCATCGTCGGGGTGCCGCGCTTGGCGATGTGCGTCTGCGGCCCCTCCTCGCGAATCATCTGTCCGACCTTCAGACGCCTGAGCGCCCGGATGACGCGCCCGCCGAAGACGAGCGAGATCAGCAGCGCCGTGATCGTCGCGTAGGCCGTGCGGAACGTCACGTACTGGAAGACGTTCAGCGCCTTGACGAAAACCGACTCCGTCCCCCCCGCCGAGAGGGATTTGAAGAGCCACTCGAAGAAGATGTGGTAGATCATCGGCTTCGCAGTGATGAGTGATGAGTGATAAGTGATAAGAAATTGAATCAGGATTTTCTTATCACTTATCACTCATCACTCATCACTCCTTCTCGTACCTCTCCTTCAACAGCTTCACGACCTTGTCCGTCTGCACGCCGCGCGAGCCTTTGACGAGGACGAGGTCGCCGGGCCGGACGAAGTGAACTAACGCCTCAGCCGCCTCCTCGGACGAGTCGAAGAAGCGCGTCGCCTCTTCGCTCATTCCGGCTTCTTGCGCGCCGGCTATAATCTCGCGCGCGAGGTCGCGCACGCCCCAGAGCACGTCCACGCCGAGCCGGCCGATGTCGCGGCCCGCCTCGCGGTGCATGGCGGACGCCTCGGGGCCGAGTTCGAGCATCTCGCCGGCGACGATCACCTTCCGCTTCACCCCCTCGCCGCCCTGCGCCACGGCCTCGGCCATCGAAAGCAGCGAGCGCGGGTTCGAGTTGTAAGAGTCGTCCACCACGGTGAACCCTTCGCGGAAGCGGATGACCACGCCGCGCATCTCCGAGGGCGCCGCCGTGCGAAGCGCGTCGGCGATCTCGCGCGGCTCGATGTTAAAAACGGTGGCCGTGGCGGCGGCCGCGAGTGCGTTCATCAAATTGTGTCGCCCCGGCATCGGCAGTTCCGCCCGCGCTTCGCCCATCGGCGTCCGCAGGGTGAAGCGCGTGAGACCGAGGCCGGCGTTCTCGATCTCGGTCGCCATCACGTCCGCGCGGCTGTCGATGCCGAACGTGAGCGTCGGCCCCTTCGTGTGGCGCGCGCGCATCGCGGCGACGCGCTCGTCGTCGGCGTTTAAGACGGCCGTCCCACCCGGCTTGATGCCGTCCACGAGTTGCGCCTTCGCCACCGCTATCGCCTCGACCGAGCCGAAGAACTCCAGGTGGACGGGCGCGACCAGAAGCTCCACGCCCACGTCCGGCGGCGCGATCTCGACGAGCCGCGCCAGCTCCTTCGGCGTGGACATTCCCATCTCCAGCACGGCCACGTCGTAGTCGTCGGGCGCGGCGCCCTCCGAGACCATCTGGAGGACGGAGAGCGGCAGGCCAAGTTCGTTGTTGTAGTTCTTCTTGCTCCTCAAAATCCTCCGGCCCGAGGCGGCGAGCACATGTGCCGTCAAGTCCTTCGTCGTCGTCTTGCCCGCGCTCCCCGTGATGCCGACAACGGGTCGGCCCCACTGCTTCAGTTCGCGCTGCGCGAGCACCTGTAGAGCGTCGATGCAATCCTCGACGAGCAGAAGGCGTTCAGCCACAGCTTCGAGAGCGGCGTCCCCCGCGACGCGCTCCGAGAGGGCCACGGCCGCCAGCGCGCCGCGCGCGAAGGCGTCGGGGATGAACAGGTGCGCGTCCGTGAAGTGCGTGCCCGTGAAGCCGTGGCGCGCGTAGTCGTCGGGGGAGAGGGCGAAGAAGAGTTCACCCTCCCCCACGGTGCGCGAGTCGATTGAGTATCCACTTATTTCATTGTCAAACAACTTCCCGACCGCCGCCCGCGCGGAGGCCCCCATCTGTTCGGCCGCTCGTCTAATCTTCACGCTCAGACTCTTTCCTGTGCGCCCGTTGCGCGGGGGCGCTGGAGCCTGTGTCTTCCCCCGTCGCGCGCCCATCGGAATCGGGCGCGGCGCACTGCTGAGCTATTGTGTGGGTCGCGCGATTACGGCGCAAACGCTCGCGGCATCCGGCGATTCTTCTGCTCATCTCTTCATGCCCGCCGTCCGTGTGTTCGTTAATCTGCGTCGCCTGGCGATTGTGCATCTCGAAATTCCGGGGTTGAAATTTAAAACAGTACCGCGAGCGGTAGCGAGCGGGCGCCAGTGCGTGTTGCGGGCCTCTCGTCGGAGGCAGACCCGCTCGCTACCGCTCGCGGTACTGTTTTTCATTGAGTCAATGACTCAATCCTTCTCAATCGCTGCGCCCGAACTCGACGCGCACCAACTGTCCGGCCTCGATGCTCGCGCCGCCCGCCGGGTGCTGTCTGACGGCGCGCCCCTCGCCGAGCGCCTGAAGGTCAAGCCCGAGTTGCGCGCAGATGCGCGCCGCGTCGCGCACGCTGTGGCCGCGCAGGTCGGGCATCAGCATCGCGCGCTCGCGCGACGCGGCGAAGACGACCGCGTCGCCGCGCCCGTCGCGCCCGGCGACCACCGGCAGCAGCGCCGACTCGGTCTGTGCTGCTGCCGCTTCTTTCTCCTTCTTAGCCGCCTCCGCTTCCGTCGCGCGGGACTGGCGAGCGAGCATCCCCTCGGCGGGCGTCATCTGCTTCGGCTCCACGTCCGGCTCGACGCTCATGTAGGGCAGGACGTTTTCGGCAATCTCCTTGAAGACGGGCGCGGCCACGTCGCCGCCGTGGTATGCGCCCACGGGTTCGTCGATGACGACGGCGACGACCACCTCCGGCGCCTCGACCGGCGCGAAGCCGACGAACGAGGCCACGTGCTTGGTGGTCGAATAGGTGCGCGTGCGCGGGTCGATCTTCTGCGCCGTGCCGGTCTTGCCGGCGGCCGTGTAGCCTTCGAGCTGCGCCGCCTTCGCCGTGCCCTTCAGCGTCACGCTCTCCAACATGTGCCGGATGGTGCGCGCCGTCTCGGGGCTGACGACACGTCGCGCCTCCGGCTCGGCGCGCGAGGCCACGGTGCCGTCGGCGTTGCGCGTCTCGCGCAACAGGTGCGGCGCGACGCGGACGCCGTCGTTGGCGAGCGCCGCAAACGCCGCGGCCATCTGCAAGGGCGTGACGCCGACTTCCTGCCCCATCGCGATTGAACCCATCGAACTCGGCTGCCAGCGCGTGTAGTTTCTCAGCAACCCGGCGGTCTCGCCCGGCAGCTCGATGCCGGTCTTCGCGCCGAAGCCGAAGCGCGTCATGTAGTCGTGCATGCGCGCGTCGCCGACCCGCAGGCCCAACTTGATGGCAGCGACGTTGCTCGACTTCGCCAGCGCCTCGGTCATCGTCAGCGTGCCGAAGGCCGTGTGGTCGTGGACGATGCGGCCCGCGACGTTGATCGTGCCCATCTGGCAGTCGATGCGCTCGTCGGGCTTGGCGAGACCTTCCTCCAGAGCGGCCGAGAAGGCGACGACCTTGAAGGTCGAGCCGGGTTCGTAGATGTTCTGAAGCGCGTCGTTGCGCCGCACCTCGGCCTTCGCCTCGCCCGGCGTGTTGGGGTCGAACGTCGGGGCGTTGGCGAGCGCCAGAATCTCACCCGTGCGAGGGTCGAGGACGACGGCCGCGCCCGACTTGGCGCGTGCGCGCGCGACCGCCGCGTTGAGCGCCCGTTCCGTCAGATATTGCACGGTCTGATCAATCGTCAGCACAAGCGACTGCGGCGCTCGCAAAGGCGTCTGCTCGCTCTCGTAAGACTTGCGGCGCGCGTCGCCCTCGACGAAGAGGCGCCCACGCTCGCCCGCGAGCGCGACGTTGTGAAACTGCTCGACGCCGGCCAGGCCCGCCTCGTCCATGCCGACGAAGCCGAGCACGTGCGCGGCGAGCGCGCCGTTCGGGTAGCGCCGCTTCGGCTCCTTCGTCGAATGGATGCCCTTGATGCCGAGCGCGCGGACGGCCGCGGCCTCGCGGTCTTCCACCCGCCGCGCGACCCAGATGAAGTCGCGCCCCGTCTCCCGCCCGCGTCGCAGACGCTCGGCGAGCGCGACGGCGTCTATCCCGAGCGCGGACGCGAGGCGCGCGGCCGCCGTCTGCGCGTCTTCGATCTCGACGGGCACGGCGAAGAATGATTCGACCTCGACGCTGCGCGCCAGTTCGCGGCCCGCGCGGTCGAGGATGAGGCCGCGCTCGCCGCCCGCCGGCTCGGTCTGCTGCTGCTGCGAGCGAGCGCGCCGCAGGTGCCACTCGTGCTGCGACGTTTGCAGGTGGACGAGCCGCGCCGAGACCGCCCCCATCCACGCGCAAAGAAAAAGGGCGACCGCTATCGCACGTCGCCGTGAGACGTCAGGTCGCACCCTCTTTTGCACCGCGGAGTGGCTCCTGGGCATTAGCAGAACCGGCCCTCTCATCAAGCTCTTCGGAAGCGCGCCTTCGTTCGCCCTCCCTTTTCAACGGCGCTGCATTGCCGCACCCGTGAATGCCGCGGACGCGGGCGCCGCCGTCACACCGCCCGACTTCCTGCGCGGCTTCGAGTCCGCGCCCTCAGCCCCCGTCCGCGCGGCCCCGGACATGTCCTCCACGCCGCCACGTTCGGGCGTCACGGTCTCGCTCACCCCGATCTGCGCCGCGCGCGCCGTCTGTAAGCCGAGCGTCCGCGCCGCTCGTTCGAGATGCACGGGCGAGGAGCTTTCCTCGACGGCGACAAGCAGCCGATGCTGCTCCTCCAGAAGTCGCTCGCGCTCGCGCCGCAACTCCTCGCTGCGGTAGCCGTACTGCACGGCGGCGATCTTCTGCCGCGCCGCGAGCACGAAACCGGCGGCGAGCACGACACAGCTCGCCAGAAGCAACGCCTGCCGTGCGAGGGTGCGCGGGTCGCGCTCGCGGCGGACGTAGGAGTTTGCGTGTTGCTGGGGCACTCTTCTCATCTTTGTTATCGGGCCTCGGAACGCTTTACCAAAAAACAGGGAGTTGATCGCGTCGGCAGACTTGCGTGTCGGGTGAGGGTTGGGTTCCCTCGGTCTCTTGATTAGAGCTTCTGGCAGGCGCGCAGCTTGGCACTCCGCGCGCGCGGGTTATCTTCCGCTTCCTCCGCGGTCGGCACGACCGGCCGCCTCGTCAACAACTCGACCGCGCGCCGCGCGCCGCAAGTACAGACCGGGAAGCGCGGGTCGCATTCGCACTTGCCGGCGAGGCGCTGGAGCGTGCGCTTCACGACGCGATCCTCAAGCGAGTGGAAGCTGATGACGGCCAAGCGGCCCGCCGGTTGTAAAAGATCGACTGCCCGTTCAATGAACTCGCCGAGACCTTCCAGCTCCCGGTTGACGGCGATGCGCAGCGCCTGGAAGGTTCGCGTCGCCGGGTGAATCCGCTCGCCGCGCTTGTGGCCGACGGCGCGCGCCACCAACTCGGCCAGCTCCGTCGTCGTCTGTATCGGCGCCCCGCGCTCTCGCCTCTCAACAATCCACCGCGCTATCCGGCGCGACCGACGCTCCTCGCCGTACTCGTAGATGACGCGCGCGATTTCCTCCTCGGGAAGTTGGGCGAGGAGTTCGGCGGCCGTCTCCTCCTGCCCCTCGGCGTCCATCCGCATGTCGAGCGGCGCGTCGTGGCGGAAGCTGAAGCCGCGTCCGGCCGTGTCAAACTGAAGCGATGAGACGCCGAGGTCGGCCAGCAGACCCGCCGCGTCGCGCTCGCCCGCATCACTCATCACGCGGGCGACCTCTTTGAAGTTTGCGTGCGCGGCGCGGAAGCGCGAGCCGAAACGCGCGAGCCGTTCCGTGGCCAGACGTAGCGCCTCGCGGTCGCGGTCGAGGCCGAGCACCCGCACGTCCGGCGACGCTTCGAGGAGCGCCTCGCTGTGCCCGCCGAGTCCGAGTGTGGCGTCGATGAAGAGGCCGCCCCGCTCGGGTGCGAGCAGCGCGACCACCTCAGTGAGCAACACGGGGCGATGGGGCGCGACAGGCCCCCCTCCTGTCTCCGCCATCACCACCGCCCCGTGCCATCGGAGAGCAGTGGCAAGTGACGAGTGACGAGTGATCGAGTCGAAGAAAAAACTTTCCCTCTCAACTTGTCACCCCTCACCTGCCACTGCTCTCAGATTCCGAGTCGAGCGATTGCCGCCTCGTCCTCTTCCCTGTAGGGGTCGGAGAGAAGTTGTCGTTCAAACCTCTCCAGCTCCCAAACCTCCAGGTATGTCAAATATCCGAGTACCGCTACGTCGCCCACGACGCCCGCGCTTTTGCGTAGCAGCGGGTGGATGAGCACGCGTCCCTGCGCGTCCATCGCCGCCTGTTGTCCGTAGTAGTTCGTCCTGTCAAGGAACTTGCGCCTCGCCGGGTCCATCGAGGGCAGAAGCGCCAACCGCTGTTCAATCGTCTCCCACTCGGGCAGCGGGTAGATGCGCGCGCAATCCCCGCTCAGGCTTGTGACGTAAAACTCCGCCCCGTACTTGTCCTCTATATATCGCCGAAACGCTGTCGGCACCTTCAAACGTCCCTTCGTATCAATCCGGGCCGTGTAATTTCCTCTCAGCATAAGGGTTGTGGCCGGATGTGGGGCGAGGGCTGCTTAAAAGTTAGAGCGATACTTTAATGAATGGCCACAAGCTACTCTGAAAGGCCCACTTTTGGCCACTTTTTCCCACCTGCCGCGCATAGTACGCTTGTCCAACGAAGGCTGTCAAGCAGAAAAATGATGTTAAATTGATTATTTTAAGCACGATATGGTGCGGCCTGTGCTTAAGAGTGGCGTAGCAAAGTCGTGCGGCTTGCGCTATAGTGACCGCTGTGCTTAAGCATCCATTTACGGGACGGGGCGTCCTCTAGAGCCTAGATGAACTTCGGCAAAATCCTCTTCTTCGGCCTTCTCGTGGCGCTGGGGAACGTCCTGGGCGGGCTGATTCTGGCACGCCCCGGCGCGACCGTCCGCAGCCTCCGCACGCTCAAATACCTCGTGGCCCTCGGAGCCGGCTTCATGCTGGCGGCCATTTTCATCGAGATCATGCCGAATGTGGTGGAACTCTGGAGCGCGTCGGGTGCGGGCGGCAGCAGGGGTGAAGGCGGCGTTTTGAGTGCGATGGTGCTTCTGCTGGCTGGTTATCTTCTCGTCCACTTTGTCGAGCACACGATTGCGCCGCACTTCCACTTTGGGGCGGAGACACACCCGGAGGCTCTCATCCGCCCGTCGGCCGCCTACACGGCCATCGGCGGCCTCACCATCCACACGTTTTTCGACGGCGTCTCCGTGGCCGCCGCCTTTCTGGTCGGCCACAAACTCGGGCTGCTCGTCTTCCTCGCCGTTCTGCTGCACAAGGTTCCCGAGGGGTTCACGGCCGCCTCCATCGTGCTGGCCTCCGGGCGCTCAACGCGTAGCGCCTTCCTCTCGACGCTTGTCATCGGCGCGGCGACGCTCGCCGGCGTGCTCACCGTCGCGCTGCTCCAGTCGCGCGTGACGGACGCGGTTCTCTACGCGCTTCCCTTCTCGGCGGGCGTCACGCTCTACGTGGCGGCGAGCGATCTCATCCCGGAGGTCAACCACCTCGAAGAGAAGAACCCGCTCGTCTCGCTCGTCGTCTTCGTCGGCGTCGCCCTGTTCTACCTCTTCCACCTGCTCATCGAGGGCTGAAGCGAAGACACGCGCCCGCGCGCGTCTCCGGCGCAGACGCGCGGGCGCCCCCCGCGTCTTTTTTCTTTCCGCCTGCTTGCTGCTATCATCACAACAACCGATGCAACTCCGGCTCCTACTCTCGCACGGCGCTTTCGTCGCGCTGCTCTGTCTGCTCCTGTGCCCCGTCGCGGCGCACGCGCAAGTGTCTCAGAACTGTCCCCTCCCCGCGCCCACCGGCTACGTCAACGATTACGCGGGCGTCATCGACGCGGCGTCGAAGGAGCGGATGGAGGCGGTGCTGACAAATCTCAAGGGGCGGGCCGAGGTCGAGTTCGCCGTCGTCACCGTAAAGACGACGGGCGAGCGGGCGATCTTCGACTACTCGCTGGCGCTGGCGCGCTGCTGGGGCCTCGGCTCGAAGGAGGGCGACAAGAACGCGCTGCTGCTCGTGGTCGCCGTCGATGACAGAAAGTTTCAGCCGCAGGTGAGCCGGCATCTCGAAGGGGATTTGCCGGACGGTCTCGTCACGACGATCCTGCGCGAGAAACTGCCGGCGGCGTTCCGCGCGGGCGAGTACGGGCGGGGATTGTCGGAGGCGGTGCTGACTCTGGTAGCGACGCTGGCGGACAAACGCGGCTTCAGCATCGAGGGCATCGACCAGAGTTACGTCTATCGCCCCCGCGCCCAAGGCCCGACGCGCGGGCGGCCCGTACCCGTCGGCAGAAACAGTCTCGGTCTGGGCGCGTGCTGCCTCATCGGCTTCGTCCTCCTGCTGGTGCTCTCTTCCATCGGCCGGCGCGGTGGTGGTGGCGGGCGGGGCGGACGTGGCGGAGGCTGGGGCGGAGGTGGCGGTCTTCTGAACGCGCTTATCCTCGGTCAGGTGCTTAGCAATCTCGGCGGGCGGGGTTCGAGCGGTTGGGGCGGAGGCGGTGGTGGCGGTGGATCGTCGTCGGGCTGGGGCGGCGGCGGCGGGTTCGGCGGATTCGGCGGCGGCGGCGACTTCGGCGGCGGCGGCGGCCCCGGCGGAGACTGGTAAAGACTATGGCGAACAGGATTGGGCAGGAAGCATTCAACCATCTGATCGGCGACTTGCGGGCGACGCACGGCGAGAATCTCGCGTCGGTCGTGCTCTACGGCTCGGCGGCGACGGGCGAGTACGCCGAGCTGCGTTCGGACTACAA
>DASVES010000386.1:0-7340 GCA_036380435.1 Pyrinomonadaceae bacterium | reverse complement strand
TATGGGAATCAGGGATCAGGGATCTGGAATCAGGGGAACCAGGGCGCTGAGACTGCATCGCAAACAGCACCAGTGCTGCTAAGAGAAACCGCATCACGGCTCGGTTGATTTCTTACGCTGATCCCGGTTCCCTGATTCCTGAGCCTTTACGTCCGTTGCTCCAGCGGCACGTAGTCCCGCCGCGTGGCGCCGACGTAAATCTGCCGCGGACGGGCGATCTTCTGATCGGGATCGAGCAGCATCTCCTCCCACTGCGCGATCCAGCCGGAGGTGCGCGGGATGGCAAAGAGGACGGGGAACATCTCGACGGGGAAACCCATGGCCTGATAGATCAGCCCCGAGTAGAAGTCCACGTTCGGATACAGCTTGCGCGTCACGAAGTAGTCGTCCTGCAGCGCGATCCGCTCGAGCTCGAGTGCGATGTCGAGCAGCGGGTTCTTGCCCGTGACCTCGAACACCTCGTAGGCGGTCTTCTTGATGATCTTCGCCCGCGGGTCGTAGGACTTGTAGACGCGGTGGCCGAAGCCCATGAGCCGCCCGTCCCCGCTCTTGACGCGCTGGATGAACGCGGGAATGCTGGCGACCGACCCGATCTCCTTGAGCATGCGGAGCACGGCCTCGTTGGCCCCGCCGTGGAGCGGGCCGTAGAGGGCGGCCGAGGCGCCGGCGAGAGAGGAGTAGGGGTCGGTCTCGGCCGAGCCGATGGAGCGCATGGCGTTGGTCGAGCAGTTCTGCTCGTGGTCGGCGTGGAGGATGAAGAGGACGCTCAGGGCGCGCTCAAGCACCGCGTTGGGCTGATACTTCAACTCCGTCGTCTTGAACATCATGTTGAGGAAGTTGCCCTCGTAGGAGAGTTCGTTGTCGGGGTAGGCGTAGGGCAGACCGATGCGGTGCCGGTAGGCGAAGGCGGCGATGGTCGGCACCTTGGCGATGAGTCGGTAAATCTGTTTCTGCCGGCACGGCTCGTCGTTGATGTTCTTCGCCTCGGGGTAGAAGGTCGAGAGCGCGGCGACCATCGCCTCGAACATGCCCATCGGGTGCGCGCTGTGGTGGAAGCCGTCCAAGACCTTCTTGATGTTCTCGTTGATGAAGGTGTGGAAGGTGATGTGGCGCGTCCAGTTCGCGAGCTGTTCGGCGGTGGGCAGCTCGCCGTGCAGAAGAAGGTAGGCGACCTCCAGATAGCTGCTACGTTCGGCCAACTGTTCGATGGGGTAGCCACGGTATTCGAGGATGCCGCGGTCGCCGTCGATGTAGGTGATGGTGCTCTTGCAGGAGGCGGTGTTCATGAAGGCGGGGTCGTAGGTCATCAGGCCGAAGTCTTCGTCCCCGGATTTTATCTGGCGCAGGTCCATCGCGCGGATCGTGCCGTCGGTGATGGGCACCTCGTACTGCTGGCCCGTTCGGTTGTCAGTGATGGTCAACGTGTCTTTCTGGTTCGCACTCATGGCTCGTCCTCTCCTCGGCGCGTCCGGTCTCACTTTTTGGGGATACTGTTTGAGCCTAGCATATTGCTTTTCCGGCAACTATTCAAAGGCGCTGGGGCGGCGAGCGCGCGGGGCCGCGTGTGGTTGCTTGACTCTGAAGATGGCTACAGGGTTTATACTTTCGCGCAGGGTCTATCCATTGTTGACAATGAATTAATCCTGGCCATCGTTAAGGAGAAGGGTTTGATGAAGAGACTACCCAAGAGGCTCGCCTGCGTGGCGGCGCTGCTGCTCGCGTGCGCGGCGAGCGCCGCGGCGCAGGTCAGTAAAGTGGAGATGCGAATCGACGGCTACCTGTGCGGCAATTGAGTCTTCAACATCCAGAAGGCCGTGAGCCGTCTTGAGTTCGCACCGAAGCTGAAAGAGATCGAGATCGTAGACATCAAGAAGGGCCTCGGCTTGTTTAAGCCGAAGCCCGGCCGGCAGGTTTCGTTCGCCGCGCTGAAGGAGGCGCTGAAGAAGGCCGGCTACACGCTCGCCTCGGCCGAGATTACCGTCGCGGGCACGCTCGCGCGGGAGGGTAAAAATTGGCGCGTCGTCGCCGAAGGCACGGGTCAGCACTTCGCCCTCGAAGGGACGGACGTGGGGCGCCTGCTGACGGGGGCCGAGGAAGGCTCGCGCGTCGAGGCCGCGGGCGACTGGCAAACGGTCGGGGAGAAGACGAACGCGCGCGAGCGCCTCGCCCCGCGGCTGTTGAAGAAGACGGGCGGGGCGGAGGAGACAAAGCCCGCCGCGCGCGCGCGTGAAAAGTCCCTGACGGCCGGGGCGTATTTCGTCGGCGCGCACTTCGTGGGCGGTCTCTTCGAGAGTGAGACGCACTTTGACGCGCCCGCCGCGACAAAGTCGGCGCCGCCGATGGCGAAGCCCGCCGCGCCGATTCGCACGACCTCGCCGGGGCTGACCGTCTACAAGGGCGGCGCCGTCACGCCGCGCCTCTACTTCGTGAAGCAACACGCCGGCGGCCTCGACGTGCGCCGGCAGGTGTTGGACCTAAGCGTCTCCTACACGCCGACGCCGCGTCTCCAGCTCGAAGCGGAAGCGCCCCTCGCGCGCACCTCCTTCGACGACGGGGAAATGGAAGGCTCGGGCTTCGGTCTGGGCAACGTCACGCTGTGGGCCAAGTATCGCTTCTACAGGTCTGTGAAAACCTACGGCGACCGGCAGGCGTCGGCGCGCGTCGGGCTTGAGCTGCCGACGGGAAAAAAGGACGCGCCCACGTCCGCGCAGGCGGGCGTACCGGACTTCGTCCGCCAGCAGCTCACGCCGATTAGCGGCGGCTTCGCCCCGCACTTCGACGTGGCCTTCTCGCAGGCGGGCGGGCGCTTGATCTTCGGCGGCAACGTCGAGGGCGTCGTGCGCGCCGAGCGCGCGGGCTTCCGCACGGGCCACGAGCTGCGCGCCAACACCGACGTGGAGTACGTGCTCCTGCCGCGCCGGTACGACACGCCGGGCGGCGAGTTGTTCGTCATTCTGGAGACGAACTTCGTGTGGCGCGGGCGGGGCCGGATGGGCGGCGCGGTCGTCGATGACAGCAAGGCGACGGAGTTCTACCTGTCGCCGGGGCTTCAGTACGCGGCCCGACCGCGCCTCGTCTTCGAGGGCAGCCTCCAACTCCCGGTCGTCCGACACACCGGGGCGCAATTGTTGAAGACCGACTACAACCTGCTGCTTGGCATGAAGTATCTTTTCTGAAATCGAACCGTGCTCAGGGCAAACATCTTCGCCGCGTTACTAATGCTCGCGTGCCTTCCAGCAAGCGCGCGCGCGCAGGACGTGAAGAAGGCGCCCGACTTCGCGCTCCGCGATTTGCGCGGGCGAAGCGTGCGTCTGCGCGACTTCCGCGGCCGAGTAGTGCTCCTCAACTTCTGGGCGACGTGGTGCCCGCCATGCCGCGCGGAGGCGCCCGAACTCGTCCATTGGCAAAGGAAGCACGGCGGCGCGGGGCTGCAAGTCGTCGGCGTCACGCAGCCGCCGGCGAGCCGCGCGGCCGTGCGGCGTTTCGTGCGCCGCGCGAAGGTCAACTATCCCGTCCTGTTCGGCACAAGGGGGACGCGAACGCTCTTCGACGCGGGCGAGACGTTGCCCGTCACCGCCGTCATCGACCGCGAGGGCAACCTGAGCGCGCTGATCGAGGGCATCATCCTGCCCGAGGAGTTTGAGCAAAAGGTGAGGCCACTGCTCTACCCGCGCGCCCGATTCAAACGCGGGACGGGCAGGGCGTTGTGAGTGGAGGGGACAGGAGTCGTGCCGTTGACGCGCGTGAAAATCTGTTGCATCGGGAGTGTGGAGGAGGCGCGTCTGGCGGTTGAGTATGGGGCGTCGGCAGTGGGCCTCGTCTCCGAGATGCCGAGCGGCCCCGGCGTCATCGACGAAGGGTTGATCGCGGAGATCGCGGCGACGGTGCCGCCCGGCGTGGCTACTTTTCTGCTGACGTGCAAGGACGACCCCGCTGTAATCGTCGAGCAGCAGCGGCGGACGCGCGTGGGCGTCGTCCAGATTTGCGACCGGCTCGAAGCGGGCGCGCACCTGAAGCTCAGGCGGGCGATGCCGGGTGTGGCGCTCGTGCAGGTCGTCCACGTAACGGGGCCGGAGTCGGTTGAGGAGGCCGCGTCGGTGGCGCCGCACGTCGATGCCATCCTGCTCGACTCCGGCAATCAGTCGCTCGCCGTCAAGGAACTCGGCGGGACGGGGCGCGTGCACGATTGGGAACTCAGCCGGCGGATACGCGCGACGGCGGGCGTGAGCGTTTTCCTCGCCGGCGGTCTCAACGCGGGCAACGTGGCCGAAGCGGTCAGCCGTGTGCGACCGTTCGGCGTTGACGTGTGCGGCGGCGTGCGGACGGACGGGCGTTTGGACGAAGGGAAGTTGTCGGATTTTTTCAGAAGCGTTGCCGCAGCAGGGTAGATCATAAAGGGAACACGGATAAGACGGATGGGACGGATGAAGACGGATTTGATCCGTGTTCATCCGTCCCATCCGTGTTCCCTGCCGCGTCCGGTCAGAACAAGAACCGCAGTGCCAACTGCACGATGCGGGGGTCGCCGACGCCCTGACGGAGGAAGCCGTCGAAGTTGAAGAGTCCGGGCGTGATGAGCGGGTTGACGTTGTTCTCGGTGTTGAAGGTATTGAACATCTCGACGACGGGGATGAGCGCCACGTTTTCCGAGAAGCGGAACGGGCGCTGGAGCCGCCAGTCGAAGGAGAAGAACTCGTTGTTCTTCCGCAGGTGGTTGCGTCCGCAGTCGATGCCCGCCACGACGCGCGTCAGCGAGTTCGACTCGCTGCACGGCGCGCCCGTCCCCGTGCCGAGCGGGTTGAAGGTCGTCGGCTGCGCGGTGCGCGCCTGAAGGCGGAGGTTGGCGTCGAAGCCGCCGGGCAGCTCCATGTAGGTGTAGAAGTTGAAGCGGTGGCGGATGTCGCGGTCGGAGAGCGCGTAATCTTTCTGGAGGTCGAAGCGGTTGAAGGTGCGGTCGGTGAACGGGTCGCGCTCGTTGGAGTCGTCGTCGAGGTCTTTGGAGAAGACGTAGTTGCCTTCGAGCTGGTAGCCGCGGCTGAAGCGCTTGCGCACGCCCAACGTGAGTCCGCGGTAGAGCGACTTGCCGACGCTCGACGCCACGAACACGTCGCCGAGCTGCGGGCCGAAGGGCGGCGCGCCCGTGTAGACGACCGAGTTGCCATTGGCGGGCAGCACCGCGGGCAGGTCGCCGATGTTGACGTTGATGAAGCGCGGCAGGTGGACGCCCTTGGCGTGTGTGAAGTCAACGTAGGCGGCCCAGTTCGTGGCCAGCTCCTGCTCGAAGGCGAAGTTGGTGGTGTAGATGCGCGGGTTCTGGTAGTCGCGGCTGAAGACGCGCACGCCCGTGAAGTCGTTGAAGGTGCCGGCCGGGAGGACGGGCGGCGTCACCAGCCCCGGCCAGGTGGGCGCGACGGCCGACTGCGGGATGCCGAAGCCGAGCAGGAGACCGATGAGTCCGGTGTTGCGGAAGATGGTCTGCTGCTGCACGCCGTTGGTGGTGATGGAGCCGACCTGCGTGAGCATGTTCTGGCGCGCGTAGTAGATGCCGTAGTTGGCGCGCAGGACTGACTTGCCCTTACCGCCGATGTCCCACGCGAAGCCGACGCGCGGCTGGAACTGGCTCTTCTGATTGGGGAGCGTGCCGTCGGAGGGGAAACGCGGGTCGGAGAGGAAGCGTCCGTAAGCGGTCTCGGCCGGAGGGACGACGGGGTCGGGGAAGATTTGCGCCTCCCAGCGCAGGCCGTAGTTGAGCGTGAAGTTCGGACGAACCTTCCAGGAGTCCTGCGCGAAGACGGCGAGGTCTTCGTTCTTGATGTCGGAGAAGCCGGGCGGGATGTCGGAGTTGCCCGTGGGCGCGTCCTGTAAGTAGAGAAGGAGCGGGCCGCCCGTCGGGGTGGAGCCGGCGGGGCAAGGTGAGAGAACGTCAACGTATGTGCCGTTCGAGCAGCCCATCGTGCGCGGGCCGAAGCCGGGGCCGAGGGACGCGGGCGAGGCGTAACGCAGGAAGCCGGCGACCGAGTCGAAGATGTAGCGGCCCGTGAAGAAGCCGCGGAACGTCTGGATGTTCTTGCTGTGAATCCACTCGCCGCCGACCTTGACGGTGTGCGCGCCGGCGATGACCGAGACGTTGTCGCGCAACTGCGTGCGCCAGAAAATTTCGTCAACGGTCGGCTGGAGGAAGAACGGTGCGCCGAAGCGGAAGGTGGTGGCGAAGCCCATCGCGGTGTCCGCGGGTACGTTTGAATCGACGGCCGCGCGCGGGCGGTTCTCACGACTGTAGGTGAAGTGGGCCTCGTTGACGACGTTCGGCGTGACGGTGCTAAAGAGGTTGAGGTTGAAGACGCCGATCTTCGACGGCCCCTCGATGCCGTTGGCGGAGTTGCCGTAGGTCGTCACGTCGAAGGTCTGGTTGGTGTTCTTCGAATAGTCGAAGTTGTAAGAGAGCGAGAGCTTGTTGTTGGGCGTGATGTCAGAGTCGAGCTTGCCGAGCACGGCCGTGTTGCTGATGGGGCGCTCGGTGGGGAGGCCCTCCTCCTGCTGGCGCGTCGTGCGGAAGAAGTCGAGCAGGGCGAGACGCTGGCATTCGGTGTTGGTGTTGATGAGCGCCTCGTTGGCGAGGATGGTCGGGGCCGTCGCGGGGCAGGCGCCGAGCGACTCGCTCAGGTTGCCGCGCGTCAGGTTCTCGCGAATGCTCTCGACGGCGGCGAAGAAAAATGTGCGGTCGCGTTTGATGGGGCCGCCGACGGTGCCGCCAAACTGCTCGCGGTGGAAGTCGGTGAGTGAGCGCCCGTCGGAGGTGTTGGCGGTGAGTGCTTCGAGCCGCTGGAAGTGGAAGAGCGAGCCGTGGAAGTCGTTGCCGCCCGACTTGGTGATGACGTTGACGATGCCGCCCGCCGTGCGGCCGAACTCGGCCGAGGCGCCCGTGGCGATGACCTGAAACTCCTGCACGGCGTCGAGGGGGATGTCGATGGCGGCGCGCTGGCCGCCGGCCTGCTCGCCGAAGAAGCCGTTGTTGTAGTCGCCGCCGTCGAGACTGATGTTGTTGAAGACGCCGCGCTGGCCGACGAAGTTGATCTCGTCGCCGTCCGGCCCCTGCACGATGGAGACGCCGGGGGTGAGCGTCAGCAAATCTTCAAACTTGCGGCCCAGGACGGGCAGGTTCGAGATGGCGCGCTCGTTCAAGGTTGTGCTCGACTCGGTCTTCACGACGTCCACTGTCGGGACGGCGGTGACGGTCACGCGCTCCTCGACCTGCGAGACCTTCATCCGCAAATTCAGCGAGACGGCCTGCCCGACCGTGAGGGGAAAACTCTCCTGCACGAGGGTGGCGAAACCCTGCT
>DASVES010000385.1:0-3912 GCA_036380435.1 Pyrinomonadaceae bacterium | reverse complement strand
ATCATCGTCCCCGGCAACCACGACGTGCCGTACTACCGCGTCTGGGAGCGCTTCCTCGCCCCGCTCGACAAGTACCGGCGCTTCATCACCGAAGACCTCGAACCCTTCTACTCGGACGACGAGATCGCCGTCCTCGGCATCAACACCGCGCGTTCGCTCACGTTCAAAAACGGGCGCGTCAACATCCGGCAGATCGAAAAGATCAGCGAACACCTGTGCCCCTTCGCCGACGACGTGACCAAGATCGTCGTCACGCACCACCCGTTCGACGTGCCCGAGGGGCACGACGAGAGCGACCTCGTGGGCCGCGCCGCGCGCGCGATGGAGGCGCTCGCCCGCTGCGGCGCCGACCTCCTGCTCGCCGGCCACCTCCACGTCGGCCGCACCGGCCACACCGCCACGCGCTACAAGATCAAGGGCCACTCCGCGCTCGTCGTTCAGGCCGGCACGGCCACCTCCACGCGCCACCGCGGCGAGACCAATTCCTTCAACGTCGTCCGCGTCAAGCACCCTTACGTCAACGTCGAGCGTCTCGTCTGGCAACCCGAACACGCCTCGTTCACGCCCGCCTCGGCCGAGACCTTCCAGCACACGCCCGACGGCTGGGCGCGTCTCCCCGACGAAGTCGCCGCTGGCATCACCTTCGAGCACCGAAGCCGCACCCTCCAGCCCGACGACCCCACAGGCTCGGCCGGCTCCTGAGCCGAAAACAAAGCCGTTGACTTACACGCGCCACCGGCCATAGACTTTTCCCCGACTCCCCGTCGCCCGGCCGAAACTCGGTCAGCCCATTCGTCGAGAACTATCATGCTCGAACTCACGGCCGTCGCGAGGCGCCCGGTAAGGCCCTGCGCGGTCGGCTCAAGTTGTCGGCTCAAGTTGTCCGCATTCACATTGCCAACAAGGAGTCGTTCCATGCGTCACGTCGCCCTCGCGCCCCGCCGGCTGTACGTCCTCCTCTCCTTCCTTCTCGTGATGCTCGCACCCGCGACCGCGCGCGCCGTGCCCATCGTCGCGCTCATGGACTTCAACCGGCTCGTACAATTCGACAGCAGCTCGCCCGGCACGATCATCTCTTCGGGTCTGGTCACCGGCATCATCCCCGGCGACCGGCTCATCGCCATCGACTTCCGCCCGGCCACCGGGCAGCTCTATGGCTTTAGCACCGGAGACCGCCTCTACGTCATCGACCCACAGACGCGCGCCGTCATTCGCACGCTCGGTCCCATCAGCCCAACCATCAACGGCAACGCCATCGCCCTCGACTTCGACCCCTCGCGCGACCGCCTCCGCGTCATCAACGACGACGCGGGCCGCCAGAACTTCCTCGTTGACCCCGACCCGGCCACGGGCGGCGGCGTGAGCGTGGAGACGCCGTCCGAGTTCGCCCCCGACGACGTGAACGCGCTGGCGCGCTCAACCATCCATGGGCTGGCCTACGACAACAACTTCCTCGGCGCGGCCCACTCCCGACTCTGGGCCATCCACCGCGGCGTCGGCTCAAACGTCCCCTATCTCGTCACCATCGCGCCCGCCGGCGGCGGGCAGATTCGCACCGTCGGCCCCGTGCTCGGCGTCACCGATGCCGCCCACGTCACGAGCGACATCGGGTTCGACATCGCGCCCGTCGGCGGCTCCGCCTACGCCGTCCTGAAGATCAACAGCCCCACGATCACCGTCACGCACCTCTACGAGGTCAACCTCGCCACAGGCGCGGCCACGCAGCTCGGCGCCATCGGCGAGCCGGGCACGGTCACAGACATCGCCGTCGTCCCGCCCCCGCTCATCGTCTACGCCGTCAACGAGCAGAACGAACTCATCAAGTTCAACAGCGCGACCCCCTCGAACATCATCAGCCGCGTGAAGATCACGGGCCTGCTCGACAACGAAGAGATTTACGACATCGACTTCCGCCCCACGACTGACTTCCGCCCCGGCCGCGAGGAACTGTACGGACTGGGCCGCGCCGGCTCGGGCGCGACCGCCACGAGCAGCCGCATCTACGTCATCAACCCGGAGACGGGCGTGGCCGCGCCGCCCTCCGTCACCAACCCGCTGATGCCCGCGCTCGCGGGCGTCCCGTCGTTCGACTTCAACCCCATTGGCGAGAGCCTCCGCGTCGTCACCAGCACCGAGCAGAACCTGATGATCAGCACCGATCTCGGAGAACTCAGCTTCATGGCGACGCCGCTTGCCTACGTCCCCGGCGACCCCAATGCGGGACGCGACCCGAACGTGCTGGCCGCCGCCCACTCGAACAACTTCCCCGGCGCCACCTCCACCACGCTCTACGTCATCGACCGCGACCAGCCCGGCTTCGGCGCGCACCTCTCCCGCGTGGGCGATGCCGGCGGCGCGCGACTCGCCGCCAACAGCGGCCGGATGTTCACCGTCGCCCAGAGCGTCGGCTTCGGCGTCCCCGTCGATGACATCGGCTTCGACATCGCCCCCGGCGTCGAGGGCACGGCCCTGCTCTCGACCATCTCGATGGACGAAGCCTTCTCGCGTCTCTCCGTCTTCGGCACCGACCGCGCGGGCGGCGGCCACGTCGGCCCTATTGGACAGACCGGCGCGCTTGAGCGTCTGCGCGACCTCGCGGTGGCCCCGACCGCCACCTTCCGCTTCGAGACCGACATCACGCAGATCGTGGAGGACTGCACATCCGTCGCCGTCAACGTCCTGCGCGTGGGCGACGCGTCGAACGAGGCGACCGTTGATTACGCGACCGTCGAGCGCATGGGAGCGATAAACCAACGCCGCAACTACACGGCGGCGCGCGGCACGCTCCACTTCGCCGCCGGCCAGACCTCGGCCGTCATCAAAGTCCTCATCAGCGAGGACGCCCACCTTGAGAAGGGCATTGACCACGGCGTGCCCTTCAACGGCATCTTCTTCGAGCTGATGCTCACGAACCCATCGAACGGCCACACGCTCGGCGACGCCGGCAATCGGTTCACGAACGTCCACGTCCTCGACGACGAGGACACGGGCGCGGAGCCGAACCCCATCAACGACTCGCACACCTTCGTCTGCCAGCACTACCACGACTTCCTCGGCCGCGAGCCTGACGCGGCGGGCCTCGCCTTCTGGACGAACAACATCGAGTCGTGCGGCGCTTCGGCCGCCTGTCGCGCCGTCAAACGCATCGAAACGTCGGCCGCCTTCTTCCTTTCCATCGAATTCCAGCAGACCGGCTTCCTCGTCTACCGCACACACGCCGCGGCCTTCGGCTCCACACGCGTCGGCGGCGCTGTGCCGCTCGCGTTAGAGGAGTTCCTGTTCGACACGGAGCGGGTCGCGCGCGGCGTCATCGTCGGGCCGGGCGACTGGCAGGCGCGTCTGGAGAACAACCGGCGCGCGTACTTCGACGAGTTCACGCAGCGCCCGGCCTTCGAGGCGGTCTACCCGCGCGCGCTGGCGGCGGCCGGCTTCGTCGATGCCCTCAACGCCAATACCTCCGGCTCGCTCGCGCCGGCCGAACGTGACGCGCTCGCCGCCGGGCTGGAGACAGGGGCCGAGACGCGCGCCACCGTGCTCAGGAAAGTTGTCGAGAACGCGGCCTTCCGCCAGCGCGAGCTGAACCGCGCCTTCGTCCTGACGCAGTACTTCGGCTATCTGCGTCGCAACCCGAACGACTTCCCCGACAGCGATTTCTCCGGCTACAACTTCTGGCTCGCGAAGCTCAATCAGTTTGGCGGCGACTTCCGCGCGGCCGAGATGGTCAAGGCCTTCATCACGAGCGGTGAGTACAAGAGCCGGTTCGGAAACCCGTAACGGCCGCCGTCTAAATGAGGGAGTTGAGTCGCGGGCGGCAGCGAGCCGCCGGAGGCGGCGGAAGAATGTAGCCACGGGCGTTAGCCCGTGGAACAGTCGTCAAACAAAATCTGAAGCCCCGGAGGGGCGAAAGAACCT
>DASVES010000384.1:0-10452 GCA_036380435.1 Pyrinomonadaceae bacterium | reverse complement strand
CCGATGGTGACGAGCACGTCGCCCTGTCGGAGTCCGGCGCGCTGGGCCGCGGAGCCGGTGCTGAGATAGCCGACGCGCAGTAGCGGGTGGGCGCGGAAGTCGAAGCCGATTCCGGCCGTGTGCGGCTGCTTCGCGGGCGTGCGTTTGAGGCGAAGGCCGACGGCGGCAAACGCCTCGTCGTAGGGCGGCTGCTCCGGCGCGCGCACGTGGCGCTCGAAGAACCAACTCATGTCGGCGCCGGCCGTCTCCGAGACGACGCGCTCGAAGTCGGCGGGCGTGTAGGCGCGCCCCTTCAGGTAGTAAGAATCTTTCGCACTCTCTAAATAGAACTCGCGATACATGCGCCGCATCACGTCGTCGAGCGAGGCGCGGCCCTGAGACTTGGCGCGGATGAGGAGGTCGAGGACGAGGCCAAGCACTTCGCCCTTCGGGTAGTAGCTGACGGACGTGTTGGCGAGGTTCGTGAGCTGCTCGCTGCTGCCACGGTCGAGGAACGAGGCGAGCAGAGATGAATCTTCGGCGCTCATCAGGCGGCTCCCCGGCGAGTTCTCCACACCCGTGATGGTGCCCGAGTAGTTGCGGAGCAGGTGGGCGTCGTCGATGACGCCGGCGCGGCGTCTCGAAAGGGTCTCGTAGTAATTCGTGAAGCCCTCGGCGATCCAGAGACCGCGCGTGACAACGGGGCGCGTGAAATCCCACGGGCCGAGGCCCGCGGGGCGCAGGCGCTTGACGTTCCAGACGTGGAAGAACTCGTGCGCGGCCGTCGAGAGACTGCCCGCGTAAGCGCCCTCGTCGGCGAGCGCGCGGGTGGAGACGATCTGTGTGGAGTTGAGGTGCTCCATGCCGTCGCCGCCGCGGGCGGTCGGGTCGAAGTGGAAGAGGAAGGTGTACTGCTCGTAGTCGGGCGCGCCCTCCATCATCCGCACCTGCTCGCGCACTACCTTCTCGATGTCGCGGACGAAGGCGGCGCGCTTGCCGCCCTCGGGGCCGAAGGAGTGGACTAGGACGCGGTAAGTTTTGCCGTCAACGTCGAAGGTGTCCATCGTCCAGTCGGGAGCAACGTCGGTCGGCGTGTCGATGAGCACGTCGTAGTTGGGGAAGGCAAACTCGGTCTGCTCGGGACTTCGGGTGTAGCCGTTCGCGACCTTCCAGCCGGCGGGCGCTCTAATCTTCAATGTCACGGGGTCTTGCTTGTGGCCGCCCACGTAGACGAAGACGGAGCCGCCGTTGAAGCTGGCGTGGCGCGTGTCGAGTTGCGAGAAGGTGCCGGAGAGATCGTCGGCGAAGACCTTGTAGCGGAAGGACGCGCCGCCGTCGGCCGTCTCGACCGACCACGTCTGCGTGTCCAGGCGACGGACGGCCAACTCCCGGCCCTTACACTGCGCGCCGGGAGGACAGAGCGTGACGGCGCGCGCCTCCTGCACGTTCTTGGCGAAGTCGAAGATGGCATAGCGGCCCGGCGACCAGCGCGGCATCTGGAACTCAAGCGGCGTGTTGCCACGCAATCCCGCGACATCAACCTGCACCTCGAACAGGTGCGTCTCCGGCGCGGGCATCGAGAGCGTGTAGCTGATGCGAAGGGGCGGCCCGGCGTTCGTCCCTTGCTGCGCGAGGGCGTCGGGCGAAGAGATTAGTTGGACGAGGACGAAGGCGGACGCGACGACGGCGCGGCGCAGAGAAAGGCGAACGCGGACAAACATTCGGTTGACTCCGAAAAGTTGATTTTAACTGTCGCAGGGGAGCGCCGGGGCACCGCGATTATTCGCACATCGGGCCGCGCGTGTCAAAAACGATCTCAGGCGGCGGCCACGGGGAGGTCGATCTCGGCGAGGAGCGGGAGGTGGTCGGAGGCCGCGGCGGCGCCCGCCGCGTCGAGCACGTCGCACGACTTGAGACGCGCGGCGTCGCGCGCCGGCAGGAAGACGTAATCGAGTCGGACGCTGGGGTCCCACGCGGGGAGCGTGTAGCCCTTCACGTCGGGATGAAGGAGGCGGAAGCCATCGCGGTAGCCGGCGTCGAGCAACATCTGGATGGTGTCTCGCTGTAGCTCGCGCCCGCTCAGCCACACGAGCGCGCGAATCCAACGCGGCATCCGGCTCAACTCCAACAGCTCGCCCGGCGCCAGCGTGTTGAAGTCGCCGACGAGCACATGGAAGCCCTCCTGATGCTCGCGTATGCCGTCGAGCAACGCGCGCATCTCGCGCGCGCGACGCCGCTCGCTCCATTTCGAGAAGCGCGCGCTCAGGTGGAGTCCGAAGACGCGCGTGTGGTCGTCGGCCAGCACCAGCTCCATGAAGGGGTGGCGCGAGCCTGCGGGGTGATGCCACGCGTGGTGCGCGACTTCGATGCGGCCGGCGTAGGCGATGGAGTGGTCGCGCCGCGCCGCGTGGTGCGGCAGCCCGGCGGACTCGGCGACGGCCTCGACGACGCGCGTGTCGGTCGCCTCCTGAAAGACGACGAGGTCGGGCGCGGCGGCGCGAATCACGTCGGCTAGCGCGCGCTCGCGGCCGCGGCCGCCGAAGCGGATGTTGTAACTGAGGAGCTTGAGGATCACGGCGCTTCCGCTTGCTCGATCAGCATGAAGTAGGGCTGGCTCATCAGCACGTCGCGCGCGAAGAGGACGATGTTGGAGGTGGCCTGAAAGCTGACGGGGCGACGGGCGATCTGTTGCAGCTCGCGGCGGAGGCCGTCGAGGTTGGGCGCGCAGTCGGGGTCTTCGTCGTGGAGCGGCATGGTGTGAAGGCCGGGGATGTAGTAGGCGTCCTGCTTCCAGCACTCCCTGACCTCTTCGCCGACGAGCGTCACGTCGAGGTCGCTGGTGCCCTTGCCCTTGGCGTCGAAGGGGCGGCCGTCCTCGTAGCGTTCGTTGGTGATGACGCTGCCGCGCAGGGCCACACCCGTCCCCACGGGCAGCCCCTCGCGCAACACGCGGCAGAACTCCTCGAAGCGACGCCGGTCGCCGCCGAAGCCGAGTTCGACGACCTGTGCGCGAATCTCTTCGTCCGACATCTCTTTCGGGTCATTACTCAAAGCTCAATTTCTCCCATTGACCACGCGCCGCACGCGCAGGCGGATTTTCACATGGATGGACGAGAACAAGTGATAAGAGTAAAACCGTTTTTCTCTTTCTTATCACTTATCACTCATCACTTATCACTTGTTCTCGTCCATCCATGTTAATTCTTCCTTCAGCCGCAAACCGTTCTCGCTAACTCTAACTGACGCGCGCGAAGTCGATGAAGCCCCGCTCCGGGTCGGTCGAAACCAGACGCACACGCACGCGGTCGCCCACGTCCAGACCGCGCTCGCCCCGGACGACGCGGCCCTCGGCCGGCGGCGCCGCGAGCTTCACAAACGTTCCCTTCGGCTTCGCGCCCGTCACGACGGCCTCGAACACCTCGCCCGCGCGCGCGCCCAGAAGCATCGCCGTCGCCGCCTTCCGCATCCTCCGCTCCACCTTCCGCGCCGCGTCCTCCATCCGGTTGCAGTGCTCCGCGATCTCACCCAACTCCGACACCGTGTAAGGCGACGCGCCGCCCGCGAGCGTCGCCTTCAGGCAACGCTGCGTGACGAGGTCGGGGTAGCGGCGGTTGGGCGCCGTCGAATGCGTGTAGTCGTCCACGGCGAGACCGAAGTGCCCCTCCTGCTCGCGTCCCGGCGCTTCGACCAGATACTCGCCGCTACCCACAAGCTTCATCACCGACAGCGACAGCTCCGCGTAGCCCGCCGGGTCGGCCCGACGCCGCCGCGCGAGGAAGTCTGACAGGGCGCGCGAATCCGGCTCTCGCGGCAGGCGTTCATTGAAGCGTTCGGCGATCTCAGCCATGCGACTCCAACGCTCGGGCCGGCGCACGACGCGGCGCAGCGACGGCACGCCGCGCGCCTCCAGATACTCGGCCATCGACGTGTTCGCCGCGACCATGAAGTTTTCGATGATGCTTTGCGAGCGCGTGCGCGTCTTCGTGACGAGATCGACCGCCCGACCGTCAACGACGACGAAGTCGGCCTCGACTGTCTCCAACTCCAGCGCGCCGTTCGTCCGGCGCAGCGCGCGCAGACGCTCGGCCGTCTCGTCCTGTAAACGTATCTGCTCCTCAAGTCCTTCGACGCCGGCGACCTCCGCGGGGACGCCCGAGCGCCCGTCGAGCCATTCGCCGACCGGCTCGTAGACGAGCTTCCGGCGGTTACGCACCGCCGCGCGGTAAACGTCGGTGGCGATTACCCGTCCGTCCTCGGCGACGGTTAACTCCGTGACGACGGCGAGACGCTCCGCGTCTTCGAGCAGTGAGGTCAACTCGGTCGCGAGCTGTTCGGGCAGCATGTGGAAGACGGCGCCGGGCGTGTAGACGGAGACGGTGTTGGCGCGCGCGTGCCGGTCGATGGCGGAGCCGCGCGGGACGCAGGAGTCAACGTCGGCGACGCCGATGCGGAGGCGCACCTCGCCGCCCGGCAGGCGCTCGGCGTACTCCACCTGATCGAGGTCGCGCGACTCCCGGTTGTCGATGGAAGACCACAAAAGCTCGCGCAGGTCGCGCACGCCTTCCGACCCTTCGACGCCCCGCCCGCCACGGCCAAGCTCCCGCAGCTCGCTCTCGACCTCGGGGCCGAACCCCGTGGCGAACCCCGCCTCGTCCGCCTCGCGGCGCGCAAGCTCCCGCAGGTCAACGTCTCTCGCATCCGTCACGCGCGGGATTATAACCGCCCTTTGTCACAAACGCGGCACGAGCCACGGCGGGGGAAGGGGTAAAGGGTAAGGGCGAAAGCGAAAGGCTAATTTCTTCCCCTTCCCCGTTACCCTTTACCCCTTCCCCCTTTGACCTTGCGTTGATGATAAACTTGCCGCCATGTCCACCGAGCGACTCTACTACGCCGACTCGCATCTGTTGGAGTTCGACGCGCGCGTCATCACCTCTTACAAGGTCGAGGGCGGGCGACGCGAGCTTGTGCTCGACCGCACGGCCTTCTACCCGACGGGCGGCGGTCAGCCTTTCGACACCGGCGCCATCGGCGACGCGCGCGTCGTCGATTGTCTGGAAGGCGACGACGGGAAGGTCGTCCACGTCGTCGAGGGCGATGCGCCCGGCGTGGGCGAGACGGTTCACGGCCGCGTCGATTGGCCGCGCCGGCTCGACCACATCCAGCAACACACGGGCCAGCATCTACTCTCGCAGGCGCTCGTCGAACTCCACGGCGCGCAGACGCGCAGCTTCCGCATGACGGCCGACGCCTGCGAGATCGACGTGGAGTTGCGAGACCCCTCGGACGAGCGCGTGTGGCGGGCCGTCGAGCGCGCCAACGAAGTCGTCTGGGGCAACCGCCCCGTGAGCGTCCACCACGTCACCGCCGAAGAGGCCGCCCGTTTGCCGCTACGCAAGGACTCGGCGCGCGAGGGCGAACTCCGCGTCGTCGAGATCGAAGGCTTCGACTTCAGCCCCTGCGGCGGCACGCACGCGCAGCGCACTGGCGAGGTGGGCACAATCGTCGCGCGCGGATGGGAACGCGCGAAGGGCATGACGCGAATCGAGTTTGCCGCCGGCGTGCGCGCCGCTCGCGACTACGCGCGCGCGAACCAAGCGGCGCGCGCCGCCAGCTCCCTCCTCACCGTGGGCCGCGAGGAGATCGGCCGCTCCGTCGAGCGTCTGCTGGAGGAGAACAAGCAGCTTGCCCGCCGCAACCGCGCGCTCGAAGACGTGGCGGCGCGCGTCGAGGCCGATGAACTGCTCGCGGAATCAGCGGCGCGCGACGCGGCCGGTGCGTCAATCGTCGCCCGCGTCTTCGACGCCCGCGACGCCGAGAGCCTGCGGCGCATCGCCTCCGCCCTCGTCTCGCGCCCCGCCGCGCCCTCCGTCGTCGCCCTGCTCGGCGCGCGCGACGGCGACGCCGCCCGCCTCGTCTTCGCACGCACAGCCTCCGCCCCCGGCGACATGGGCGCGCTCATGCGTGACGCCTGCGCGACCCTCGAAGGACGCGGCGGCGGTCGTCCCGACATGGCGCAGGGCGGGGGCCGCCGCTTCGATCTGCTCGCCGACGTAATCGACGCGGCCGCGCGCAGCCTTGAAGCAACTTAGAACGCCCTTCAAAACTGTAGGGGCAGGGACAAGTCCGCGGCCCGTCTTTCCGAAGGAAGGAATTAACATGGATGGACAGGATACGCAGGATTGATAATTTGATTTTCTTATCCTGCTTGTCCTGTCCATCCATGTTAATTCCTTCCGCACCTTGCGGGCCGCGGACTTGCCCTGCCCCTACAATTACTGATGCGGAAGTCGTGCTTGACAGTCTCTCGGCGCGGCTCCTATCATCAACTCTCGCGTGGGGCAGTAGCTCAGTTTGGCAGAGCGCCGCGTTCGCAATGCGGAGGCCAGGGGTTCGAGCCCCCTCTGCTCCACCAAAAAATTGACAGATTGCAGCCGCCTTCGGGCGGCTGTTTCTGTTTACGACCCCCTTTAGCAAATGCATTAAAATCTTAATGATCGTTCGCCGTGTCGGGTTGAAGTTTCATGAGAAATAAGTCTGCTTGCGGAACAGTTTCCTCTTTGCTATAAACGCCTTTATGAACTTGCTGACGACAAAAGAGGTGGCTGAGCGGTTAGGTGTCACACCACGCCGCGTGCTTGCCATGATTCAAGCCGAGCAGTTACCCGCCGAAAAGTTTGGGCGTGATTACATGATTAAGGAAAAGGATTTGAAGTTGGTCGAAGACCGCAAGGTGGGCCGGCCGCGCAAGAATGGGATGCACCATTGACCACAGCCAAACTAGTTGAAGCCCCAACGGGACTAGCACTCGACTACACTCACCGGGTGATCGGGCGTTCGCTCATCTTGCACGCGGATTGTTTAGAGTGGCTAAGCCGCATTCCGGAAAACAGCCTGCACGGTATCGTCACTGATCCGCCCTACGGGGTGAAGGAATACGATTTTGATCAGATAGAAAAACGCGCGAACGGTAATGGCGGCATCTGGCGCATCCCGCCGTCTTTCGACGGGCACACCCGCCAACCTCTCCCCCGCTTCACGGCCTTGAATCAAAAAGAGCGGAAGCAAATCCACACCTTCTTTGTTGAATGGGCGAAGGTTGTCGAGCGCTCCCTTCGGCCCGGCGCGCACCTTTTTATTGCCACAAATGCTTTTCTTTCCCAGTTAGTCTTTTCCGCATTAGTTGCGGGCGGGCTGGAGTTTCGCGGTGAGTTGATTCGGTTCGTGCGGACGTTTCGCGGCGGCGACCGCCCGAAGAATGCGGAGAATGAATTTCCGAACGTGTCCAGTTTGCCGCGTTCAGCTTATGAGCCGTGGGGCATCCTGCGGAAGCCGCTTACCAAAGGAATGAAAGTAAGTGAGTGCTTGCGCGAATTCCAGACCGGCGGGTTACGTCGTACGCCCGACGATAAACCGTTCACAGATATTATTCCGAGTGGGCGAACTCCCCGGAGCGAAAAAGAGATTGCCGGGCATCCGACGCTTAAGCCGCAAGCGTTCATGCGCCAAATCGTTCACGCCGTGCTTCCGCTCGGCGTCGGAGTCATCGCCGACCCTTTCATGGGCGGTGGTTCGACCATCGCGGCGGCGGAGGCGATGGGTGTCGCGTCGGTGGGGGTTGAACGATTTGTGGATTACTACGAACTAAGCATCAAGGCGATTCCGAAACTTGCCGCTATCCAGACTACGAGGGAGGAGGAGCAGCAAGAAGGGTCGCTTCTTCCTTTCGAGTAAGGTCGGGGGCTTTGTAAATCCAGTTCGCCATCATCTTTTCTCGTCCTGTGCGGAGGACGCCGGCGGTCGGGGTACGTCGGCCTCCCTCCCTACGCCCTGCAACACCCCAGTCCGCCTCCGTAATTTGCGCACCCACGACCATCTGAAATTCAAACGGCCTGGGCGCCATGCCTTTGAGAGCGTCAGCGGGTCTGTTGCTACCGAAGACGAAAACCATCAACCACGCATTCTCGGGGTTATGCCCCTGCCATCCGGCCAAATAGCGCGACGCTTTGATTTCAATCCCTTCATGCGCGTATTGAACAGAATCATCCGGGAAGCGCCCCTTGGGAATCATGTCCGGGTGACCGTTGTGAAACATATTCCTGGCAAGCCCGTCGCAATAGTTGGGAATGGTCGCCGCCATGAAATCACCGACCATGCCGCTGAAATTAGCAGGGGCCAGAATAGTCTCCAGTCGTTGAATTTGCTTGCCGTGTAGTTGCACGTTGGCGACATGCATTAACCTTATAAAGTCATCCATCGCATGATGAACATGCGCTGCCGTAAGACCGAAAGGCAGAACGGCCTCGGGATTGAAACCGTCAGGACTGACGGGGCGAGGCGTGCACGCCGCGAATTCCAATTCGCTACTCATTCGGGGAGTTTACTATTTCCGCGAGAACCGTCAATAACCGTCCTATGCAAAGGCTAGGGATTCGAGCCCCCTTCTGCTCCACCACGAGATTCGAGACGCCGAAACGGCAGGCCGCTCTGGCCTGTCGTTTCCATTTGGCGGGGTGGAAACTTGCGCCGCCGCGCGCGGGCGCGCAAGTGGCGGGCAACCCGCGCGCGCGCCGCGCACATCCACGGGGACGGAGAACTTTCCCCCGCTTGCCAAAGCGCCCGTCTCTCTGCTACACGTGCCATGTCTGGAAGCTTTCGCAAGGGGGCGATGCGCTCGCCCCACGGAGGAGAACATGAAGGTTAAATTCTCGCGCGCCATCGTCGCCGTGGCTCTGGCCGTCGCCGCTTCGTCGGCCGTCCTCGCCGACACCATCCGGCTCAAGAACGGCTCGATCATCCGTGGTCAGGTCGTCGGCTTCCGCGACGAGCAGTTCACGGTGCTGATGGAGCCGACGGCGCGCGGCCGGCGCAACCGCATTCAGGTTTACATCGAGGAGGTCGAGTCCATCGAGTTCGACGGCGCGCCGGCAGGCTCCACGACCGCCGATGCCGGCGACACGCAGACGGCCGCCCCGGTCGATAACCGCGCGTCCAACCCGGCCCCGAGCCGCAACACCTCGCAGCCCTCCGAGCAGCCGCGTATGCAGGGCGCCGGCAACCCGCCGCCGGCAAACAACTCCCGCACGTCTGACACGGGCGCGGCGCAGCCTTCGCCTTCATCGTCGTCGCCGTCATCGCAGTTCTTCCCCGTGCGCGTGCGCGTGCGCGCCGACAACGCCGCCAACGGCTGGACGGACTCGGGGCTGATGGTGCGTAAAGGTCAGCGGCTGCGTATCTCGGCGTCGGGGCGCATCTCGCTCGGGCAGGGGCGCTTCGCCACGCCGACGGGGCTGTCGCGCGTCGCCGACAACGAGAAGCTGATGCGCGACGAGCCGACGGGCGCGCTCATCGCCGTCGTCGGCGACGATAACGACGAGTTCGTCTACATCGGCGCGGGCCGTGAGTTCTACGCCACACGCGACGGCCGCCTCTTCCTCGGCATCAACGAGGGCAACCTGGCCGACAACACCGGCACCTACGACGCCCTCATCGAGGCCGAACCCGTCACCAGCGGCCAGGCCCGGCCCTGACCGCGGCCGGCGCGCGCGGCCAACACGCGCGAGAGTTGCGGCATCCAAAGGCCGTAAATCGTGAATCGTCAATCGTCAATCGTGGTTGAGTCAGACCCGACCTGAGCGGCGCCGCTCGGGTTGAGTGAGCGACACCCCATCGATTGACGATTAACGATTTTCGATTTACGGCTTTTGGGCGTATATTCGGCCGTAAGCGTCGCCCCTGAAAATGATTCCCCGGCCCCCTGTCGCAAGAGGTTTTTTCGTCCATGAAGAGATTCAAACAAGGCCGCAGCACCGCCTCCGTCCTCGTCGTCGCTCTGGCGCTCCTCTGCGCGTCGCTCGGCCCCCTGAGCGCGCCCACCGCGCTCGCGCAGTCGAGACGCGTGCCCGCGCAGGAGCCGCAGAAGAAAAACAAGCGCCCCGACCCCGGCCAGCAGCCGCGCCCTGGCGAGCAGCCGCCCGACGTGGAGCCGTCGCCGCCCGCCGACGCCATCGAAGACACCGAGCCGGTAAAGGTCTCGACGGCGCTCGTCAATCTGGAGGCCGTCGTCATCCACAAGAAGACGAAGCAGGTCATCACGGGGCTGAAGAAGGAGAACTTCGCCGTCTTCGAGGACGGCGTCCAGCAGCAGGTCTCGAACTTCGGCACGCCCGAAGCGCCCATCACGGTGGCGATGGTTCTGGAATACAGCAACCTGATGGATCAGAAGCTGCGGGCCGACAACTACGAGCCGGGACTCTTCGAGGTGCTGCGGCCGATGGCCATGTTCCTCTCGCAGTTCATCAAGCCGCCCGCCGACTACGTCTCCGTCATCGCCTACGACATGCGCGTCACGCCCATCACGGACTTTACCAACGACCCGACGCGCATCAACCAGACCATCAACCTCCTGCTCCGCAACCGCCCCGTCTCAAGCGAGGCCAACCTCTTCGACGCCCTCAAGCTCACGCTCGTCGGCGG
>DASVES010000383.1:0-5844 GCA_036380435.1 Pyrinomonadaceae bacterium | reverse complement strand
CTATTGATAAACTCCCATTGTTCCTCATCAGCAGCGGGGAATAGTTCCATGCCGGAAGGGATACAGTCCATCTCCATCAGGGCTTGAATCACCCGCTGGCGTTCCTCGCGTAGGTCAGCGTAAGTGGAGCTTACGAACACTTGGTAACGCTTTTCCATTTACTTTTGCCTTACTTCAGACCGCGGCGGCGGTGAGCTGGACGAGTCCGGGCGGCGCGGCGGCGAGCCAGGTGGTGGGGCAGACGCCGCAGCGCGTGCAGGTGTCCACCGAGGGGCAGGGCGCCGTCGATTTGGCGATCTGCGCGCGCTCGTGCTCGCGCTCCATGAACTCGCGACCGAGGCCGGCGTCCACGATCTCCCAGGGCAGCACCTCGTCGTAGGTGCGCCGGCGGCCGGTGTGGAAGTCGGCGTCGAAGTTCGTTTCACGCAGGGCGGCCTGAAGGTCGCCGCGGTGGCGCGTCATGGACTCGATGACGCGGCCGACCGAGCGGTCGCCGAGCGAAAAAAGCGCCTGCTCGTGCGCCACTCGCGCCGACATCACGCGCACCTCGACGTTGGGGATGCGCGCCAGATTCTTCGAGAGCCACTTCAGACGCCGCTTCAGCTCGCGCTCCTCGCAGATCGGCTCCCACTGGAAGGGCGTGTTCGGCTTGGGCACGAAGCCGTTTAAGGCCGGGATGATTTTGCCGACGCGGCCGAACCGCCGGCCCGTCTCGATCATCCTGTCTTTGACGCGCTCGACGAGCGCGACCATCGCTTCGAGGTCTTCCTCGGTCTCGGTCGGCAGCCCCGCCATCATGTAGAGCTTCAGGTTGAGCATCCCGCGGTCGAACACCGCCCCGCAGATGTCCACGATCTCATCGTTCGTCAGGTTCTTGTTGATGACTTTGCGGAGGCGGTCGCTCCCCGTTTCGGGCGCGACGGCGATCTGGTGGTCGCCGGAATCGACAAGCGCGTCGAGGAGTTCATCTTCGATCTGGTCGAGCCGCAAGCTGGAGACCGAAATCTTGTAGTCCATCGCGCGCAGGCCCGAGAGAATCTCGCTGATCTCGGGGTGGTCGCAGACGGCCGTGGAGACGAGGCCGATCTTGTCGGTCTTCGAGCGCCACGCGGCGGCTTTGGCGAGGATGTCGCGGGCCGGGACGACGCGCGGCGGCCAGTAGTTGAAACCGGCCCAGCAGAAGCGGCACCCCTGCGAGCATCCGCGCGAAATCTCGATGAGGAAGCGCTCGCCCATCTCCGCGTCCGGCGCCCAGACGACCGTGGAGGGTGCGAAGACCTCTTCGCCCTTGAGGCGGGCGGCCACGTCCCAATCGCCGCGGCGAATCGCGCGCCGCAGAGAGCCTTCCTTCGGGTTCTCGGCCGCGACCATGCGGCCGACCTTCGCGGGCACGCCCTCGGCCGTCACCTCGTAGGCGGCGATGGTGCCGTCGTCGTTATGAGTCACCTCGTAGAGCGAGGGGACGTAAAAGCCCCGACCGTTGCGCGCCAGCTTCAGCAGCAGGTCTTCCTTCGTGCCGCCCTCGTCGGCGTTCTCAAGGATGATGTCGGCGAGTCGGGGGACGAGGATTTCGCCCTCGCCGACGGCGACCACGTCCGTGAAGTCGGCGATGGGTTCGGGGTTGAGAAACGAAGCGGCGCCGCCCATGACGATGAGCGGGTCGTGGTGCGTGCGCTCCGCGGCGAGCAGCGGGATGCGCGCGAGGCGCAGCAGTTGCGCCATGTGGTAATAGTCGGTCTCGAACGAGATGGAGAAGGCCAGCACGTCGAAGTCGCCGACGCTCGTCTGCGTCTCCAGACTCAGGAGCGACGTGCCCGCGCGCTCGTACTCGCGCATCTCGTCGTCGTCGGGCAGAAAGACGCGCTCGCAGGAGACCTCGGGAATCTGGTTGAAGATTTCGTAGACGGAGTGGAAGCCGAGGTTGGCCATGCCGACGGCGTAGACGTTCGGGTAGCACAACGCCACGCGCAGGCGCGCGCCGCGCTTCGTGATGTGCCCCTCTTCGCGCGCAAGCCTGCGCCGGTAACTTTCGATGATCTTCTTCGACATACTTTCGACTTAAAACGTTGATGGCAAGCCCGAGCTTTGATGCTTCAGGCTTGCCATCAGTTTACCAGTTAAACGTCCGCCGCGCCCGCTGTCAGACCGGCCGCGTGCCTTCGAGAAAGGCTTTGAGCTTGCGCGAGCGCGAGGGGTGGCGGAGCTTTCGCAGGGCTTTGGCCTCAATCTGGCGGATGCGCTCGCGGGTGACGGCGAAGTGCTGGCCGACCTCTTCGAGCGTGTGCTCGGAACCCGATGAGCCGAGGCCGAAGCGCATCTTGATGACCTTCTCCTCGCGGGGCGTCAGTGTTGCCAGCACCTCGTCCGTAATCTCGCGCAGGTTGGAGGCGACGACCGAGTCGGCCGGGTTCTGGATCGACTTGTCCTCGATGAAGTCGCCGAGGTGCGAGTCTTCCTCCTCGCCGATGGGCGTCTCCAGACTTATCGGCTCCTGCGCGATCTTCAGAACCTTGCGCACCTTCGAGACGGGGATGTCCATCTTGCGCGCGATCTCGTCGCTCGTCGGCTCGCGCCCCAGCTCCTGCACGAGCGCGCGGCTGGTGCGGATGAGCTTGTTGATGGTCTCGATCATGTGGACGGGGATGCGGATGGTGCGCGCCTGATCGGCGATGGCGCGGGTGATGGCCTGCCGAATCCACCACGTCGCGTAGGTCGAGAACTTGTAGCCGCGCCGCCACTCGAACTTGTCCACGGCCTTCATCAGGCCGATGTTGCCCTCCTGAATCAAGTCTAAAAACTGGAGGCCGCGGTTGGTGTACTTCTTGGCGATGGAGACGACGAGGCGGAGGTTGGCCTCGATGAGTTCGCGCTTGGCCTGTGCGGTCTCGTGCTCGCCGGTGACGATTGACTGGAGCGAACGCTTGATCTCGATAGGGGAGACGCCGTGCTCGGCCTCGATCTGCTGGAGGCGGCGGCGGGCGTTCGTGATCTGACGCTTCCACTCGCGCTCTTCGTCGGGGCGGATGCGCTTGCGCGTCAGTTTCTCGTTGTAAGTCTCGGTGTCGCGCTCCTGGACGCGAACCTCCCTGTGGACTTTGCGGATGGAGTCGATGAGGCGCTGGCGGGCCTTCTCCGTCATGTTCAGCCCCTTCATCTCCTGCGAGATGTCGAGGCGCATGCGCGCCACCTTGCGCCGGAGCCGGAGCATCTTCTTCGACTTCTTGCCGCGCGTCAGCTTCGTCTCGGCGCGCAGCCGCTCCCACTCCTTGAGGCCCGCCTTGAAGACGCGCCGGATGTTGTTGATGCCCTCGACCGTCCACTGCAAATACTCGTCGGCCTTGTCCTCCTGCCCCGTCAGCTCAGCCTGATCGGAGAAGGTGACCACGTCGCGGATGGCGGTCTTGCCCGCTTCCAGCTCATCGCCCATGCGGAGGAGTTCGCGCACGGCGATGGGCGAGCGCGAGATGGCCTTCTGCGTCTTGACCTGCCCGCGCTCGATACGCTTGGCGATGGAGACTTCGCCCTCGCGCGTTAAGAGCGGGACGACGCCCATCTCGCGGAGATAGAGGCGGACGGGGTCGTTGGTTTTTTCCAGCGCGCCGGCGGAGAGGTCAAGCTCGATGTCCTCGTCAAGCTCGCCGTCCAAGTCTTCGGGGGAGACGACGACCGTGGCCTGCTCGATAAGGCGCTCGTCGGAATCGGCGACGGGGACGCCGGAGCCTTCGAGCTTCTGGAGCACGTCCTCGATGTCGTCCGGGGAGACGATGTTGTCGGGGAGTTCGCGGTTGAGGTCGTCGAAGGTGAGAAACTTTTTGTCGCCGCCCAGCTCCAGAAGGCGCTGCATGACGTCGTCCTGATCTTTCTCTTCCATGCTCAAGGCTTGTTGTCCACCTCCGAAAAACGAGAGGTCAGAGATTAGAGGCTGGAGGCCGGTAACGCAAGTTTTCGGCCCCGCCTAATTCCTGACCTCTGACATCTGTTGTTTGCGGCGTTTCAACTCCAGGTCTTCCATGATGAGGCGGTCGCGGCGCGCCTCGTCGCCGGCGCGGTCGGCCTCGGTAATCTCGGCGGCGAGTTCTCGGATACGCCAGTCAACGCGCATCAGGCGCAGGGCTTGCAGACAGCTCTCGGCCTCGGCCAGAAGGTCGTCGGTCGCCTCGCCCTCGGCGCGCTCCGACTCGCCCATCAACAGCAGCGGCACGAAGTCCGAGGCCACGTCGTCGCCGGCGGTCAGCTCGCTCAGGGCGGTGAAGTCGGGGTCGGCGCCGCGGGCGTGCAGCTCTCTGAGCGCGCGGAAAACGGCGGCCGTGGGCAGCTCCGCGTAGTCGTCCTCTTCGAGTCGCGGGAGCACGTCGCGGCGCAACTCCGCGTCGTGGACGAGCAGCTCAAGCAAACGGTGCTCGGCGACCGTCGGCCGGAGCGCGGCGGCGCGCGCGAACCTCTCTTTGACCTCCTCGGGCGCGGGCCGCGCGGCCGAAGATGCCACGGCCGCCTGAGCACGCGGGCTGATGGTCTTCCAAAGATCGTTACGCAGGGCGTCGTCGTCAACGCGCAGCGCGTCCATCGCCATGTCGAAGTATTCGCGCTTCTGGACGGGATGACGGACGGCGCGCAGGTATGGGAGCACTTCGTCCACGGCCTGAGCCTTCTCGGCCGGGCTGCGGAGGTTGCGGTCGCGCTGAGCCTGCGCGAGCACGAATTGGATGTGTGGGAGCGCCTCCCCCCGCCGCCGGTTGTACTCTTCGGCGCCGTGCGCCCTCAGGAATTCGTCCGGGTCGGCCCCGTCAGGCAGGGCCAGCACCTTGACCTCGAAGTCTTCCGCGAGAAGGGTTTCGATGGCCCGTTTCGCGGCCGAGACTCCGGCGCGGTCGCCATCATAGTTGACCACCACGCGGCGCGCAAACCGCGCGAGCAGACGCGCCTGCTCCGGCGTCAGGGCCGTGCCGAGACTCGCCACGACGTTCTTCACGCCGAGCTGATAGGGGACGATTAAGTCCAGATAACCCTCGACGAGGATGGCGAATTTCTTGAGCCTGATCTCGTCGCGCGTGAGGTTGAGGCCGAAGAGGTGGCGGCCCTTGGTGTAGGCCGCGGTCTCGGGCGAGTTGAGATACTTCGGCTCGTCGCCGGCGCGGATGGCGCGTGCGCCGAAGGCGACGGCTCGCCCCTGCGCGTCGAGCACGGGAAAGATGACGCGCCCGCGGAAGCGGTCGTAGGAGCCGCCCGCGTCCTTCTTGACGACGAGGCCGCTGCCCTCGATGTCGGCCGCGCTTGCACCCTTGCGCCGGAGGTGCGAACTCAGCGCGTCCCAACTGTTCGGCGCGTAGCCGAGCCGAAACGCCCGCCGCGTCTCCTCCGTGATGCCGCGCCCTTCGACGTACTCACGCGCGAAGCGCGCCTCCTCGTTGTCCCCGCCGAACTGCTGCTCCCACCACTCCAGCGCCCACGCGTTCAACTCGACGACCGCATCGGCCTCCTGCCGCCGCGCCTCAAACTTCCCCTCGCCCTCCATCTTCGGCAGCGGCATCCCCGACTTCTCCGCCACGATCCGCACCGCCTCGGGGAACGACACGCGCTCCATCTCCATCACGAAGTTGAAGACTGAACCTCCCTTGCTACACCCGAAACAATAGAAGATGTCTTTCGACGGGCTGACCGAGAACGAGGGCGACTTCTCCTGATGGAACGGGCAGCAGGCCATCCAGTTCGTGCCCTTCTTCTTGAGCGTCACGTAGTCGCCCACCACGCGGACGATGTCCGCCTGCCTTCTCAGGTCGTCGATGAATGTCTGCGGGAAGCGCATCGTTTTCGTGGCGGCGAAAGGGTCTACATCATGCTACCGGG
>DASVES010000382.1:0-4401 GCA_036380435.1 Pyrinomonadaceae bacterium | reverse complement strand
GATAAAAGCCGCGTGATCAACTTAAGCGCCACGCTCAGCATCCGGAACACGGATGCTCAAAATCCTATAAGCATCGCCTCGGTGCGCTACTACGGCACGAATGGTGCGCTGGTTAGGGAGTACCTGAACAAGGCGATCAGTCTGGCTCCGATGGCTTCGACCGACTTTGTGGTGGCGGAGGACGACACGAGCGGCGGGGCGGGAGCTAACTTCATTGTGGAGTGGAGCGCCGGCGCCGAGGTGACGGAGCCCGTGGTCGAGGCGGTCATGATCAGCACGGCTCAGCAGCAAGGGATTTCATTCGTGAGTGCAGGGCGCGTCATTAAGGATCGAACACCCCGGGCATCGGGCAGGTGATGCGAGGTTAGAAAAGCCCGGTCGTCCATCGGCGGAAGATCTGTTTAAGTCACTACCCGCTTTGTGACCATATCTGTAATTCAGAGAGAAATTCTGGTGATGTGTTTTGTAACCCCGAGGTCTTCGGCGCGCCTGTGAAAGTGTGGGCGACGCTCGACCCGACCGACGGTGGTCTGGCGATCAATAACAAAGATACGTCGGCATCCGGCGTGGTGCAGTTAGCTGTCCCCGGCTTCAGTTCCGGTATCGTAAAACGCATGACCACGCCGTCGGCCAATCATGAAGACCAGGAAATGTCTTGAGGTAAAGCCCGGGAGTCGTCAAATTCGGTAGGTGTCGAAAATTAATAAAATCGCAAATCCATTTGTATCTACCGCTGTTGAATTGAGTGATGACCGCTGGTGAAACAAATGAAAATCACTTCAGATTTGAACTCGCGGGGAGAGACAGAGGCGGGACGGGAAAGCGAGTCGTTGGCGTTCGCGCGGCGCGTGCTCATCGCGACCCTCGTCGTGGTGTGCGTGGTGCTCGTACTCTATTTCGTTTGGTACGCGGCGGATTTGCTGATGCTCGTCTTCGCGGGCGTGCTCGTCTCGATTCTGCTGCGCGGCTTCAGCAGGTTTTTAGGTCAGAAAACAGGCATTGGGCGCGGGCTTTCGCTGGCAATCGTCGCGGTCGCGCTCGTCGCCCTCATCATTGCCGTAGCGTTGTTGGTGACGGGTCGCATCGGCGAGCAGATGAGCGAACTGCGACAGCAACTTCCGCAAGCCGTCGAGAACGTGAAACGCTACTTCGGACAATACGAATGGGCGCGAAACGCGTTTGATGGTTTGCCGAACCTCAACGATTGGCTCGCCGAGCGCGGCGGCACCATCGTCACGCGCCTCACGGGGTTGGCTTCGACGACACTTGGCACGGTTGTGAACGTCCTCGTCGTCGTCGTCATCGGTCTCTACCTCGCTTCGCAGCCTGATCTTTATTCAAGAGGCATCAAACACCTGCTGCCTTTCCGGCATCGAGAGCGCGCCGGAGAAATCTTAGGTGTCATTGACGCGGCGTTGTGGCACTGGCTCGGCGGTCGCTTCGGCTTGATGCTCGTCAACGGCGGGTTGACGGCTCTGGGGTTGTGGCTCTTGGGTGTGCCGCTCGCGCTGACGCTCGGTCTGCTCGCGGGGCTGCTTAACTTCGTCCCGAACTTCGGACCGTGGATCGCGGCCGTACCTGCCGTGCTCATCGCTTTCTTACAAGGTCCGCAGCAAGCCCTGTACGTCGCGCTGCTCTATCTCGCGCTGCAATCAGTTGACGGCTACATTCTGACCCCCCTCGTTGACCGCAAGAGCGTGGAACTGCCGCCCGTGTTGACGATCACGGCGCAAGTGCTGTTGGGGTTGGCGTTCGGCTTCATCGGCATCCTACTCGCATCGCCGCTCACGGCGGTCGCCATGATTCTCGTCAAGATGCTCTACGTCGAAGACGTGCTCGGCGACCACGTAATGCACGAGGGCGGCGAGGCGGAGGGTGAGAAAGGTGCTGGTAAACGGGCTGGTGACGAAGGCCGTGTCTGACGAGGAGAACCGACCGGCGCGGTGGCGATGGGACGCCTTTGCCCGATTCTCCGAACAACTCGCGGCCAGCCCGTGGGTCCATCGGCTGGCGAGGCTCGGCTACGCGGCGGAAGGTTTGCTTTACGTGATCGTCGGCGGCACGGCGTCGCTGGCGGCAGTCAATGTCGGCGGGCGCGTGAGGGGGGCGCGGGGCGCGCTCAACCTGATCGTCGCGCAACCGTTCGGGCGGCTAGTCGTCGCCTTCGTCGCCGTCGGACTCTGCGGCTACATCCTCCGCCGCTTCGTGCAGGTCTTAGTCGAGCCCGCCGAAGGCGTGCCGCCAAAGCCGATCATGCGTATCCTCAGACGCGTGGGTTTTGCCTTGAGCGGGCTCGCGCACGTCGGCATCGCGCTGGCGGCGCTCAGACTGGTGCTGGGGCTGGCGGCCCTGAGTTCCGGCGGGCCGCCGGCCGCGCGCGGATGGGCGACCCTGTTGTTCGTGTGGAAGCCGCTCGACGGGTGGCTGACCCTATTAGTCGGGCTCGTCATTATCGGCGTCGCCATATTCTATTTCTACAAGGCGGTGAGCCGCCGGTTCACGATGGACCTCGAACTCGAACGCATGAGCCGCCGCGTTGAAAGGGCGACGTTAGCCTGTGGCGTCGCGGGCTATGCGGGGCGCGGCACAGGGTTTCTGATTATGGGGGCGTTTCTCGTCTACGCCGGGTGGTACGTGGAGGAAGTTGAAGCGCGCGGGTTCGGCGACATCCTCCGCGCGCTCGAAGAGCAGCCCTTCGGGGCGTGGATTTTGATCGCCGCCGCCGTGGGGCTGACCGCCTACGGGGTGTACCTGCTGCTGGCGGCGCGGCATCTGCGGCTAATCGCCGCCTGGTAATTACTCTTACGGCCATTTATGGTTGATTCAATCACGGGTGCCGCAGTCGGAAGATATATCATTCTCGCGCCGGATATTCTCAGGAGGTGAATTCAAGGATGAAAATACTAATTGCTTACGACGGCTCTCAGAGCGCCGACACAGGGATTGACGGGTTGCAGCGCGCGGGGCTGCCAACGCAGAACGTCGAGGCGCTCGTGGTCTCGGTCGCGGAAGTGTGGCTTCCGCCGCCGGGCGACGAGGTGATCGACGACACCTTCCCGCTCCAGGTTTCGGCGGGCGTCAAACGTGCGCGCGAACGCGCGGCGCGCATCGTCGGACAGGCGCAGGCGTTGGCGGAGCGCGGGGGCGAGCGCGTGAGGCGCATCTTTCCGCAGTGGACGATCAGCCTGGAAGCCGCTCACGGCTCGCCCGCGTGCGAGTTGCTGAATCGCGCCGGGGAATGGCGGCCCCAACTCATTATCGTCGGTTCGCGCGGTCACACGGCGCTGGGAAGGTTCGTGCTGGGCAGCGTGTCACAGAAAGTGTTGACCGAAGCGCAGACTTCAGTGCGCGTCTCGCGTCGTGCGACAGGCGCAGGAGCGGCGGCCGATCACGTCCTTGTCGGCGTTGACGGTTCAACAGGGGCGCAGGCGGCTGTGCGGGCGGTCGCCGCGCGCGGTTGGTCGCCGGGCAGTGAGGTGCGTGTCGTCGTCGCGCAGGATTTGATTAAAGCCTTCCCTGTCTCCCTCCTCATCCCACCGGCGGGCGAGTTTGTGGATGAGGTGAACGAGACGGAGAGCACGCAGGCGGAGGAGATCGCGGCGGAGGCGGTGAAGGAACTGCGCGCCGGGCTGGACGACAAAGGCGTCACCGTGTCGTCTGTGATTGACGCAGGCGACCCGAAGCAGGTGCTCGTCCGCCACGCCGAAGAGTTCGGCGCCGACTGCATCTTTATGGGCGCGACCGGCTTCAGCAGCCGCGTCGAGCGCTTCTTATTGGGGAGCGTGTCGGCGGCAGTCGCGGCGCGCGCGCACTGCTCGGTCGAAGTGATCCGCGCAGGTTAGCCTGCAAATCCAAGGCACCTGCTTCATTCTAGTCGCCCAGCTCAAAGCAGCACTTGGGGGACTCCCCCCGGACGCAGCGCTCCCGAACCGGCAGGCCGACGATCTCGGAGACGAGTGCTTCCGCCAGCTCGCACACCTCCGGGTGCTCGACGACCGCCGCCGAGAGCGGGCACCCGCCGCTGCGGATGATTAGCCTGCCGTCCTCTCTTTCCACACTCGGCGACCCGCCGAGAGCTTTTAACACCTCCAACGCGTTCTGCAATCGGCCCTCCAGGTCAACGGGTGTCTGGCCTGAAGCATGCCGGGCAGCCAGAGACCTGCCGACCTCGCGCAGAACGTCTTCGAGCGCGCCCGCCGGGAGGCGGCCCTTCAGCGCGGTGATCAGTTGGTTGAGCAGGGCGTCGTAGGCTTTGGGGAAGAGGCGCTCGGCCTCGGCCGTCAGCTCGTAGGCGAAATGCGGCTTGCGCGCTCCGCGCTGCACGCCGCTCTGCCGGACGAGGCCGTCGCGTTCAAGCGTGAGCAGGTGAGCGCGGACGGCGTTGTCCGTCAGTTCGAGCTT
>DASVES010000381.1:0-10916 GCA_036380435.1 Pyrinomonadaceae bacterium | reverse complement strand
GCCCGCGCCCCTTTTCCCCGTCCGCGAATTTTGATTTGATGAAAAGACACCTGAGGCGCGCGGCCCTCGCGGCCGCCGTCGCCGCACTCCTCTTCTCGCAGCAACCCGCGCGGCTACGCGCCGCGACGGGCGCCGCTTCGGAAGCCCGCTACGATCTCGTCATCACGAACGCCCGCGTCGTTGACGGCGCCGGCAACCCGTGGTTCCGCGCCGACGTGGGCGTCCGTGAAGGCCGCATCGCCCGCGTCGGCCGCATCGCCCCCGAGGAGGCCGCGCGCGTCATCGACGCCCGCGGACAGATTCTCGCCCCCGGCTTCATCGACGTTCACGCGCACGTCGAAGACATCTACAACCTGCCCGAGGCGGAAAACTTCGTCCGCATGGGCGTGACCACTCTAGTCTCCGGCAACTGCGGCGGCTCGGCCGTCAACGTCTCCGAGTACCTCGACGGCGTCCGTAGCAAGCCGCTCGCCGTCAACCTCGCCACGCTCGTCGGCCACGGCTCGGTGCGCGCCGCCGTGATGGGCACGGCCAACCGCGAGCCATCGGCCGAGGAGTTGCAAAAGATGGAGGGTCTGGTTGAGCAGGCGATGCGCGACGGCGCCGTCGGCCTCTCCACCGGCCTCATCTATGTTCCCGGCACCTACGCCAAGACCGGCGAAGTGGTGGCCCTCGCCCGCATCGCCGCCCGCCACGGCGGCGTCTACGCCACCCACATGCGCAACGAGGGCGAGCGCGTGCTCGACGCCATCCGCGAGAGCATCCACATCGGCGAGCAGGCCGGACTCCCCGTGGAAATCTCCCACTTCAAGATCAGCAACAAGCGCTGGTGGGGCCGCACGGGCGAGACCTTGGGCCTCGTGCGCGAGGCCCGCGCGCGCGGTCTTCAGGTGACGGTCGATCAATACGCCTACACGGCCTCGTCCACCTCGCTCGACTCGCGTATCCCCTCATGGGTGCTCGAAGGCGGGCGCGAGGAGGGGAAGAAGCGTCTGGCCGACAAGCCGACACGCGCCCGCGTCGTCAAAGAGATGCGCGACGGCTTGAAGCGGAGCGGCTTCAAGGACTACTCTTACGCGTTCGTCGCCAGCCACCGCGCCGACCCGGCGCTCAACGGGAAGAACATCGCCGAGATCACGAAGCAGGCGCGCGGCCGTGCGGACATCGGCTCGCAGATCGAACAGATACTCTCGATGTACGAGGCGGGCGGCGCCTCGATGGTCTACCATTCGATGGGCGAGGAAGACGTGCGCCGCATCATGCGCGAGCCGTTCACGATGATCGCCTCCGACTCGGGCGTGCGCCGCCACGGCGAAGGCGTGCCGCACCCGCGCGGCTACGGCAACAACGCCCGTGTCCTCGGGCGCTACGTCCGCGAGCAGGGCGTCATCCCGCTCGAAGACGCCGTCCGCAAGATGACCTCGCTGCCGGCCCAGACCTTCGGCCTCTTCGACCGCGGGCTGGTGCGCGAAGGGATGGCCGCCGACCTCGTCGTCTTCGACGAGAAGACCGTGGCCGACCTCGCCACCTTCGACCAGCCGCACCAGTACGCGGCCGGCATCATCCACGTCTTCGTCAACGGCGAATCGGTCGTCGCCGACGGCCAACTGACGGCCGCGCGCCCCGGCGCCGCAATCCGGCACGCGCCGCGTGGAAAGATGTAAAGATCAGTAGAGGAAGGGCACACGAAAAAAATCCGACGGATGGCGCGAGACCGGACGGCAACTCCCGGCCTTTACCATTTGTACAGACATCATTGACAGTACTCCCCTGTAACTCTTTGGAGGTAGCTAATGTTCAAGCGAATTATCGCCCTCGTCGCCTGCGCCTTAACACTGAGCGCGACGACGGCGTTTGCACAGGAAGTCACCGGCTCGATTCTGGGCACCGTGACCGACACGGCGGGTGCGGCCGTGCCCAACGCCGAGGTTACTCTGACCAGTACGAACACGCGCGAGGAGCGCAAGATACAGACGGACGAAGACGGCAACTACACGTTCACGCAGCTTCGGCCGGGCGTCTACGACATCGCCGTCCGCACGCAGGGCTTTAAGGAGCACGTCAGTCAGGGGTTTGAAGTGAACGTCAACGACCGGAAGACGCTCAATTTCACGCTCGAAGCCGGCGCCGTCAGCGAGACAATCACGGTCACGAGCGAAGCGCCTCTCATCCAAACGACGCCCACGGTCGGCGACGTGGTGGAGAACCGGCGCGTCGTCGAAATTCCGCTCAACAACCGCAACTTCATGCAGTTGCTCACCCTCATCCCGGGCGTCACCAGTTCCGGCTCCTCCGAGATCGGCATCGGACTGACGAACGTCGTTGACTTCAGCATCAACGGCACCCGTCGCAACTCGATCAACTTCCTCGTTGACGGCGTGACCAACACCGACGTTGGCTCAAACGTCACGCTGCTCTCCGTGCCGACGGTGGACTCGATTCAGGAGTTCCGCGTCATCACCTCGGTGCCTTCGGCCGAGTTCGGGCGCTCCGGCGGCGGCGTCGTCAACATCATCACGCGCGGCGGGGGAAGCGACTTCCACGGCACCCTCTACGAATTCGTCCGCAACGACCGCCTCAACGCCAACAGCTTCTTCAACAACGCCAACGGCACCTTCGGGCCGAACGACGCGACTGTGCTGGCGGGGCTTGCCACAGCCGGCGAGCCGCGCACGCCGCGGCCCAAGCTGCGCTACAACAACTTCGGCTATCTCGTCAGCGGCCCCATCTTCATCCCCGGCCACTACAACACGAATCGGGATAAGACGTTCTTCCTGTTCTCGCACGAGTTCCGCCGCATCATCCGCGCGCCGAGTCTGGCTTCGGCCATCACGGTGCCCAGCCTGCTCGAACGTCAGGGCAACTTCTCCGAGGCCGGCAACCTGCCGATCTTCGACCCGCTGACGAACCTGCAATTCCCCGGCAACATCATCCCGTCGGCGCGAATCAATCCGGCCGCGGTGGCGCTCCTGAGCCTCTACCCCGAGCCGAACATCCCTTCGACCACGGCGGGGCGCGCGCCGAACCGCTACGCCGTCGTCACGCCCAACATCCAGAACACACGGCAGGAAACTATCCGCATCGACCACAACTTCAGCTCGACCCATCGGCTCACGGGTCGCTACACGCACGACCTCTCCGCGACGCGCGAGCTGGGCGGCCTCTTCTTCGGCGCCACGATCCCTGACATAGCAACGACCAACACCAACGTCCCCGGCGAGGTGTTAGCCATCGGCCTGACCAGCACCTTCGGGCCGAACATCGTCAACGAGGCCACCTTCACCTTCTCCGGTAACAAGATTACGTCAGACCTCATCGGGCGTTACAACTCGGACTTGAGCGTCCCGCACAACGAGATTTTCGAGCAGAACAATTCGGGCCTGCCGCCGATCATCAACATCACGGGGCAGCCCACCATCGGCTCCGGGCAGCTCTTCGACGTGAAGTACCGCAACTGGAACCCGAAGAACAACGTAACCATGATCCGCGGGTCGCACACGTTCAAGTTCGGCGGGGAGGTGAGCTTCGAGTCGAAGGACGAGAACGCGGCCAGCAACACGCAGGGCACCTACGGCTTCACGGGCATCACGACGCGCGTGGGCAATAACGCCGGCATCGGGCTGGCCGACTTCCTGCTCGGGCGCGCGGCCAGCTACGCCGAGCCGGAGCGCGACGTGATCGAGCACCTGCGCTTCGGGCGCACCGAGTTCTACTTCCAGGACACGTGGAAAGTGCGCCCCAACTTCCAACTCGATTACGGCATCCGCTACTATCGCTTCCGCCAGCCCTATGACACGGAAGACGTGCTGGCGACGTTCCTGCCGGAGTTCTACGACCGGTCGCGCGCGCCGACGTGCGCCAACGTCTCTTGCACCCTGTTCACCCTCAGCACTTTCGACCTGACGAACGGCTTCGCCTACGCGGGCCAGAATTCGCCCTTCGGCCGGCAAGTCCAGAAGAGCGACAAGAACGACTGGGGGCCGCGCATCGGCTTCGCCTGGGACCCGCGCGGCGAAGGCAAGATGGTTCTGCGCGGCGGCTACGGCGTCTATTACGATCAGGCGCTCGTCGGCATCGTCGAGCAGAATTCCTTCACGACGCCGCCTTTCAACAACTCAATCAGCCTGACGGGCACGTTCGCCAGCCCGGTCCCGTTCGGCAGCCCCGCGCCCGTCGCGGCGACGACGCGCGGCAACCTCGGCACGGTCAACGCGACGACCGACCCGTTCGTCACGCCCATCGTCCAGCAGTGGTCGCTCACCTGGCAGCAGGAGCCTTTCCGCAACACGGTCTTCGAGGTCGGCTACGCCGGCTCCGCCGGCAACCACCTGATCCGGCCCGTGGACATCAACGCGCCGACCCCGACCGAGATTCTCAACGCCGCGAGCGGCGTGGCCGGCTGCGACCCGGCGCTCCTCGCCTCGAACAACCCGGCCAACTGCATCAACCTCGCGCGTCCCTTCCGCGGCTTCGGCACGATCACCGACCGGCAGACGACCGCCACCTCTCGCTACCACGGCCTCATCAGCTCGTTCCGCATGAGGACGGCGAAGGGGCTGACGGCGCAGATGTCGTATACATGGTCGAAGAACATCACCGACGCGACTAACGACCGCGACGCCATCGACGTGCCGCAGATTCGCACCGACTTCACTCTGGAGCGGGCCGTCTCGCGTCTCGACCGCACGCACGTCTTCGTCGCCAGCTACGTCTACGAAGTCCCGACGTTTGGCTCGGGCTTCGCCAAGACGACGGCGGGCCGCCTCTTGCTGAGCGGCTGGGAAATCGCCGGCATCACGACGGCGCAGACGGGGCTGCCCTTAAACCGCGTCGTCCAGGGTTCGGCCACCGTCCCGGCGCGTGGCAGCCGCCCGAACCTCATCAGCGACCCGACTCAGAACATCCCCGTCAACCCGGCCGGGGGCATCCCATACGCCTTCAACCCGCTGGCGTTTCAGACGACGCTGTCGGGCCAGATCGGCAACTCGCCGCGCTCCCCGTTCCGCTTCCCAAGTCAGTTTTTCACGGACGTGAATCTGTCGAAAAACCTGATCTTCACGGAGAACATCCGTGTGCAACTGCGCGCGGAGTTCTTCAACATCTTCAACAAGACGATCTTCAACGACGTGTTCCAGACGATCCCTGATCGGCTGCCGACCGACGCGGCCTTCAATAGCGTCCAGAACCTGATCAACATCAACTCGCAGTTCGGTCAGTTCTTCTCGACCCGCGACCCGCGTCAGGTTCAGCTCGGCTTGAAGTTCTACTTCTAGGCGAATCGTCCTCGGTGCGCTTACAGTTCGAGGGCCGACTCCCGCCGAGTCGGCCCTCGTACCACGACCGTTAAGACTGAGCAAGCTGAAAGCCCTGACCTCGGTACTGTCGAGGTCAGGGCTTCTGCTTGTCTACCTTCTCTTCGAGTCTCTTGCGCTCGCGCGCGGCCAGTTGCTGGGCCATGGCGAACGCCCGCCCGGCCTCCGCCCGGCGTCCGGCGGCCATGTAGGCACGCCCGAGAAGCGCGTGGCCGTCGGGCCAGTCGGGGCCGAGTTTGACCGCACGTTCGAGCATGACGACGGCGCGCGCCGCCTCCTTCTGTTTCAAAAGCGCTTGGCCCAGTGCCTCAAGACCGGGGCGGAACTCCGGCGACGCATCGACCACGCGGGTCAACGATTCCGTCGCCTCGGCGAGCCGCTCTTGTTGCAGATAAACCTTGCCGAGATGGTAGCGTGCCAGCAACATGTCAGGGTTGAGCCGAAGCTCGGCCTCGAAGGCGCTGGCCGCCTCGGCGAGATTGCCCCGCTTGAGGAAGGCGTAGCCGAGGGCATAGTGAGCCTCGGACAAACGCGCGTCGAGCTGAACGGCCCGTTGGAAAGCGCCGAGGGCCAACTCGGATTCGCCGGAGTTGTCGAGCGCCTCGCCGTGGCGGAGCCGCGCCGCCGCCGAGTTTGGGTCTAACTGCACGAGACGGCCCAGGCGCTCGGCAGCCTCCCGGTATCGCTTCAGACGCAGATAGCATTCGCCGAGCGCCAGCAGCACCCCACGATTCGACTCCTCGCGCGCCAGCACCCATTCGAGCTGCGCGGCGGCTTCGGTGAACTGCTCGCGCGCGATCAGTGTGAGCGCCAGCATTTGTCGCGCCTGCACGTTGGACTGTTCGATCTCGACCGCGCGTGCGAGCGCCGCGCCGGCGTCCTCGTAGCGGCGCGCGCGGAAAAACGTAATGCCTAAGTTGAGGTGCGCCACAGCGAGGTTCGGATTGAGCGTCGCGGCGCGTTGAAATGTCACAATGGCCTGCTCCGGCTGGCCGAGGCGATTGTGAGTCGCGCCGAGATTTATCAAAAGTTCGACGCAGCGGGGCGCGTGTTCGAGGGCCGTTTGATAGTTGGAAAGCGCGGCGCTCCAGTCTGAGCGCTCCTCGGCCGCGCGCGCCGCGGCAAGCTGTGGAGTCGCGCCGGAGCAGTCATTGGGCGGCGGCGTCTGTGCCGTCGTCCCAATCGGGAGCAGCAGAAGGCCGCATGCCAGGAGACCGCGAGCGGTGATAATCTTGTGCGAAGCTGTCAGGACGAACATGATGGAATCGTTGCCAGAGCGGGTAACACTTACAAAATCATAGAGGATGCAACTTGATTAGCCAAGCGTTGGATTTTACGATTGGCCGCTCTCTGTTGGAGTGTTGTTCGCGAGTTGACTTGAGACGCATGTGAATGAAGGCATCGAGATTATGAGTGAGAAGAAGAAACGTGACGGTCATTTGCTTCTGCGTGGAGCGTCCATTACAGGCGCGCGCGGCGTCCTCTCGGAAGGATGTCTCCTGATCGAGCAGGGGAGGATCAAACGTGTGTTCGGGCCTGAAGAACCTCTCCCCGCGCACGACGTTGAGACCATTGATCTGGAGGGGTTGACGCTTCTCCCCGGCTTCATCGACATCCACATCCACGGCGCTTTGGGCGTTGACGTGAACGAAGCTGACGCCAACGGCCTCGGCCGCGTGTCGCGCTTCCTCGTTGCGCGCGGCGTCACCTCCTGGCTTCCGACGCTCGTCCCGGCGCCCGACGAAGACTACGCGAGCGCGGCGCGCTCCGTCGAGCAGTTGATGCGCGAGCAGGAGCACGAGACGGAAGCGGAATCCCGCGCGGCGGAAGAACCCGGCGCGCGCGCCCTCGGCCTCCACTACGAGGGGCCGTTCGTCAGCCAACACCAGTGCGGCGCGCTCCGCACACAGTTCTTCCGCTCCTACGCCGAGCCTTCAGACCTCGAACGCCTCGCCCTCGTCGGCCGCGCCGACGCCGTGCATATGACGACGCTCGCGCCCGAGATCGACGGCGGCGTGGAGCTGGTGCGAGAACTCGTCGCGCGCGACTGGGTCGTCTCCATCGGCCATACACGCGCCGGGGTCGATGTACTCGAACAAGCGCGCGCGGCCGGGGCGCGTCACATGACGCACTTCATGAACGCCATGCCGCAGTTTCACCACCGCACGCCCGGCCCCGTCGGCTGGGGCTTGCTCGCCGACGATGTGACCTGCGACCTCATCGCCGATGGAGTTCACTGCGAAGCGCTGGCCCTGCGTCTCGCCGTGCGTTGCAAGACGCCGGAGCGCATCGCCCTCATCAGCGACGCGGTGGCGCCGACGGGGCTGGGCGAAGGCGAGCACCGCGTCTGGGGCGAGACGATTCGCGTCGAGGGCGGACGCACAAGCAACGAGCGCGGGAGTATCGCCGGCTCGGTCATCTCCATGCTCGACGCCGTGCGTCTCTGTCTTTCACTCGGCATGACGACTGCGGAAGTCGCCCGCATGGCCGCGCACGTCCCGGCGCGCGTGCTCGGCATCGACGCCGACTGCGGCTCCATAGAGTCGGGCAAGCGCGCCGACTTGGTCGCGCTCGACGCGGATTTCAACGTCAGGCTAACCGTCGTCGGCGGGCGCGTGGCCTTCCGCGCGGACTAAACTTTCAAGGATTACACTGACTCGTCGGCGGCGTAGAAACCCGCGCGCCGATAGGACTCGTCGAGGAGTTCGACGGGGTGACAGACGCGCAGGTCTGACCCGGCCAAGAGTGCGCCGGCGCCGATCTGCATGTGGCAACCCGGATTGCCCGTGGCGAGCAGGCGCGCGCCGGTGTCGCCGACGCGCGCCAGTTTCTCGCCGAGCACGCGCTCCGACATCTCCACTTCGAGCAGGTTGTAGACGCCGGCCCCGCCGCAGCACACGTCGCTGCCTTCGAGGGGGACGAAGCGAAGGCGGGGAATCGCGGCGAGTATTTTCAGCGGGGCGGCAAAGGCGCGCTGGCCGTGGATGAGATGGCAGGAGGCGTCGTAGGTCACGGCCCCCGCGTCGCCGAGCGGTGCGCCCTCGCGCTGGCCCACGGCTTCGAGTTGTTGACTCACGTCGCGGATGCGTGCGGCGAACTGACGGGCGCGCTCCGCGTAAGTGTCGCCTTCGGCGAAGAGTTTGTCATACGAGGCGAGCATCGCGCCGCAGCCGCCGGCGTTGGTGACGATGGCCCGCTCCGCTTCGTCGGCGAAGGCATCGATGTTGCGGCGGGCGAGCCGGCGTGCGCCTTCGAGGTCGCCGGCATGCGCGTGGAGCGCCCCGCAGCAGACCTGTTCGTCCGGCGCTACGGCCGCGCAGGCGTTCGCCGCGAGCACGCGCCCCGTCGCGCGATTCACACGCGCGAACAATCCTTCCATCACACAGCCCGTGAACAAGAGCGCCTTCCTTGCCGGCGACGCCGGCTCCGTCGCACTGTCCACCCTCGGAGTGCTGCGACCGCCGGCGCGGTCGGATGATTTATCGTCTAAACGATCTCCTAAGCTCAACGATCTGGGAGCGGACGCTTCGAGGAGCGCCAGCGCGAACGCGGTGCGCGACGGAAGGAGACGCGCCGCGCCCAACGCGCGCAGCACACGCGGGACGCCGCAGTCGCGGAAGACGCGCGCGAGTTTGAACGCGAGTCGCAGCCGGCGCGGATGCGTCCAGACGTGTCGGAGCGCGAAGTTGAGCAGGCGCGCCGTGGCCCCACGCGGCGGCGCGACGGCGGCGATGTCGGAGCGCGCGGCTTCGAGCAGGTGCCCGTACTCGACGCCCGCCGGGCACGCGCTCTCGCACGCGCGACAGCCCAGGCAACGGCTGATGTGCGTGCGGAAGGAGGCGGACTCTACGGGGAGTTGCCCCTCCTCGACGGCTCGCATCAGGTAAATGCGCCCGCGCGGCCCGTCGTTCTCGTCGCCCGTGTGGACGTAAGTCGGGCAAGCCTCCAGACACAGGCCGCAGTGGATGCAGGCCAGAATCTTCTCCCCGTTCGCCGCGAGCGCGCCGCCGAGTTGTGTCTCGTGTGACATGCTTGGGTGAACAGTACCGCGAGCGGTAGCGAGCGGGTGTGCCATCGACCAGAGGCCCGTCTCGCTCGCGTCAAACCCGCTCGCTACCGCTCGCGGTACTGTTAGAAGCGCCCCGGACTGAAAACTCCGTCGGGGTCGAGTTGCGACTTGACGCGCCGCATGAGCGCGCCGGTCGAATCACTAACACCCCACGCGTCCACGATGGCCTTCACCGCCACGGGCGCGCGCTCGACGACGAGTGAGCCGCCGAGCCGCCGAGCAGCTACGCGGAGACGTTCGACCTCCGCCGCGTGCTCCACGTCCGTCCTTTCCTCGTCGTCGAACAATCGGAGCCGGCCGTCGCCGACCCCTGCGTGCCAACACAATCTTGAACCATCGCCCGCCCGCACGTTCGATACGGCGTCGAGCACATCAGGCAACCCCGCGGAAGGCACGCGCGCGCGCAACACGATGCGCGCCGGCAGGCTCAGAGCGGCGGACTGGAGGCCCGCCCAGACGGCCGCGTCGTCGTCGAGCACATTAACATCGACGAGCCTGCTGCGCGCGCCGATAGTCTCGACGGCCTTCGCGGTCTGCCACGCGACGGCCTCGTCAGTGCCCGCGAAACGCAGGAGCAGGCCGGCGCTCCCGCCGGCGGTTTCGATCCCGGCGCCGGCCACTACCTGCGCCGAGAGAAGCTCGACGGCGACGGGCGAGAGGTTCGCAGCGATGATTGCGCGGCCGGCTTCGAGAAGCGTCCGCGTGTCGCGAGCCTGCGCGACGACGGTCGCCTCGCGGCGCGGGCGCGGGCGGAGTTTGAAGGTCACGTCGAGTATCAGACCGAGTGTGCCGTGGCTGCCGACGAACAGCTTGCAGAGGTCGTAGCCGGCCACGTTTTTCACCACGCGGCCGCCGACGTGAATGATGCGAGCGTCGGCGAGCGCCACGGTCATGCCGAGGACGTGCGAGCGCGGCGGGGAGTAGGCGAGAGACTGTGCGCCGCCCGTGCCGGTCGCGGCGACGCCGCCGAGCGTCGCGCGCCCGTCGTCGGGCGGGTCGAGTGGGAGCCATTGTCGCGCGAGCGCGAGTGCGCCGTTAAAGTGGACGAGCGTCGTGCCGGCGCGGGCCGTGGCGACGAGGTCTGCCGGCTCGTGCTCGACGACGCCGGTGAGGCGCGTTGTGTTGACAACGACGCGGCCGGCGCACGCGAGCGGGTTACCGGCGTCAGTCCAAGTCTCGCCGCCAGCGGGCACGACCGGCCAGCCCGTGCCCCCGGTCAGCCTCAAAACTTCGCGTACTTCCGCCGTCGTACACGGCGCGACCACGACCGACTCACCCCTGAGCGAGACGTTCTGCGGCCCTACGACTCCGGCCAGCGCATCGAGCGCCTTCGCCGGCTCGAAACGGCCCCGCGCAACGCGTGCGCGCGGGATAACGGTGACGTGTGTTGAAGATAGATGAGTTGAAGAGACGTGACTTGAAGTTGAAGAAGCGACGGCGTCAGCGCGCGTCGCGGCGTGGGCGTCCATGTGCGTCGCGGCGTCGGCGTTCGCGTTCGCCGACGCGCCCACCTGCGACAGACCTTTACCAACATC
>DASVES010000380.1:0-2921 GCA_036380435.1 Pyrinomonadaceae bacterium | reverse complement strand
ACGAGCGCCGGCTCCCACTCCGTCCACGCAATCTCGCCGCGCTCGCGCTTGAGGGCGCGATAGAGCGCGTAGTCGTCGAGCCAGTCGGCCGCGTCGTGACGGAAGGAGTCGAACTCTGAGCGAATCGATGGCTCCGTGCCGGCGCGGAAATTCTCGAACGCCTTTCTGAGCAGCGCGTTCTTGAACTCGATGGCGCGGCCGTACTCGACTTCGCCTTCGACGAACTCGGGCGCGTCGGCCACGTCGGCCGCGCCGAGCAGTCCGTCGGCGAGGAGGCGTTCGGGGCTGACGAGCAGGGTGTTGCCGGCGAAGGCCGAGAAGCACTGATAGGGCGAATTGCCGTAGCCGGTCGGCCCAAGCGGGAGCACCTGCCAGAGATGTTGGCCGGCGGAAGCGAGAAAGTCGATGAACTTATATGCTTCGTCGCCGAGGTCGCCGACGCCGTAGCGCCCCGGCAAACTCGTCGGGTGCAGGATGACGCCGCTCGTTCTCGGGAAGCTCAATGACTATCTCCAAGCGATGAAACAGTACCGCGAGCGGTAGCGAGCGGGTATCGCGTGCGAGGTGCGGGCCTCTTGTCGCAGGCAGACCCGCTCGCTACCGCTCGCGGTACTGTTCTCACTTATCACTCACCTTGTACGCGACCGCTGTGCGCGCCGGCGCCGTCAGCGTTGCCTTCCCCGCCGCGACGGTCACGGTGTCTTTGGCGACGAGCAGGGGCAGCAGAAGCGCGCCGTCTCGTGCCTCAAGGGCTGCCGCTGGCAGCGTGATCTGCTTCGGCGCGGCGGAGCGGTTGAAGACGAGCACTACCGTCTCGCCCTCGCCCGCGCGGGCGAAGGCGTATGCGTCGTCGTCATAGAAGAGATCGACTTGCCGGCCGCGGCGCATGGCGGGGTGCTCGCGGCGCAGGCGTATCCAGTCGCGCGTCCACTCGAACATGCGCTGCTCGGCGGGCGTGCGCCCTGCTCGCGTGAAGGCGTTGCGCGGGTCGCGCGGGAAGCCGCCGGGGAAGTCGCGCCGGTTGTCGGGGTCGTCGCCGCCGGGCATGGCGATCTCCTCGCCGTAGTAGAGCTGCGGGGCGCCGCGAATGGAGAGGGTGAAGGCGACATGAAGCATCGAGCCTTCGGGCGTGGCTCCTTCGAGCGACATGAAACGCTTTACGTCGTGGTTGTTGGCCATCGTCGTCAGGCGGTGCGCGTCCGGGTAGAGCGCGTCGTACTTCAGCGCGTCGCGCAACGCCCGCATCGGCTTCTTGCCCGTGAACACATCGAGCGACGCCTGCCACACGGGGAAGTCGAAGACGGAATCGAGTTCCGTGTCGATGCCGTCCCAGCCCAGCCGGCCGCCGAGGAAGAAACTGACGTGCGCCGGGTCGCGGTCGAAGACCTCGCCGACCATCCACATGCGCGGGTGCTCGGCGTGGAGCGCACGCGAGAGGTCGCGGATGAAGGCGCGCGGCATGTACTGGATGGTGTCCTGCCGGATGCCGTCCATGCCGGTGACGCCGACCCACCAGAGCGCGTTCTGTATCTCGTAGCGCGCCACCTCCGGCTCCTCCTGATTCATGTCCGGCATGTCGTCGGCAAACCACCCGTCGAGTGTCGGCTGGCGCTCGCTTGCCGGCGCGTGGGGCGAGAGCAGCGTGTCGCCGCGGAAGGGGTTGAGGGCGTGCTTGGCGACGGTGCCGTGGAACCAGTTTTGGAGCGGCGGGTCGGCGGCCCACGGGTGCTTGACGACGACGTGGTTAGCCACCTGATCGTGGACGACCTTGATACCGACAGCGTGCGCCTTATCGACCAGCTCACGCAGCGTCGCCAACGTGCCGAAGCGGTCTTCGACGCCGTAGTAGTCCACGGTGTGATAACCGTGGTAATACGTGCTCGGGCACCAAGGCTTGTCGCAGCGGTTGAGACCGTTCCAGTTGTCCTGCCACGGGTTGAGCCAGAGGGCGGTGACGCCGAGTTCCTTGAGATAAGGCAGGCGGTCGATGATGCCGCGCAGGTCGCCGCCGTGCCACGCGCGCGGGTTTGCGCGGCTGTTCGCCTCGGGCGGCGCGTCGGCGGGCGCGTCGTTCGACGTGTCGCCGTTCGCGAAGCGGTCGGGCATGATGAGGTAGAGCACGTCGTCCGTCGTGATGCCCTGAAAGTTTTTCGACGCGTCGAGCCTCTCGTTGATGCGGAAAGGAATGGACGCGCGCCCCGAGGGCGTCTCAACCGTCAGCGGATAGTCGCCGGGGCGCGCCGTGGGGCGGATTGAAACGTTGACGAAGAGGTATGTGCCCGCCGGATTCGTGAGCGCGCCGAACGCCTCAAGCTCCGCGCTCTGCGAAGTGACCCGCGCCCCGTGCAGGTTCGTGCCGCGCACGAGCAGACGCACCGGGTTGATCGTGTGAAGCGCCCACCACGAAGGCGGCTCGACTTTGGACACTTTCGGCGGGGCCGTCTGTGCCTGTGCCGAGTCACACGCGAAAAGGCAGACGAGCAGGAGCGCGCACGCGGCAAGCGGCTTCGGGTGGTGTTTCGTGTGTGGAAGTCTCATGAAGGCGGAGGCGTGCGTTGCGGGCCGGTGCGCCGCCGGGCAATAGTGTCCTGCCCGGCCAACCGGTCGCCCGCCACGCACACTCGCTCCAATTCGTCCGAAGTGGTGTACGAACGTCTCTACTTTGCTACAGCTAAAACTCGGGGGTATGACTCGCGCCGATTCTAAATCGGACTGCGCCCTGTAGGGAACAAAAATCTTTCGCCGGCGACTGCCCGCGCTTACTTTCGGAGCGTGCGGACGTAAGCGATGGTCGCGGCGATCTCAGCCTTCGTGAGCTTGCCGGCGAAGGCCGGCATCTGCCCGCGTCCGCGCGCGACCGACTGCGTCATGCGACGCGCGCCGCGGCGCGCGTGCCAGCGCGCGTCCGTCATGTCGGGCGC
>DASVES010000379.1:0-4271 GCA_036380435.1 Pyrinomonadaceae bacterium | reverse complement strand
GCGTTGGCGTGGGCGTCGGAGTAGGTTCAGGGGTCGGAGTCGGGGTCGGTGTGGGTTCGGGAGTCGGAGTCGGCGTGGGCGTGGGCGTGGGGGTCGGGGCGCCGAAGGACTGGCCCGCGTTGACCGCGCCGGCCGAGGCGGTCACCGGCCCCGTCCACGTAAACTCACCGTAGGTGGTTCCGGTGCCCGTGAGCTGGAGCGAGAGGCCGAGAGCTTCCGTGCCGACCTCCGAAGCACCGATGTCGGTGCAGGTCTGCCCGGCCGCCGCGCCGCCGACCGCCGTGAAGGTGCCCTCGTAGCAGAGGACCTGAATGAGGACGTTGCCCGGCCCGACAAGGGCCAGGCCGTCCGGCGCGCCGTTCTGGATGCCATTCGCCGGGTAGGAGATGGTAGCAGTTCCATAGCCGCCCTGCTGTGACGGGATCGTTGCCGGAAGGGTAGTGGTGGCAGCGGGGGTGGTGTAAACCGCGCCGTCGCTGCCATTGTAGCGAACGATGGAATAGCCGGTCAGGCTGGTTCCGGCGGGGCCGGCGATCTCGACGAATTCGCCGGCGTCAGTGCCGGTATTATCGTAGTGAATCTCGTTGATGAAGATCGTGGACGTGGGGTTGGCAACTAGGGGGGCGGCGTGCGCCGCGGGCATCAGGTCTTTAAAGAGGTTGCCGGCCGGGAGGAGGAGGCCGAGCATCAGGGTTAGTAATGACGAAACGAGTTGACGGCGGACGGAGACAGACGCTCGCCTTGAGTGGTGGGCTAAAGACACGGGAGCAGATCCTTTCTCTTGGATGGGTGGTTGTTAAGGCCAACGTCCGTTACTGCCGGAGGACGCGTGGGCGTGGATGACCGAACCGAGGCGACGCTTGGCTTGTACCTGAAAAAAAATTAGGAGTCAACCCGCAAGCCGTTTCCCCTGGAAATGTGACCTGTACTAGATGAGTGTATACAGCCGCCGGTTGCACGGGCCGGTTAATAGACGCTTACATATCAGTTAAATGTTAAATGCGGCGCCGCTCGCGGAAAAGCAGGGATGAGGGATGAGGGATGAAAGAAGGCATCTTGTCTTCACTTCATCCCTGCTTTTCGCTAGGGCGCGGCCGCGGCGAAACGCTGCCGGTACTCCGCGCTCGTGATGAACGCCTTGACCATCTCGGCCCGCTGGAAGTCGCCGCCAAACTGGTTGAGCTTCGCGAGCCAGAAGTCGTAGCCGTCGAAGTTGAGACCGGCTTCTGGCGCGTCGTCCGGGTTGCGGCGCAGGTAGCCGAAGTATTGCATGAGGACGAACGCCGGATTCTTCTGGGCGGCGGTGAACGCGCGGTTCTCGGCGAAGATGCGCAGCACCTCGGCGCGGTCGAAGGCGCCCGACTGGAGGTTGAAGATCATCTGCTCGCGCAGCGGCGACGTGATGAAGCCCCCGGCGTTGCGGTTGAGCGCGTCAACATACTCAGCCGCCGACATCGTCGCCGGGTAGAGCGCCTTGAACTCGGCGCGCTCGACGAACTCTTTGACGAACTCGCGCTGATTTGTGTCGAGTCGGAGACGCCAGTCGTCGCCCTCGCCGACCACGACGCCGCGGCTGATGGTCTGCGAGTCGCGGACGAACTCGCGGTAGCGCGGCAGGCCGCGAGGCCGCGCGGCGCTCTCAGAGAAGGCGGCGCGGTAGATGCGGTGGACGAGGAAGCCCGTCTCCTGAAATTCGATGGAGAGGAAGAAGGCCGCGCTCGTGTTGATGCGGCGCACCTCGCGACAGGCGGCGTTCGTGCCGCACTCGTTGATCTGGTTCGACCAGAAGGCGAGGCCCGAGGCGTCCGGCTCGCGGTTGAGGAAGTCGTGATAGTGCTGGCGCGCGAAGAAGGTCGGGTCGTCGTCGGGATTCGGGGCGGCGGAGCCGAAGTCGTTATCCTGGATGACGAGCGAGGCGAGCGCGCGCGTGCCGAGCGTGGCGAGGCCGGTCGGGTTGGCGAGCGCCATCTGGACGGTCTCGTTGTCTTCCTGTGCGGCGTCGTCCGTGAGGAGAATACGGAAGGTCTTCGAGGTCTCGCCCGGCTCGAAGCGCAGCGTGCCCCATGCGGTCGTGTAGTCCTGCCGGTCGTTGGCCGCGCCGTCGGCGACGATGAACTCGACCGTGGCCGGGGCGACCGTCTCACCCACGCGCGTGACGGTGATGGCGGCGCGGCCGTCCGACTCGGCCGCGTCGAACTGCGTCGCCGCGAACTCGATGGTGCTCGGCCCCGGCGTGATGGTGCAGAGCGCGGCGCTCGTCTGGCGGTTGCGCGGGTTAGCTGCGCCGACGCGCAGATCGAGGGCGTTGGTGTTGAAGTCGTCGCACCCGCCGCGGTCGCGCACGAGCGCGGTCGTCGGCTCGGAGGGCGCGGGGGCCGGGGCGCCGCCTTCGAAGCAGGCGGCCCCCGCGCCGTAGCCAACCATGTCGAGGAGGTCGTCGCCCGAAGGACAGCCGCCGAAGAACACCGTGGGCGAGCGCCGGTAGAGCGCGACGTAACCGGCGGTGGGGCTGAGGTTCGGGGTGAAGGAACCAATGGAGGGGAAGTCGGGCGCGGGCAGCGGTTGCCCCGACGTGCCGCGGGCCATCTCCAAGAGGACGTACTTGCCCGGCCCGACCATGATGCCCTGCGAGGAGGAGAACGTGATTGCCGTGACGGTGTTGTTGCTCGTCGTCAACTGGAGCGCGAAGCCGTTGATGTCGATGCTCGTGTTCCCGCGGTTGAACAGCTCAATGTAGTCGCTCTGGAAGGCCGCGCCCTGCTCGCCGCCGCGCGTGTAGATTTGGCTGATGACGATGTTGGGGGCGAAGGACTCCTGCGCCCGCGCCGTCACGGCAGACGTGATGAGGCAAACAAAAAGGGCGCAGGCCGCGAGCGCGGCGGGCGTTAGAAGATGACGACGATTGGGGAGGAAAATTTCGGGGGCGCGAGGAAATGCGGACACAAATATACTCCGTTAATAAATAGCTCGGTCTCTAACAAATTGTCGTTCGGGATGACGCGGCAAGGCGCGCGCGTCGAAGTACTCAAAAGTCCCAACGGACGCGCGCGCCTTCGGCGGTTCTTTTGCGCGTTTTAGATGCGCTCGAAGACGATGGCGATGCCCTGACCGCCGCCGATGCAGGCCGACGCCAGACCGTAGCGACCCCCTCGGCGTTGCAGCTCAAGGAGCGCCGTGAGGACGAGGCGCGTGCCCGAAGCGCCGAGCGGGTGGCCGAGGGCGATGGCGCCGCCGTTGACGTTCGTGCGCGCGCGCTCCAGCCCCAACTCCTTCTCGACGGCGAGGTACTGCCCGGCGAACGCCTCGTTGACCTCGACTAAGTCGATCTCTTCGAGCTTCAGGTTCGCCTTCTCCAGCGCCTTGCGAATCGCCGGGACGGGGCCGATGCCCATCACTTCCGGCTCGACGCCGGCGTAGGCCCAGCTCACGATCCGGGCCGCCGGCTTCGCGCCCTTGCGACGGACGTACTCCGCGCCGGCGATGACGAGCGCCGCCGCGCCGTCCACGATGCCGGAGGCGTTGCCGGCCGTCACAAATCCGTCCTTGCTAAAGGCGGTCGGGAGCTTCGCCAAAATTTCGAGCGTCGTGTCGGGACGCAGGTGATCGTCCGTGTCAATTGTCTTCACGCCCTTGCGCGTCTTGACCTCGACGGGGACGATCTCCTCAGCGAAGACGCCCTGGCCTTGCGCGCGCGCGGCCTCCTGCTGCGAGCGCAGGGCATACTTGTCCTGCTCCTCGCGCGAGATTTCGTAGCGGCGCGCGAGGTTCTCGGCCGTGCCGGCCATCGTCGTGTTGCAGTAGGTGTCTAAGAGCGCGACCATCAGGGTGTCTTCGAGCTTGCCCTGACCGAGACCGAAGCCGGCGCGCGCGCCGTAGATGGCGTGCGGGGCCATCGACATCGATTCCATGCCGCCGACCAAAGCCGTCTCGGCCTCGCCCAGCAGAATCATGTGCGCGCCCGAGACGATTGACTGGATGCCGCTGCCGCACAGGCGGTTGACGGTCAAGGCGGGCCGCTCGGCGGGCACGCCGGCCTTCAAGGCGACGTGGCGCGCGCCGTAGATGGCGTCGCCCGAGGTCTGCAAGGCGTTGCCGAAGACGGTGTGATCGATCTCTTCGGCCGCCACACCCGTGGCTTCGAGTGCGCCGCGCGCGGCCGTAGCTCCGAGGTCAATCGCCTTCACGTCCTTGAGCGCCCCGACGTAGGAGCACATCGGCGTGCGCTTGCCGCCGAGGATAAAAATTTCACCGTTCATAATCTTGATAAGTCC
>DASVES010000378.1:0-2839 GCA_036380435.1 Pyrinomonadaceae bacterium | reverse complement strand
CGGTAGCGAGCGGGTGTCACTGTGATGTGAGGCCCGCCCCGCGCAAGCGAGACCCGCGAGGCTTCCGCTCGCGGTACTGTGCGCGCCGGCCAGCCCTCATTGAATCAGTAAATCAATCTTTATTCATCCTTCCGCTTTCATCCTTCATCCTTGCTTTTGTTAGTAATGATGTAAAATAACTTCCGCAAGCTCCCGATCCGACAAATCCAGTTCGGCACGCGGCCCGGCCGCGCGGGAGTAAATCAATGCGCCACGTAGAGAATCCCCCGAACCCCTGGCTCCACACGAGCGTTGAGTGGGTGGGCGAGCCGCCCGAGTCGAAGGTCGAGGTCTTTGAGGAGACCGAGACCCGACGCATCATCACCCACAACAACAGCCCCGATGTCGGCTTCGACTACTCCGTCAACTGCTATCGCGGCTGCACACATGCGTGCAGCTACTGCTTCAGCCGCCCGACGCACGAATACCTCGGCTACGGAGCCGGCACCGACTTCGAGACCAAGATCGTCGCCAAGGTGCGCGCCCCCGACCTGCTGCGCGCCGAGTTCCTGCGCCCGTCGTGGGCCGGCCACACGCTCGTCTTCTCCTTCACCTCCGATCCATATCTCCCGCTCGAAGCGCATTACAAACTCACGCGCCGCTGTCTCGAAGTCTGCCTTGAGTTTCGCAACCCCGTGGGCATCGTCACCAAGTCGGCCCTCGTCCGCCGCGACGCGCAGCTCCTCGCCGCGCTTGCGCGCGACGCGTCGGCCAGCGTCTTCTTCACCATCCCCTTCGACGACTACCAGACGGCGCGCGCCCTCGAGCCGTTCGCCCCCTCACCCGACGCGCGCTTCCGCGCGATGCGCGAACTCTCGGACGCGGGCGTCCCCGTCGGGCTAGGCATCTCCCCCGTCATCCCCGGCCTCAACGACCCGCACATCCCGCGCCTCCTGAAACGCGCGCGCGAGGCCGGCGCGCGCGAAGCTTTCATGGGCATGCTCAAGTTGCCCGGCAGCGTCGCGCCTTACTTCGAGCAGCGTTTGCGCGAGCGCCTGCCGACGAAGGCCGACCGGGTCATGGCGCGTGTGCGCGAGGCGCGCGAGGGGAAGTTGAATTCGAGCGCGTTCGGCGAGAGGATGCGCGGGAAAGGCGAGTACTGGAGGATGGTCGAGCGCAGCTTCCGCGTTCACTGCGAGCGGCTGGGGATGAACGAGGACGGCGGCGGGGCGGATGACGACGGCGAAAGGCCGAACACTTTCCGCAGGCCCACGGCGCAAGTGTCGCTCTTCGACTAAAACCTTGAAAAGTCACGCCCGTTCGGGCTTATAATGCGCCCGCGAGTTCGTGTTCGGAATTTACGGCCGGAGGGGAGTGGAAGGGCGATGACGATCATCCGAAATGTTGTCTGCGGGCGCGAGCCTTACTTCGTGCGCGAGTCGGCGAGCGTGCTGGAGGCTGCCGAGTTCATGGCGAGCCGCAACATCGGGGCCGTCTGCGTGCTCAACGACGGCGACCGCCTGAGCGGCATCTTCTCCGAGCGCGACCTCCTCCAGCGCGTCATCGTCGCGGGACTCGACCCGGCGTCGCTCCCCATCCGTGACGTGATGAGCCCGCCGCGCGCCGTCATCAGTTGCGACGAGACGCCGCACGAGGCGCTGGAGCGGATGGAGCAGGTCGGGAGCCGGCACCTGCCCGTGATGGACGGCGAGCGCTGGATCGGGATGCTCTCGATGCGCGACATCATGCGCGTCGAGATCAGCGAACAGGGCGCCGAGCTGAAACTCCTCCACGAATACATCCAGCACTGACTTTTCAAAACAGTATCGCGAGCGGAAGCCTCGCGGGTTCGCGTCCCACGGGGCAACACCCGCTCGCTACCGCTCGCGGTACTGTTTACGCGCCCGCCGCCGCTTTCGTCTTGTGCCACGCTTCGAGCAGTTCGCGCTCGCGCTCCGGCTTGAGGGTCGCGTCCGGCCTGTCATCCGGGGCCGGCGCACGGCCCGCTTGACTCTCGTCCCACTCGAAAGTGTCGCGGACGGTCTCGGCGAGGGGGCGGAAGGTGAGACCGGCCTTGAAGGCCCGCCCGCAGTTCGCCTCCATGAAGTAGCGCATCGCCGGGTCTTCGCCGGTGATCCACAGGGGCAACTCCGACCACGCCTCCACCTTGTTCTCCAGAAGAACTTGTTCATCAACCCATGTGAAGCGCGCGTCGCCGCCCAACACGCGACGACATTCTTCAAGGAGCGCGCCCATCGACAATTTGTAATCCGGTCCCGTGGCGTTGAAGACGCCGGTCGCGCCCGACGCGGCCATGCGAATCGTCCAGTCGGCGAGGTCGCGCGCGTCGATGAACTGCACCAGCCTCTCGGGCGGGGCGGGCGCGAGCACTTCGCCGCCGCGGGCGACGCGGCGCGGCCAGTAGGCGAAGCGGTTGGTCGGGTCGTGCGGCCCGGCGATGAGGCCGGGGCGGACGACGAGCGTGCGGCCGGGCAGCGCCTCCTCCACCGCGCGCTCACACAGAGCCTTCAGCGGCCCGTATGCCTCACCCTTGTAATCCTCCCGGCTTTCGTCTTCGAGTTTGCCAACGGGCGAGTCTTCGTCCACGGGCCGGCTGTAGTCGGGGTAGACGGAGATGGTTGAGATGAAGACGTAGAGACCAACAGCCCCGGCCAGCAACTCGGCCGACGCGCGCACGACGCGCGGCACAAACCCGCAGGTGTCGATCACGGCGTCCCAACTCCGTCCGCGCAAGGCGTCGAGACCGCCGTCGCGGTCGCCGCGCAGTTTCTCAACCTCCGGGAAAAGCTCCGGGTTGTGCTGGCCCCGATTGAAGAGCGTCACCTCGTGCCCGTCACGC
>DASVES010000377.1:0-7470 GCA_036380435.1 Pyrinomonadaceae bacterium | reverse complement strand
ACCGTGGAGCGATGATCCAGAGCTGGCCCGGCCCTGGTTCCGCCGGCTGCGAGCCCTACAGCAGACGTGGATTGGCACCGGCGTTCCGGCCGACGCGCTGCGGCACCTCTCGATGGGCATGAGCCACGATTTCGAGGCGGCCATCGAGGAGGGCGCGACGATGGTGCGCGTCGGGACGGCCATCTTCGGGGCGCGCGCTCCGCGTCCGGCTTCCGAGTGAATCGGTATACGTTGAGAAAGTTTTTATCGAGGCGAAAGTTTTATGAAGACGCTCGGTTTGATGTTTCAGAGATTCGAAGCCGTCGAGGCTCCCGCCCCCACCGCCGCGGCCGGGGCGATAACGGCGATTGGTTACGTCTTCCTCTTCGTGTGGTACGTGATCGTCGCCGTCATCGTCGCCATGATCGCGCTGATGGTCCTTCGTTTCATCCTCAACTACGCCGACCTCAACCCCTTCAGCCGCCCCGTCATCTTCGTCCGACGCCTGACCGACCCGTTCGTCAACCCCGTCCGCCGCGCACTGCTGGGCTTCGGCATCAAGCCCAACGGCGCCCCGCTCTTCGTCATCCTGCTGACGATCCTGCTCGGCTACTTCGTGCTCATGCTCGCCGCCAGCGTCCTGAACACCGCGGCCGGCATCGCCCTGAGCGCGCTCAGCGGGAGGGCCGGCGGCATTGTCGCGCTGCTCGGCTACATCCTCTACGGCCTGCTCTCGCTCTACAGCCTGCTCATCGTCGTCCGCATCATTTTCTCGTGGGGGCAGGTGTCCTACTCGAACCGCGTGATGCGCTTCCTGATGAACGCGACCGACCCCATCCTGCTGCCGCTCCGGCGAATCATCCCCCCGCTCGGCATGTTCGACATCTCGCCCATCGTCGCCTTCCTCATCATCTGGCTCTTTCAGGGCGCGATTGCCATGACGCTCCTGCGCGGCTGGCCCATAGCCTTCTACATGTGAGCGGCTTCCGGCGTGATCCGCTACAAGGAATCTGACGGCCGCATCACCTTCGACGTGCGCGTCGTCCCGCGCGCTTCTAAGACCGCCGTGGCCGGCGAGCACGACGGCGCGTTGCGCGTGCGCGTCGCCGCGCCGCCCGTCGAGGGCGCGGCCAACGAGGAGCTGGTGCGCTTTCTCGCGCGCGAGCTGGGCGTCGCGGTGCGCTCCGTCGAGATCGTCGCCGGCCACACGTCGAAGTCCAAGAGAGTCCGGGTCACGGGCGCGTGTGTTGAACTCATCAGCAAATTGGCGGAAGAGTGATGACAAGGAAGCGATGCTGAACAGGGGCATGGAGGCTGAACGTCGATTGCTGAACGCTGTTCGCATTCCCCGGTTGCGGGCGCGAAAAACCGCGTGATATATTCCGACCCGCTTCCGCGCCGAACGAACACCAGTAAATTCAAGGAACTCATCCGTCATGTCAGGACACTCCAAGTGGCACTCCATTAAACACAAGAAGGGCGCGCTCGACGCCAAGCGCGGCAAGCTCTTCACGAAGCTGATCAAGGAAATCTCGGTGGCGGCCCGCACGGGCGGCGGCGACCCGGACGCCAACGCGCGGCTGCGCAAGGCCATCTCCGACGCCAAGGGCGCCAACATGCCGAACGACACCATCGACCGCGCCGTCCAGCGCGGCGCCGGTCAGGAGGGTGGCGTCATCTACGACGAGATCACCTACGAGGGCTACGGCCCCGGCGGCGTCGCCGTGATGGTCGATTCGATGACCGACAACCGCAACCGCACGGTCGCCGAGATTCGCCACATCTTCGGCAAGAACGGCGGCAACCTCGCCACCTCCGGCGCGGTCAACTGGATATTTGAAAAGAAGGGCTACATCGTCGTCGGCAAAGACGCCAAGCCCGAGGAGGAGCTGTTCGAGATCGTTACCGAGGCCGGGGCCGAAGACCTGCGCGACGACGAGGACAACTTCGAGATCATCACCGCGCCCGCCGACTTCGAGCAGGTGCTCGACGCCGTCAAGCGCGCCGGCATCGAGCCGCACGTGGCCGAAGTGGACATGGTGCCCAAGGAGTACAAAAAGCTCGAAGGCGCCGAGGCCAAACAGATGCTCAAGCTCGTCGAGGCGCTCGAAGACAACGACGACGTGCAGAAGGTCTTCGCCAACTTCGACATCAGCGAGGCCGACATGGCTTCGGCCTGACGGCCGTGATAAGTGATGAGTGATAAGTGATAAGAGCTGTTAGCCGTTAGCTGTTAGCTTTCAGCCGAGCAGCTAATTGCTAATCGCTAACAGCTATTTCTCATCACTTATCACTCATCACTTATCACTCTATGATAGTTCTAGGCATCGATCCGGGCAGCGAGATCACCGGGTGGGGCGTCATCGAGGGCACGCCGCGGCGTTACCGGATGATTAACTACGGCGTGGTGAAGGCGAATGCGCGCGAGCGGTTCCCGGCGCGGTTGTTGAAGATTCACGCGGGCGTCGAGGGGGTCATCGAGAAGTACCGGCCTGACGTGTGCGCCGTCGAGGAGTCGTTCTTCGCCGTCAATCCGAAGACGGCGCTCAAGCTCGGCCACGTGCGCGGCGTCGTGCTGCTGGCGGCGGAAAAGGCCGGGCTGGAGATCGCCGAGTACGCGCCGCGGCTCATCAAGCAGACGGTCGTCGGCTACGGGGCCGCCGAGAAGCATCAGGTGCAGGCGATGGTGCGCGTGCTGCTCGCGCTCAAGGAGCTGCCCAAGCCCTTCGACGCCGCCGACGCCCTCGCCACGGCCATCTGCCACATGCACCACGCGGGGCTGGCGTCATTGAAGGCGAAGACGCCGCCGGCCCGCGCCCGGCTCGAAGCTTTGTTAGCGACAACGAACACGCGACGCCGCGCCCCCCGCTGAACTCTCACGCAAACGGGGCCGCACGCGGCACGCCTCCTTTCAACCTCACCGACCCGAAAAGGAGTAAGCCCATGTCTCGACGCCTCACAAGTCGCACGCGTGTCAAATTCCTGACACATCTCCTGCGTCTGCCAACGCACTCAGCCCTCGCAGGCGCTTCCTTTGGTGTTGCTTTCGCAATCGCTTCTTTACTGCTCGCGCCGCAGACTCTGGCGAAGAGAGTACGCGCGCCCGGGGGCGCGCGCGCGGCCGTCGTCGTGGACGAGCGTCTGGCCGCGCTACGCGACGCGCCCGGCCTTTCGGCGAACCTTGTGCAGCGACTTGGGCGCGGGAGGGCGGTGTCGTTGCGCGGCCCGAAGGTCGCGCGCGACGGCGTAACTTTCTACCGCGTGGGCGTGACGAGCCGGACGAGTGGGTGGGTGCAGGGCGAGGCGCTGGCCTCAAGCGCGCGCGCCGGCGACGACGAGCGCCTGTTGCGACTCATCAGCGGCTCCGAGGGCTACGACCGTCTGGAGCGCGCCGTCATTTTCATCGAAACGTTTCCGCGCTCGCCGCTCCGGCCCGCGGCGTTGCTCCTGCTCGGCGAGACGGCCGACGACGCGGCGCGGACTCTCTCTCGCGAGGCCGCGCGCCGTCTCGACGAGCGCGAGATGGCTGCCGGCGGCGCGCCCCCGCACAGCTACTTCCTCAACTTCAGCGGCCTCGACCGCTACCGAAGACAGGGAATCATCTTCACCTTCGACGCTGCGAAGAAGCAGTTTCAATACGACGGCGCGGCGTGGCGCGAGTTAGTGCGCCGCCACCCGCGCAGCCCGGAGGCCGAGAGGGCGCGCGCACGCCTCGGGGAGCGGGGGATGAAGTGAGCGCCCCGCGACGGTCGTCGCGCGTGATTAGAGTGATTTTGTGAGTTGAGTGAAAGGGAAGTAGATTCACCGCAGAGGCGCCGCAGGGCGCGGAGGAAGCGCGGAGGGTTGAATCTCTCTACGCGAACCCGCGCCCTTTGCGAATCCGGCGATGGTGAATCCGACTTACTACCTACTGCAACTGATAGCTGCAATATCACGGCCCGAACCGGCCGCGGTACTCGCCGGAGATGATGAAGGCCCTGACCATCTCGGCGCGCCTCACCCTGCCAAGCGCCACGTTTTCGTTGACCACGTCCTCGCCGGCCACGCTGAACTGATTGAGCTTCGTGAGCCAGAAGTCGTAGCCCGCGTAGCTGGCGTCGGGCGCGTCGTTCGGGTTGCGGCGCAGGTAGCCGATGTACTGCATCAGCACGAAGGCCGGGTTGTACTGCCGGTTGTAAACCGAGTTGCTGCGAGTCACCGAGAGCAGCGCTTGGGCGCGCCCCTCCGTGTCGCCCGCGCCGTAGGCCGCGATGGCCGCGTCGCGCTCGGCCGTCGTCGGCGTCACCTCCGAGTTGAGGAACAGCTTGTCAACGTACTGCCCCGCCGGCGTTCCCAGAGGGAACTGCGCGACGAACTCCGTCGTCTGCACCCAGCGGCGCGCGAAGGCGAGCGGCTGATCGTCCAACTGCTGCTCCCACGGGCCGTGACCGACCACGATGCCGCGCGCCACCTCCTGCGTGTCGCGCAAAAACTCGCGGTAGCGCGGCAGGCCGCGCGGGCGGCCGGGGCTGTCGGTGAACGTGGCCTTGTAGATGCGGATCACTTCGTAGCCCGTCCGCTGGAACTCGATGGAGAGGAAGAAGGCCGCCGAGACGTTCTGCCGGCGCTCGTCGATGCAGGCGGCGTCCGCGCCGCAGGCGGTGAGTTGCTCTGTCCAGAACGCCTGACCGGCGGGGTCGCTCTGGCGGTTGAGGAAGTCGTGGTAGTGCTGGCCGACGAAGATCGACGCGTCGTCGATGACGTTGGTCGCCGGCTCCGACGTGTCGTCCGTGATCTGGACGGTGGCCGTCGCCGTCAGGCACGAGAGCGTGCCGCCGCCCGTTGGATTCGAGAGTGTGACGGTGAACGTCTCGTTGCCTTCGACCTTCGAGTCTTCGTTGATGAGCAGGACGACGTTCTTCGCCGACTCGCCGGCGGCGAAGCTGAGGGTGCCGAGGGCGGTGGTGTAGTCGCTGCGCTCGGAGGCCGTGCCGTCGGCAGTCGCGTAGTCAACGGTGACGGGGCCGGCGGTGTCGCCGATGCGCTGGACGGTGAGCGTGAGGGAGGTCACGTCCTCCTGCACGGAGGGCGCGGTCTGCGTGAACTGGAGCTGCGAGGCCGGCCCCGTGGTGTTGTCGCTGACCTTCGTCACGAAGGCGTCGCCGAACGGTGAGCCGCCGGCGTTCGCGCTTTGGATGGGGTTGACCGTGGGGAAGTCGGTCGAAGTGGTTGAGCCGGTGAGGTAAGCGTTGTTCGATGGGTCGAGCGCGATGCCTTGTCCGTCGTCGGAGCCGCTGCCGCCGAGATAGGTCGAGTAGACAAGCGCCGAGGCCGTCGCGTTGAACTTCGCGATGAAGGTGTCCTGGCCGCCGTTGCGCGTGCACTGAATGGCGTTGGCCGTCGGAAGGGTGTTTGTCGAGCCGGTGCTTCCCCCGAGATACACGCTGCCGGAGGCGTCAATCGCGATGCCGAAAGCGATCTCGCCGCCCGTGCCGCCGAAGTAAGTTGAGTAGACGAGCGTCGAACCGTTGGCGTTGAGCTTGGTGACGAAAGCGTCCTGACCGCCGGCGTTGGCGCCTTGCAGGGCGTTGGCCACGGGGAAGTTGGTTGACACGGTGAATCCGGCGACGTATGTGTTGCCGGAGGCGTCGGCCTTGACGCCTTCGCCAGCATCCTGCGCGCCGCCGCCGAGGAAAGTCGAGTAAACGAACGCGTTGCCCGTCGCACTGATCTTGGCGACGAAAGCGTCGGAGATGCCGCCGCCGAACGTGCCCTGCACGGCGTTGGCCACGGGGAAGTTGGCCGAGTTGGTTTCTCCAGTGACGTAGGCGTTGCCCGCGGAATCAGCCGCGATCCCAAAGCCGGTCTCCGGTTGAGTGCTGCCGGGGGAGCCAGAGCCGCCGAGATAAGTCGAATAGACGAGCGCCGTGCCATCCGCGTTGATCTTCGTCACGAAAGCGTCGGTGGAGCCGCCGCCGAACGTGGCTTGAATGGGGTTCAAGGTGGGGAAGTCGTCCGAGAAGGTGCTCCCGGTGACGTAAGCCGCGCCGGAAGAATCAACCGCGATGGCCTCGCCAAACTCCGAACTTTCACCGCCGCCGAGGTAGGTCGAATAGACGAGGGCCGTGCCGTCGGCGTTGAGCTTGGTGACGAAAGCGTCCTCGTTGGTCGCGCCCTTCGTGGCTTGTATGGCGTTGGCGATGGGGAAGTTGGTTGACGAGGTGAAGCCGGCGACGTAGGCGCTGCCCAAAGAATCCACGGCGATGCCTCTGGCCTCCTCGCCGCCGCTGCCGCCGAGGTAAGTCGAGTAGACGAAGGCCGTGCCCTCCGCGTTGAGCTTGGTGACGAAGACATCCCTGTTGCCAAAAGCGCCGGCCGTACCATTAAGACTCGCCTGAAAGGCGTTAGCCGTCGGGAAATTAGTCGAGTTGGTGTAACCCGTGACGTAAGCTCTGCCGGAGGAGTCCACAGCGATGGCTCTGGCGAGATCGGTGTTACTGCCGCCGAGGTAGGTGGAATAGACTAAGACCGGATCGATGACGAGCGGGAGCCGCGCGTCGTACTCGCCGAGCGCGAAGCGGACGCGTCCGCCCTCCTCCAGCGCGTAGCCGCCCGCGACCTCGCGCCGCGCGCCCGCCACCTCCTGATAGACGAGCGGCTTCGGCTGTCGAATCACCTCCTCGCCCAGCGTTAACAGCAGGTCGCCCGCTGCGTCAACTTCCAACTTGTCCGCGCCGTCGAACTCAAGCGCGATGGAGCGCGCGTCCACACCCGGCGCGACCACGAAGTCGTATTCGAGCTGACGCTGGTTGCCGTAATACACCACGTCGATGCCCGGATAGACTTCCGGGTAGCGCACGCGCCCGAAGGTGGGAACGTCCGTGCGCCATTTGGCCGGATCGTTGCCGTTGAAATAGTTGACCCGGCCCGCCAGCTCTTCCGCGCCTTCGACCGACGCGCGCGCGTCCGCGCCGACGAGCTTCATGCGGAGCACCGCCGGGCGCTCCGTGCCGGCGGTGTCGGGAGCGCCCACGTTGCGCGCCGTCGGTGTCGAGGCGTCAGGCATCGACTGCTCGGCGCTCACGGCGCCGGGAGCGCCGCCCCGGCGCGTCAAAGTGAAGACGGCCTCGGTCGGCTTCAGGAACAGCGTGTAGCCCGCGCCCCGCGCGAGGAAGTTGACCGACTCGTCGGTCTGCCCCCGGTTGGCCTCGAAGCTCAAAGGTATCTGGCCGTATGTCTCGCTCACGGCTTTGGTCGTGAGCGGCGTTTCCACGGACGCGCCGCCGCGCGCGGGCGATGGGGCGTCCGGCCGGGTCAGCGCCACCGACGCGATGAGTAGACTCAAGGCACACAGCACGAAGAGCGCCCGGCTGAGGGAGCGGTTGACACAGTTGTTTGACGATCTCATCTCATCCTCACTTTTTGAATCGCTTCGGGTATATTCCCCGCAAGATTGCCGCGGGGACTTTAGATATTGCGCGTGAGTTAAAGAGCGGTCTTGCTTCGGTGAGC
>DASVES010000376.1:0-3900 GCA_036380435.1 Pyrinomonadaceae bacterium | reverse complement strand
TCAGTATGAAGAAGGCGAACGCGGACTTCATTCTGGCTCCTGACTCCTGACTCCTGACTTCTGTTTTTATGACTGAAATTAAAATTCTGGTTGCCGACGATGTGAGCGAGAGCGGGCTGGAGCCGTTGCGGGCGGCGGGGTTTGCCGTCGAGAAGAGGACGGGGCTGAAGGGCGCGGAACTGTCGGAGGCCGTGCGCGAGTGCGACGGTCTGGTCGTGCGCAGCGAGACGAAGGTGACGGCGGAGTTGATGGAGTCGGCCGGGAGGCTGCGGGCGGTCGGGCGGGCGGGAGTCGGCGTTGATAACATCGACGTGCCGGCGGCGACGCAGCGCGGCATCATCGTGATGAACGCGCCGGACGGCAACACGATGACGACGGCCGAGCACACGGTGGCGCTCTTGCTCGCGCTCGCGCGTCGCGTGCCGCAGGGCCACGCGAGTTTGCGCGGCGGACTGTGGGAGCGCAAGAAGTTTGTCGGCGTCGAGCTGCGCGGGAAGACGCTCGGCGTTGTCGGCCTCGGGCGCATCGGGCGCGTCGTGGCGAGCCGGGCGCGCGCCTTCGACATGAAGGTCGTGGCCTTCGACCCGTTCGTCGCGCCCGGTCAGGCGCAGGACTCGGACGTGGAGCTGGCGACGCTCGAAGAGGTTTGCGCGCGCGCCGACTTCATCACCGTCCACACGCCCCTGACGCCCGAGACGCGCGGCATCATCGGCGAGCGGGAGTTCGCGCGCATGAAACCGGGCGTGCGCGTCATCAACTGCGCGCGCGGCGGCCTCGTGGACGAGCGCGCTCTCTACGCGGCCATCAAGGATGGACGCGTGGCGGGCGCGGCGCTCGACGTGTTCGAGCAGGAGCCGCCGCCGGCCGACCACCCGTTGCTCGCGCTCGATGAAGTTGTGGCGACGCCGCACCTCGGCGCTTCGACGCGCGAGGCGCAGGAGGGAGTGGCCTTAACGGTCGCCGAGCAGATGCGCGACTACTTCCTGACGGGCGCGCTGCGCGGCGCCGTCAACGTCCCCGCCATCGGCGCGGAGGCGCTTGGAGCCTTGCAGCCGTACCTCGTGCTGGCCGAGCGATTGGGCCGCTTCCAGGCGCAGTTGATCGACGACCCCGTGCGCGAGGTCGCTCTGGAGTACGCCGGCGAGATGGCCGACACGGACGCCGCGCCCGTGACGCGCGCCTTCCTCGCCGGCCTGCTGCGCCACATGAGCGCGCGCGTCAACGCCGTCAACGCCTTCCTCATCGCCGGCGAGCGCGGCATCGAGGTGACGACTTCGCACAAGCGCGGGACGGGCGGCGAGATGCGGCCGCCCGTGAGGACGCGCGTCGTGACGACCACCGGCGAGCACACGGTGGCGGGCGCGCTCTTCGGGCCGCGCTCCGAGGGACGCATCACCGAGATCGACGGCTTCGTCGTCGAGGCGATCCCGTCGGGTCACATGGTCGTCACACGCAGCAGCGACGTGCCCGGCGTCATCGGGCGCGTGGGCACCATGCTCGGCGAGCGCGGCGTCAACATCAGCCGCTTCCACCTCGGCCGGCGCGAGCGCGGCGGCGAGGCCATCGCCGTCATCGAAACAGACGGCGCCGTGGGCGACGACACGCTCTCCGAGCTTCGCTCCTTCGAGCAGGTGCTCTCGGCCCGGCGCATCGAGCTGAGTTAGGCAAGGAAAAGGAGTCAGGAGTCAGGAGTCAGAAGTCAGAATAAAAGCGGGGTTCGCCTTCTTTATTCTGACTTCTGACTTCTGACTCCTGACTCCTTTTTTTATTCCACCGAAAAGTTGATGCGCTGCGAGGCGCTGGCTTTGGCGGCGCGGTCGATGGCGGTGACTTGAAGGACGTAGTGGCCGACGGGGAAGGTGCTGAGCGGGATTTCGGCGGCGTAGGGGATGCGCGCGATGTCGGGCACGTCGCGGGTTTCGATCTTGCGGAGCGGGGTGGTGAGCACGGGTTGGTCGTCGCGGAAGACCTGCACCTGAAGCACGACATCGGCGGGCACGGGGCTGTTGGCGGCGTTGTAGATGAAGGTCACGAAGCGCAGCCAGGAGGTGCGCGCCAGCCGCCGGTCGGCGGTCATCGTGACGCCGCGCATCAGCGCCGCGTCCGGCCCCTCGTCGGCGGCTGCCGGCGGCGCTTCGGACGGCACGCGCTCGCCGACGAAGATGCTGCTCAGGGAGAACGACCTCTTCTTCGGATCGGGGATTTCGACCCACTGCATAGCGCTGCCGAGGCGTTTGCTCCCGCGGTCGCGCGCTGCGAAGCGCACCTGATAGAGGCCCGGCGCGAGGCGGAACTGGTAGCTCTGGACGACGCGCTGGCGCGAGGCGACTTCGGCTAAGGGGGGCAGTACCCCCAACTCCTGCCGCAGCGTCGTCACCACCTTGCCGCGGTCGTCGTACACCGCGCCGGCCAGATCGGCGATGGCGCCCCGCGTCCCGCCCTCGTCTTTGTAGGTGAGCTGGTCGCCATCGATTTCGAGGGCCGCCGTGAGCACCATCGTGTCCTTGCCGGCGTTGACGTAGGCGAGCGCGAGCGAGGTCGGCAGGGAGTCGCGCGGGTAGGTGGCGCGCAGCGCCTCGAACAGCTCGGCGTCGGCCGGCGGCGTCTTCGGCTCCGGCTCGGCGCGCTGCTTCTTCCGCTCCGCTCTCTCGCTCGACGGGGCGGCGGGCTGTGTCAGGAAGTAGCCGCGGCGCATCATCACATTCAACTCGGGCCGGCCGCGGACGCTTACCTCCAGACGACGCTGCTTCGAGTCGCGCGCCCGCGTGTCTTCGGGACGCCAGGCGAGGAGGTAGTAGCGCGAGGTCTCTTCGAGTGAACGGGTGACGGCGGAGCCGAGCGCGTTGGTGTTGAGGAGGGCGCGCCCGCCCGTCTCCGCGGCGAGCGTGCGCAGCGGCTCCTGTAGGGAAGCGCCGGTATCGAACTGGGTGCTGACGAGCTGACCTTCGGGGTCGAACTGTCCCTTCACCGAGGCATCCGAGAAGTCGTTGGAGAGGCCGCGCGCGTCCATCGAGTAGATGACGGCGCCGGCGCGCGAGGCGGCGTCGGCGATGCGTTGCAGGTGGTGCTGCGTGTCGGAGTTGCGGCGGTCGATGTGGAAGCCGTCCGAAACGAAGAAGACGATCTTGCGGGCGCTCAGTTGAGCCGTCCCGCGCACGAGGTTTTCGAGCGTTCGGAGCGTCTGTCCCGTGATGTACGAGGCTTGCTGGAGGAGCGCGCGGGAGCGCGACTCCACCATGTTGCGGGCAAGCTCGGGGGAAATCATGGGGTTCTCGCGCGTGATCTGGCGGACGAACCAGTCGATGACGCTCGGGTTGTTCTGGTCGATGGCGAGCGCCTGCGCCTCGGTCATCGCCGGAGTCTCCATGTCCTTCACGTTGTAGGGGCGGTGGCGGATGCGGTTGACGGCGGCGCGCAGCACCACCTTGTCGCCCGTGAGCTGCTGGAGGAAGCCGATCTGCCCGGTGGTCGAGGCGAAGGCGGCCTGATCGTTCTGCCCCATCTCCTCATCGACGAAGCGCATGAGCATCTTGTGCAAACGCCCGGCGCTGCCGGCCGACAGGTGCATGTCGTCAACGAAGAAGAAGATGACGCGGCCGCGGTCGAGCGGCAGAGACTTACCGGCGTCCTTCGGCGATGCGGCGCGCACTGTGCCAACGCCGCCGCCGCGGGCGGCGCGCAGTTGCGCGTCCTCGTCCACGCTCCCGGCCTGGATGCGCTCGAAGAACTCGATGCGCTGCGGTCGTCCGTCCACGCGCAAGTCGAAGTCCTCGGGGCGCAGGCCCTCGATGAACTTGCCCGACCTGTCGAAGACCATCACGTCCGTCTGGACGATCTCGGTGCTGATGCGGATAACTTCGTCCCGGTCCTGGGCGGTGGCGGGCGTCTGCGGCGTTTGCT
>DASVES010000375.1:0-20596 GCA_036380435.1 Pyrinomonadaceae bacterium | reverse complement strand
GGCCCTCCCTTTTCTGTTGCGCCTCATACTTAACACTCAAAGCGCGTGGCAAAACTGTAGGGGCAGGCCAAGTCCGCGGCCCGTGCCTACAGAAGAATTAACATGGATGGGCAGGATGGGTAGGATGAAGAAAGCGCTGATTTCAGATTTGAGATTTCAAATTTCAAATCTCTTATCCTGATTATCCTGTCCATCCATGTTAATTGCTTCACAGCAAGGGCCGCGGACAAGCCCTGCCCCTACAGTTATCACCCGCGTTGAGGTTTTGAAACAGACTCTTAATGTCAGAGGTCGCGCACGTAGTCTTCGAGGTCGGTGCGCTTGATGCGCCAGCCGCGGCCGATGATCTGCGCCTTCAGTTGTCCGGCGCGAATGGCCTCGCGCAGACGCCTCTGCGAAAGTCCGGTGAGGGCGGCCGCCTCCTGAAGCGTCAGCATCAGCTTGTGCGCGATGTCCGCGAGCGGCGCGGCCGGTCTCTGCTGGCGCATGGCTTCGAGGGCCATGATCAGTCTCTCGACCGACTCCGGCGCGCTCTGGGCGGGAACGAGCGACTGGCTCTCGGAAGTGGCCTCGACCTCCGCCGGGACTGCGGCGCCGCCCGGCTCCGCATCACGCGCGCTCGGCTCCGTATCCGGCTCGCCGACCCACTCGGTTCTAAAGAGTTGTTCAGGGCTGGTCAGATCGAACGCGGGCGTCGCGGCGTCGGCGTTGTGCGTCTCCGTCTCGCCGAACAATTGGAGGACTTCCGGGAAAGCGTGCCGGGCGGCGATTGACTGCGCCGTCTCGCCAGAGTGATTAGTGAGGCCGGCGTCGGCGCCGCGCTCCAGCAGGAGACGCGCGCACTCGACGTTGTTTTCGCCGACGGCCTGCATGAGCGGCGTCAGCCCCTCGTTGTCTCTGACGTTGGGGTCGGCGCCCGCGTCGAGGAGGGCGCGGGCCAGACCGGCGTCGCCGAGCGAGACGGCGAGCATGAGCGGCGTCCAGCCCTTGTCGTTGCGGGCGTTTGGCTGAGCGCCGCCGGCGAGGAGCATCCCGACGGCCTCCGTGTGGCCGCCGACCGCCGCCAGCATCAGCGGCGTCCATGCGCTCTCGTCGCGCGTGTCCGCATCGGCTCCGGCCTCCAAAAGCCTGCGGACGCCGGCCGCGTCGCCTTCGCGTGCGGCGCGCAACAGGGCGGGACGCCCGCGGTCGAGCGCCCCTTCGACGCCACCACTCCGGCCGCCGGTCTTGTGGCTCTCGATGAGCGCCGCGAGCTGCGCGTGTCCCCTCGACGTGGCGACCGCGTGCGGCGTCATGCCGACGACGTTGGACGCCTCGGGGTCGGCTCCGCCTTCGAGCAGGAGGCGGGCGATCTCGTAGTGACCGGCCCCCGCCGCGTAGAACAGCGCCGTGCTGCCGTGCCGGTCTTTCGCCCGCGGGTCGGCGCCCGCGTCGAGGAGGAGGCGCACCTGCGCGAGTTCGCCGCGCGAGGCCGCCCGCGCCAGACTTGCGCCGGGGTCTTCGATGCCGTTTGCCTGTTGTTCCATCATCGTTTTCCGCCGCTCCAGCGCGGTCACCGAAATTATAGCAGCATACGAGCCGCTAAATGTTGGAGACAAGAACCGAGTAGAGCGCGCTCGCTTTAACCTGCCACCTCCGACGCGCGACGCATGCGCCGAGCGCACGTCATGGCGGCCGACGCGCGCGACAAATCCCACTCGTCGGCGCTCACTCGTCCATGTCGATGACGCGCGCGCGACGTTCTTCAATCGCGGGGGTCTCAAACACGGCCTCGCCGCCGGCGGGGAGCGCGCGGTCGTCGGCGGCCTGCGCGAGGAGAGCGTCCGCGCCCTCGGGCGCGTCGTCCACTGTGGGCGCGCTCGGCAGCAGCGCGAGGCCGGCGACGTAGAGCAGGAGTGTGAAGAAGGAGATGTAGCCGGTGGCGGGCGCGTAGGCCGGCGCGTCGATGGCGCCGAGCGTGACGCCTTCGAGCAGCCCGCCGACGAGACGCCGGGCGAGACTCCCGCCGGGCGCGAAGAGTCCGGCGAGCAGAAGGTGTTTGAGGAGGAAGGCGGTGCCGAAGAGGACGGCGAGGCTGCGAAGCAAGCGCCGCGCGTCGAACAGCGCGAACTGGTTGTTCCAGAGCGTCCACAAAAAGAAGAACGAGAACATCCAACGTAGCAGCCCCGCCTCGGGGAGCACTGAGTTGAACGCCTGTGCGGAGGCGAAGAAGAGCGCGGCGAGCGTGAGCGCGTGCGCCACATTCGTGAGCGGGCGGTTATCGCCGCTCAGCCAGCGCTCCAGCCTGACGAGACGACCGCGCGCGGCGAGCGCCAGCAGCAGCAGCGCGCAGATGAGCGTGACGAGCGGCGGGACGACGAAGACGAAAGCGCCCGTCCCGGCGCTCACGCGCAAGCCCCCCAGCAGCGCCACCGTCAGGAAGATGGTTGGGAGCAGCAGAAACTCGACGAGCGCGCGATTCCTTGAGCGGTTGTCCGTCATCGACGACTTCTCCCGGCAATCACTTGCGCTCGCGAAAAACTTTGAGCGGGTTGAAGTCGGCGGCCGTCAGCTCCAGCCCCGATTCGATCTCGGCCTTGAGTTCGGCCGCCGTCTGTATTTTCAGCTCGGGGTCGTCCACGCGGAGCGTCTGGCCGGGCGAGAGGCTGATGGCGAGGTTGACGGCTTCGAGACCCTGCCGGAAGAGCGCGTCGTCGCTCCCCACGCGGCCCCAGCCCTCGCGGTAGAAGGCGTAAGCCACGTAGAACTGCGTGCGCGCGTCGCTCCGCTCCGGGTCGGCTCGCACCCACTCGTCGCGCGCCGCCCGGTATTGCTCCCGCGCAAACAGCGCCTGCGCCGCCTGAGCGCGCGCGCGGTCAACCTCGTAGGTGCCGGCCGTGACGCTCGCTTTCGTGGCCACGTCGGCCACGCTCTGGGGTTGCGCCGTGTAGAGCCAGACGACGGCCGCCCCGAAGAGGAGCGTCCACGCTATCCCGATGCTTTGGATGAGTCGGCCTCGCATTGCTATACTTCCGATGCGCGAAAGCCTCGGATGATGTTCTACAATCTATTGATGTTTCCGAATTCAACGAAAGGCACTTCAATTCTGCCATGAAAACTGCACTCGCCACACTTTTTCTCGCCGCGGGCCTCGCCTCGGCTACCGCCGTCACGGCCCAGCACACTCAGCACTCCACAGACGATAAGGGCGGCAAACAAGACAAGCAGACGACCGCCGCCGCCGAGAAGGCCGCCGACGACCGCGAGCACATCAGACGCGGCGAGAAGATCGGCGACTCGCCGACCGTCCCCTTCGCCCACGTTTTGAAGGAGCCGCAGAAGTACGCGGGCAAGCGCGTGGTCGTCGAAGGCGTCGTCGAGCGCGTCTGCAAGTCCGAAGGCTGCTGGATGCAGATCGCGCCGGAGGCGGGCGCCGCCGAGAGCGTCCGCGTCACCTTCGACCACAAGTTCAGCGTGCCGAAGGACGCCGACAAGATGCGGTTCCGCGCCGAGGGCGAATTCAGCGTCAAGGTGCTGACGAAGGAAGAGGTCGAACACCTCGTCAAAGACGACGGCGCCAAGATCAAGACCAACCCCGACGGCACCGCCAACGAGGTCAGCTTCCTCGCCACGGGCGTCGAACTCTGGAAATAAATTCGGGTAAGGGGTAAAGGGGAAGGGGGAAAGGCGAAGAACCACCCTTACCCTTTCCCCTTTACCCCTTACCCGGTTGCTTTATGAAGCCCTTCAAGATTCGCGATGTCGAGATCAACCCGCCGCTGGTGCTCTCACCGATGGCGGGCGTCACCGACGTGCCGTTTCGCGCGCTGCTCAAGCGGCGCGGCGGCATCGGCCTGACGGTCTCGGAGTTCATCTCGGTCGAGGGCCTGACGCGCAACAACCCGAAGTCGAAGCGGCAGATGCGTTTCTTCGACTACGAGCGCCCCTTCGCCGTGCAAATCTTCGGCGGGCGGCCCGAGCGGATGAGAATGGCCGCCGAGCTGGCCGAAGAGGTCGGCGCCGACATCCTCGACATCAACTGCGGCTGCCCCGCGCCGAAGGTCGTCAAGCACGGCGGCGGCTCCGGTCTGCTGCGCGACCTGCCGCGTCTCGAAACGATTCTCAAAGACATCAAGAAGGCCATCTCGATCCCGCTCACCATCAAGATTCGCGCCGGCTACTACGATTACAACATCAACGCGCTGGAGACGGCGCGCCTCGCCGAGGCGTGCGGCGTCGAGCACATCGCGCTGCACGGGCGCACGAAGGAGCAGGGCTACAAGGGGCGGGCCAACTGGGATTTGGTGCGGCAGATCAAGGAGGTGGTGAGCGTCCCCGTCTCTGGCAGCGGCGACATCCTCACCGTGGAAGACGCCTTCGCCCGCTGGCGCGAGACCAATTGCGACGGCCTGCTCATCGGCCGCGGCGCGATGGCGAACCCGTGGATTTTCCGGCAGATCGAAGACGCCGCCGCCGGGCGCGAACCCTTCGAGCCGACGCTCGAAGACAAGCGCGCCGTGCTCCTCGAATACTTCGAGCTGTTGCGCGCTGACATGCCCGAGATGGCGGCGGTCGGCCGCATGAAGCAGTTGGCGGGGCAGTTCACGCGCGGCCTGCCCGGCGGCGCGCGCTTCCGTCAGGTCATCTACCACTCGCACTCCGTCTCGGAGATTCTCGAACGCATCGGCGACTACTTCGAGACCATCCGCGCGGGCCTCTTCTACGCCGGTGAGGGCGACCCCCCGGAGGGTGAGTCTGAGCCGCCGGCGCTCGACTCGTGCGAGGCGGCGACCGAAGAGCTGAGAGGTCACCACGACCGCGCGGCGTGACCGGAATGGAAATCGATTATGAGTGACAGAGACGACGACGACCGGAAGCCTAATTACGACCTCACGACGCCGAACATCTATCCGCCTCAACAAAACCCCCGGCCTCCAGCGCGCACCCCTTACCAATCAGGGGGCGATTTTGATCGCACGTCAGTCAACATCCCTACTCAGGGTGAAGGCGGTAGACGCCAGCCGCCACCGCCGCCTTCGACCGGCTCAGGCAACAAGTATGATCTGACGATGGTGAACATTCACGGCCCTCTGGGCGCGGATGAGGACGACGAGGCCGCCTACGCCAGAGTGTCCTCGCAGACCGCGGGGCAACAACACGCGCCGCCATACACGGCGCAGTATCCGACCGCCGACTATCAACAGCCTCCTCCGCAGCCGGCGCAACCGGCCGAAGCGCAGCAGCGCAGCGCCCCCGTCTGGGCGCGGGTCGCGGGCTGGGGGTTGCTGGCGTTCTCGCTGCTGCTGGCGGGCGGATTCGTGGCCTATCTCCTGTGGCCCAGTTCCGGCTTCACGCTCAAGGTTTTGAACGCGCCCCACGGCAGCAAGGTATTCGTTGACGACATTCCGATGGGCGTCTCCCAGCAGGAAAGCGGGATCCTGACGCACGGCTTGAGGCCGGGCGAAGCGCGCGAGGTGCGCGTGGCGCACGAGGGGTATGTCGATTGGCGAACCACGGTCGAGGGCCGGCGCGGCGAGACCACGGTGCTCCGCGTGAAGATGACGCCGCTGCCGAAGACCGAGTCGGCCCTGCCCGAAGCCGACGACCAGTTCGAGCAGGACTTGGAAGAGTTCGGGCGGGTGCGTATCTACAGCATCACTTTCGACCCCGGCTCGGACGTGATCCGAGGCGAGTCGAAGCCGCCGCTCGATAGAATCGTGGGCGTGCTGAAGAAGAGAACCGACTGGGCCTTGACGATTGAGGGACACACCGACTCGACGGCGACCGCGCAATACAATCAGGAGTTGTCGCAGCGTCGCGCCGCCGCGGTGAAAAGCTACTTGCAGACGGGTGGGATTGATGCGGCGCGTCTGAGCACGGTCGGCTACGGGGCGTCAAAGCCCGTGTCGGGCAACGACACGCCCGTGGGCCGCGCCCTCAACCGGCGGGTCGAATTCATCAAGAAGTAGGCGGCGGCTGATGAAGGGGCAGCGGGCAAAAAAAAGTGCCCCCTCCATTCGGGTAAATCTCACTTCTTCCGATACCAACTATCCAGGTACAGGCTACGCCGAAAGCAAGGTGCTTGTTATCGAATCGAAGAAAGTCTTCGCGCGAAATCCTAAAAGTCGGGAGACGAACAACTGTGCCCAGAATGTTTGAGAGCGCTAACTTTTCACTCATACATTTCTGCGACAGCGTAGAGGTCTAACCTCCGAATCAACCGGCGAGCAATCAACACTGAGTTTAAGAGACAAGCTAATTGAGAGTCGGGTTGAATGAGTTGTCAGACCGCGCGGGCCGCATCCGGCGCAATTCATTTCTTGTCTCCGAGACGCTTAATCTCCCCTTCTTCTGCCATGAACAACCTCCCGTCTTCGCCGTCGATCTCGTACCCAATTATTTCCCCCGAATCATAACCCTGACGTATGCGCCCTCTCCCGCGTTTGGTAGTCACCCGTTCGCCCCTCCTGAACTTGAATACCGTCCCGGCGTCCGGGCTGTCCAACGTCTTCAGGCTGTCACGCCAGTTAGTCCCGGCGCGCCAATGAATGTGGAACGGGCCGACGCCGTGAACCTGAACAATCGCCGCCTCGGGCGTGTAGCCGAACATCGTGCTCCCTTTAGGAATGAAGGCGTAACTACCGGCCTTCAATTCCTTCAGAGCCGCGCGGTCGAATTTATCCCCCACGCCGAAATATAATGTCCCCTGCACCACGGTAATATGCTCATCGACCGGATGCTTGTGGGGAGGGATGACGCCGCCGGGCAGCTCCCGGATGCGCATCACGAAAGGCTCGCCCACCTTTTCAGGGTCGCCATAAAGAATTTCAACGTCCTGAGACATCTGCCTAATGGGGACAATGCGGTGCCCGTCAGTCGTTGTTGACTGTCCCGACCCAACACTCAGGGTGTTGAAAATCACAAGGCAACTCAGGACTAGCACGTAGATAACTCGCTTCAACATTCTGGCATCTCCGATGGAAAGATTCCTTTAGCGGTCTAACGCTGGAGCTGAGAGGCGGCGGGCGAGACCACACAACATACGCCGAAGGACGCAACATGAGCAGCCCGCTATCCCGCCGTCCCCTACCGCGACTTGTTAGATGCGCCGTTATTTTCACCACGCGGTTTGCTTCGCACAACGCCGCAGAAATGTGAAGCGTCTTCTTTGTTTTCATTCAATCCGATTAAACTTTCCACAACTTGAAATCTCGCGTGCCGCGCAAAATGCCGTCCGCACCCTTTTCGAGTTTCAGAATGGGATTAGGTTCGCCCCATTTTCCCACCGAATTTCGTTCTTCCGTCGTGATAAATTTATCTCCTTCAAACAAAATCGCGTTAATGGAATCTTCTTTGAATTTTCTTCCGGTCAGCGTCATATGAACGTGCGCCGCCTCTGTTCGATTCGGATAAGGCGCGGGCTTGATCGAGCTAAATTCATATTTGCCGTTCGCACCCGTTAGCATCCAGCCGCGAAAATGTCCGTCTCGAACTTCGCCGCGTCTGCCGTAATAGCCGTCGCTGTCAGTGTGATAAAAATAAATTAAGATGTTCGGCGCGGGCGTTCTGCCGTCGGGCTGAAAGATCGTCCCCGAGATAATCATCGGTTCGTCTTTGTCAGACTTTTTCGACAAAGAGGTTTTCCAAGAAACATTGTCGGGAACATCTATCGCTCCCCTCGCTTCCGTGCCGGATGGCATCGCGTTTTTCTTTATCAGGCTCAATTCATTTTCAGTTTTTTGAGCCAGCGTATCGGTTTTGCAACTGATTAAAAAAGGAAGTGCGATTACCGCCATTGAAGCACGTTTCAAAAAATCGCGCCGGTCTTCTGTTTGTTCATTCATAGTCTTCTCCAAACAATTTACCGCTAATTAGACGCAGCACCACTCAGTTTTCTTCCAACAAAATTTGCGACTATCACCGTCGCAATCAGTGAAACAACAATTAACTTGTTCATCTCATCCTCAAGGCTGGCGATTAAAGAAGCATCTAACTATTGATTAGGCCGCATGGTGCGGCATAACACCACCTTGCGGCGTGTGATACCGCACCATGCGGCTTAGACACACTTTGGCCGGCTTCACAGCCCGAGCGGGCGCGGCGTCTTGCCGCCGAAGAACCATGCGGCGCCGACTTTGAGGCGGTGCTGCCATGTGGGCAGGCGCGTCGTGTAGAGGGCGAAGCGGGCCTGTCGGGCGAGTTGGCCGGTGACGACCTGACCGGAGGCGAGGACGGCCGCGTCGGCGGTGCCGAGGCTGACGGCCTCGCCCAGCTCCTTGAAGTGGCCGCGCGAGGGGACGCCGCCGTCGATGAGCGCCTGCACATTGGCGGCGACGAGGTCAGACTCCTGAAAGGCGAGCTGCGCCGTGCCGAAGAGGCTCGGCGGCACGTCCGTGTAAGCCGCGATGTCGCCGAGGGCGAAGACGCCGGGGCGGCCCTTCACCTGCATCGACGGCTCGACCACGATGAGGCCGCGCCGGTCGCGCTCAACGTCCAACTTTTCGACGAGCGGGTTCGTCCGCACGCCCGCCGTCCACACCACGCCCGACGCCTTGATCTCCTGCCGCTCGCCGGCGTGCTCGATGACGGCCCCGTCGGGCGTCACCTTCACGACGCGCGTCTCCGTGTGGATTTCGATGCGCCGCTCGTAGAGCGCCCGCTCGACGACGCGGCGAATCTCCGCGTCCATCCCCGGCACCGCCTCGCGTCCCATCTCGACGACAACGACGTGCGGCTCGCCCTTCAACCCTCTTCGGCTGAAGGCGTCGTAGAGCAGGTCGGACATCTTCGTCGAGAGTTCGACGCCGGAAGCGCCCGCGCCGACGACGACGAAGGTGGCGGCGCGGCGTGCGTCCTGCGGCGGGGCGTCGGGCTGGATGGAGTCGAGCGCCTCGATCATGCGCGCGCGCAGGTCGTCGGCGTGGCGAATCTTGCGGAAGGGCATCGCGTGTTTGTCAGCGCCCTCGACGCCCCAGAAGTTAGTTACGCCGCCGACGGCGAGCACGAGGTAGTCGTAAGAGAGCGTGCGGACGCGGCCCGCCACCTCGACCTCGCGGGCCTCGAAGTCAACATTCGTCACCGCGCCCTGCACGAAGCGGATGCGCTCGCCCAGAAGCTCTTCGTAGGCGGGCGCGATGTGCCACGCCTCGACCTCGCCCGACATGTACTCGTAGAGCAGCGGCGTGTGCAGGAAGTTCGGCTCGGTGGTGACGAGCGTCACTGCGCCTGCGCGCTCCAGTTGCATGGCCGTGAACAGCCCGCCGTAGCCTCCGCCGACCACGACGATGCGCGCCCGCTCCGGGTCTTTGTCATCTTTGGCGTCCATCGGAATCCTCTCCCGCCTCGGGGTTCGTCGAACAGCGCGGGCATGTTAGCAAAGAATGACGGGATTGGGCACACCCGGCGCTCGGCCCGTGGCCCCGCCCCTCGCCCGCTCGCTGATTTGATGACAAGCCGCGTGCCGATACCGCGTGCGTGCCGCTTTTCAGGGATTTCGCCGTGACGGCCAGTAATGTGTTGGCAGAGAGCGACGGACTGTGACCCCGTCTTCGCAGGTTGCCAAACCCGCGGCGCGCGCGGCTCTTCAGGGGGCGCTCACACTCGTTCATCCTGACACGGACGGTCAGCTCATACTGACCGCGGACGAAGCGCGAAATGAACGCCCCGCTCGACGCGCCCACCGTCGAGCGTCATTTCCGGGCCGAAAATCGCGCTGATGGGGCCGGCGGCGGCGGTACGTCGATTGCCATTGTGGGCAACTGCGTCCCCTGTGTCCGCGGCGTGTGTCGCCCGGCTAATGTTTTCGCGAGGAGGTTCAGTGAGAGACAGCAAGCGCAGGTCATTGGCGGCGTGGTTCGTCTCGCTGTTCCTTCTCGTCGCCCCGTGGTCTGGCATCGTGTCCGGCGACAGGGCCGGGGCGCAGTCGCTCCTTGGGGGGCTGACGCAGACCGTCCAGAGCGTGACGCAGATCATCAAGGTGTCGCCCGACCTGCTGAGTCTGGTGCTCGGCGGGCGCGTCGGCGAGCGCGTCGATGTGATCGTTCAAACGAACGGCCCCGCGGGCCTGACGCTCGACCTCCTGCTGGGTGTCCTGGGCGGGCTGGTGAAGGCTGACTACAGGAACCTCAACGCGCGCGCCGTGAACATCCCCGTCGCCTCCGTCCTGCAACTGGCCGCCAGCCTCGACGTGGCCTACGTCTCGCCCGACAGAGGCGTCTCAGTCCTCGGGCACGTCTCGGCGACGACCGGCGCCGACGCCGCGCGCACCGCCGGCGCGGCCGTACCGCTGGACGGGACGGGCGTCGGGATCGCCGTCATCGACTCGGGCATCGACGCCGCACACAAATCTTTCCTCGACCGCGGCAACGCCACCCGCGTCGTCTTCGGCCGCGACTTCACCGGCGAGGGCCGCACGGACGACCCCTACGGCCACGGCACGCACGTCGCCGCGCTCGTCGCCGGCAACGGGCGCATCTCGAACGGCGCGTATACGGGCGTCGCGCCCAACGCCAGACTAGTCAACCTGCGCGTGCTCGACTCGCGCGGCACGGGTAGGGTCTCGGGGCTTTTGGGCGCGCTCGACTGGCTGTTGGCGAACCGCACGGCCTACAACATCCGTGTCGTCAACATGAGTCTGGGAGCGCCCGCCGTTGACTCGTACAAGTACGACCCCGTGTGTAGGGCCGTGCGCAAACTCGTAGACAAAGGCGTCGTCGTCTTCGCCGCGGCGGGTAACGAGGGCAAGGACGGCGCGGGGCAAAAGACCTACGGGCGGATTCACACGCCGGGCAACGAGCCGTCGGCCGTCACGGTCGGCGCCGCGAACACCTTCGGCACCGACGCGCGCTCGGACGACGCGGTCGCCACCTACAGCTCGCGCGGGCCTACCCGCAGCTACTGGATCGAGAAGGGCGGCACGCGCCACTACGACAACCTCGTCAAGCCCGACCTCGTCGCGCCCGGCAATAAGCTCACGAGCGCCGCGGCGGAAGGGAACCTCCTCGTCACGAGCCACCCGGAACTGGACGCGGGCGTCAGCCCGGCCGCCGGCCGAAGGATGATGACGATGAGCGGCACTTCGATGGCGACGCCCGTCGCCGCCGCAGCCGCCGCGCTGATGCTCCAGGCCAACCCGAAATTGACGCCGAACCTCGTCAAGGCTCTGCTGATGTACACGTCGCAGCCGCTCGCCGGCTACAACGCGTTCGAGCAGGGCGCGGGGCTTCTGAACGTCGAAGGCGCGGTGCGCCTCGCCCGGCTCGTCCGCACCGACCTCTCGTCGAGCACGCCGCTCGGCGCGCCGCTCCTCGTGGCCACCGCGCCGCCCTCCCCGGCCACTTCAATCGCCGGCCAGAGCTTCAGTTGGTCGCAGGGGATCGTGCTCAACTACACCTACGTGACCGGCCTCGGCCTCATCACGAAGTACCAGAAGTTCTACGGCAGCGGGGCGCTGCTCGGCGACGGTGTGATCGCCGGCGACGCCGTCATCACACGCAACCTGTCCATGATGTCCGACGGCATTCAGATCGGCGAAGCAATCATGACCAGCAGCGGCGTCATCGCGGGCGACGGCTACGTCTTCTGCGCCTACGGCGTGCTGCTCGGCCAGGGCAAGCTGCTCGACGACGGCGAAGTCTTCGGCGACGGCGTGATCGCCGGCGACGGGGTCATCGCCGGAGACGGAGTGATTGCGGGCGACGGCGTGATCGCCGGCGACACGCTGCTGGGCGGCGACCACACGTCCTGGATGCAGGCGCTGGTGGACGACGGAACTGACTTCTTCGCGTATTAACTCTCACGGCCCCGGACTCCTCACCGGAACCCACTGACCATCCCGCGCGGCTAACCCCCGCGCCGCAGTCCGAAAGTCATGTGTAGAGCACGCCTCAGAGAGCTGTTCAGGCTGTTGGTGGTGTCGGCGGGCGCCTCGGTCTCGTCCGCCGCGGCGCTCGGCACGCCGCTCGCGCAGTTCGACTACCGCTTCCTGCTCCTCGCCGCGGCCACGCTCCTCCTCAGCTCGCGCGTCGCCGTCAGAATTCCGCGCACGGGCGGCCGGATCACCGTCTCCGACACGGGCATCTTCCTCACGATGCTGCTCTGCGGCGGCGAGCAGGCCGTGCTGCTGGCGACGGCCGACGGCGCCTTCTCCACCCTGCGCATCAGCCGCAAACCGCTCACCATACTCTTTAACGCGGGCGTGATGGCCTGCTCGACCTTCCTCACCGTCGGCCTGCTCCGCCTCTGCTTCGGGGACGAGGCCGTCGGCGCCGCGGGCGGCCAGTACTCGGCGCCGATGGCCGCCGTCTGCCTGATGGCTTGCGTGCAGTACGCCGCCAATTCGTGGCTCGTCGCCATCGACGCGGCGCTCAGGGTCGGCGAGAGCCTCTGGCGCACGTGGAAGGAGTCCTACCTCTGGACTTCGGTCACCTACTTCGCCGGCGCCTGGGCCGCCCACCTCACGGCCCGTCTCGTGAGCGAGTACGGCTTCCACTCGGTCATCGCCGCGACCCCCATCGTCGCCATCGTCTACTTCACCTACCGGACCTACCTGAAGAGCTTGGAGGCGACGGCCGCGCAGGCCGCGCAGGCCGAGCGCCACGTCGGCGAGCTGTCGCGCTACATCGCCGAGCAGGAGCGCATCAGCCTCGCCCTCCAGGAGAGTGAGCAGCGGTTCCGCAGCGCCTTCAACCACGCGGCCGGGACGGCGCTGGTCTCGCCGGAAGGCCGCTGGCTCCAGGTCAACCACAGCCTCTGCCGGATGTTGGGCTTCACGGAGCAGGAGCTGTTGGCGACCGACTTCCAGGCGGTCACGCACCCCGAAGACCTGGCCGAAGATTTGGCGAGCACGCGCCGGCTGCTCGAAGAGTGCGACGCGATCCGCCCGGCCGAGAAGCGTTACCTGCATCGGGACGGGCGCGAGGTCTGGGTGCTCCAGAGCGCCTCGGTCGTCCGCGACCAGTGCGGCGCCCCCCTCCACCTCATCTTCCAGATTCAGGACATCACCGACCGCAAGCGCAACGAGGAGCTGGTCCGCTTCGCGGCCTACCACGACGCGCTCACGGGGCTGCCCAACCGCGCGCTCCTCACCGACCGCCTGACCCGCGCCATCGCGCGCGCGCGCCGCTCCGCCGATTACCAGCACGCCGTGCTCTTCCTCGACCTCGACCGCTTCAAGGTCGTCAACGATAGCTTGGGCCACACGCTCGGCGACGCGCTGCTGGTGCAACTCTCCCGCCGCCTGGAGGCGTGCGTGCGCGACGACGACTCGGTCGCTCGCCTCGGCGGCGACGAGTTCGCCATCCTGCTCGACGGCATCCGCGACGCGGGCGTCCCCATCCGCGTGGCCGAGCGCATCAAGGCGGCGCTCGCGCGCCCGTTCGACCTCGGCGGGCACGAGATTTACACCACCGCCTCAATCGGCATCGCCTACTCGACCGCTGACTATCTCAGCTCCGACGACATGCTGCGCGACGCGGACACCGCCATGTACCGCGCCAAGTCGGCCGGCAAGGCCCGGCACGAAATCTTCGACACGCTGATGCATTCCAGCGCCGTCGAACTCCTCAGGCTGGAGAACGACCTGCGGCGCGCGCTCGACCGCGGGGAGCTGCGCGTCTTCTACCAGCCGATTGTCATGCTGGCCACGGGGCGCATCGTCGGGTTCGAGGCGCTCTCGCGCTGGCAGCACCCGGAGCGCGGGCTGATCCCGCCGGCCGAATTCATCCCGCTGGCCGAGGAGACCGGCCTCATCGTCCCGCTCGGGCTGCACGTCCTGCGCGAGGCGTGCCGGCAGATGCGCGTCTGGCAGGATGAATTCCCCTCGGCGCGCTCGTTGAGCGTCAGCGTGAACCTCTCGGCCCGGCAGCTCTCGCAACCCGATCTGGTCCACTGCGTCAGGCAAGCCCTGGAGGACTCGGGCCTCGCGCCTTACTGTCTGAAGCTGGAGATCACCGAGACCGTCCTGATGGAGAACGCCGTGAGCGCCATCGAGATGCTCATGCAGTTGCGGCGACTCGGCGTCCAGTTGAGCGTAGACGACTTCGGCACCGGCTACTCCAGCCTCTCCTACCTCCACCGCCTCCCCATCGACGCCCTGAAGATCGACCGCTCCTTCGTCGGCCGCATGGACGAGGACGGGGAGAGCACAGGGATCGTCGAGATCATCATGATGCTCGCCTCCAAGCTCAACAAGATGGCCGTCGCCGAGGGGGTGGAGACGCAGGAGCAGGCGCGGCAACTGACAGCCCTCGGCTGCGAGCTGGGACAGGGCTACTTCTTCTCGCCCCCGGTCTGCGCCGAGTCGGCCGCGGGCCTGCTCCGCGGGGTGGTGGTGGGGCCGGCGGGGCTGGCCGAAGGGGTGCAGGAGGCGCTGTCGAGCGTCAATTGAGAGCTTGGGGCGGGCCGGAGCAGGAATTAGGGGCGGACATCGGGCGTGCGGCCCCGGCTGGACACTCCTCGGGGCCGCATGCTAGATTGCTCCGGGTAAGTTTTACTAACTCTTGCGGTTGCCTGTGGATACAGACGGGCTTGACTGCGGTCTGGGAGGATCATCTCGAACAGTATGTCGTTATCGAGGGAAGTCAAAGAATCAATCGTCCAGGAATATCGCGCGAAGGAAGGCGACACCGGGTCGCCGCAGGTTCAGGTGGCGTTGCTCACGCGGCGCATCAACGACCTTACCGAGCATTTCAAGACCCACAAGAAGGACAACCACTCGCGGCGCGGCCTGCTCAAGATGGTCTCGCAGCGCAGAAGTATGCTCGACTATCTCAAGCGGATCGACATCGAGCAGTACCACGAACTCATCGGCCGACTGGGCCTGCGCCGCTAGACCTCTCTAGCGGCCCACTCCTGAAAGCTCAGTCGCGCCGTTCGGGTTAGCTTGAACGCGCGGGGGGCGCACGGCAACCAGGCGCCCCCCTGTAAAAAACATCACTCCGAGGCGTCCAACAGAAAAGCCCGCGGGCGGTGCCGAACGTGACGGCGCGAGACCTCCCGGCCGGGCCGACGCCCCAGGAGAGCGGCCACGCCGGCGGATCGTCTAGAGACAAGCGGCACCGGGCTTCACGACACCAGAAGCCCGGTGCCGTCTTCTTTTTCCGCCGCACGGTCACGCGACCGAAACGTTCACGCGACGCGCCACACGTAGCGCGCCGCGCCGGGGCCGCCGGCCACGAATAAAAATTTAACAGGGCGCTTGCGGGGCGGACGAGACGCCCCGGCCCGAGGCCGCCAGCGCGGCGCGGGCGTCGCGCCCGTAAGGAGACGAAAACACATGACAGCCAGAAAGTATTTGAAAGAATCCATCAAGCTCGGCGAGCGCGAACTCACCGTCGAGACGGGCCGCGTCGCCAAACAGGCGCACGGCTCGGTCGTCATCCAGTACGGCGAGACGATACTCTTGGTCGCCGCCGTCGGGGCCGACAAGCCGCGCGAAGGCATCGATTTCTTCCCGCTCACGGTCGAGTACCGCGAGCACAACTACGCGGCGGGGCGCATCCCCGGCAACTACTTCCGGCGCGAGGGCCGCCCCGGCGAGAAGGAAGTCCTGACCGCCCGCATGATCGACCGCCCCTGCCGCCCGCTCTTCACCGAAGGCTACAAGAACGAGACGCAGGTCATCGCCTCGGTGATTTCGGCCGACGACGAGAACGACCCGGACGTGATCGCCATCACCGGCGCGTCGTGCGCCCTCTACCTCTCCGACATCCCGTTCCCGAACCCGATTGCCGGCGTCCGCGTCGGACTCATCGATGGCCGCTACATCATCAATCCGACCTACGACGAGGTGCGCGAGTCGCGCCTCAATCTCATCGTCGCCGGCACCGAGGAAGCCATCACGATGGTCGAGGCCGGGGCCAAGGGCGTCTCCGAGGAGATCATGGTCGAGGCCCTGATGCTCGCGCACAAGGAGATCAACCGTCTCTGTCGCTGGCAGAAGGAACTCTACAAGGCGCTCGGCGTCGAGAAGCGCACGGTCGAGCCGCCCGCCTTGAACGAGGAGATGCTCGGCGAGGTTGAGCGCAACTACGCCGAAAAGATGCGTCAGGCTCTGGACACCTCCGAGCAGGGTAAGATCGCCTCTTACGCCGGCATCGACTCGCTCAAGAAGGAGGTCGTCGAATCCTATCCTGAGGATCAGCCCGAGCAGCGGCAGATGGCCAAGAAGGTCTTCGACCACCTGAAGGAGAAGATTTTCCGCGACGACATTCTCAACAAGCGCCGTCGTCCCGACGGCCGACGCTTCTCCGAGATTCGCGGCATCGACTGCGAGGTCGGCTGGCTCCCGCGCGTCCACGGCTCGGCGCTGTTTACGCGCGGCGAGACGCAGGCCATCGTCACCTCGACGCTCGGCACCAAGCAGGACGAGCAGTTCATGGATGACCTCGAATCCGGCGAAATCAAACGCCGCTTCCTGCTCCACTATAACTTCCCGCACTTCTCGGTCGGCGAGGTCGGACGCTTCGGCTCAACCTCCCGCCGCGAGATCGGCCACGGGGCGCTTGCGCGTCGCGCGCTCGAACCCGTCCTGCCCACGGTCGAGGAGTTCCCGTACTCGCTGCGCATCGTCTCCGACATCACGGAGTCGAACGGCTCCTCGTCGATGGCGAGCGTCTGCGGCGGCAGTCTCTCGATGATGGACGCGGGCGTCCCCATCAAGGCGGCGGTCGCGGGCGTGGCGATGGGTCTGGTGATGGAGGGCAACAAGTACGCCATCCTCTCCGACATCGCGGGCGCCGAAGACCACTACGGCGACATGGACTTCAAGGTGGCCGGCACGGCCGACGGCATCACGGCCCTCCAGATGGACATCAAGATCGCCGGCGTCAACGCGCAGATCATGGCCGAGGCGCTGGAGCAGGCCCGTAAAGGCAGACTGCACATCCTTGAGCGCATGAACGAGGCCCTCAGCGAGTCGCGCGAGGACTTGAGCCCGCACGCGCCGCGTATCATCACTATCAAGATCAACCCCGACCGCATCCGCGACGTGATCGGACCGGGCGGCAAGATCATCCGCGCCATCGTCGAGGAGACCGGCGCCAAGATCGACGTTGAGGACGACGGCACGATCTTCATCGCCACCGCCGACGGCGACGCCGCACAGGCGGCCGTGGCCAAGATTCGCGGACTCACGGCCGAGGCCGAGATCGGCGAGGAGTACCTCGGCACCGTCTCGCGCATCGTCGATTTCGGCGCCTTCGTCGAAATCTTCCCCGGCACCGACGGCCTGCTGCACATCTCCGAGATCGCCGAGCACCGCGTCCGCGACGTGCGCGACGAACTCAAAGAGGGGCAGCAGATCATGGTCAAGTGCATCGGCAAGGAGGGCAACAAGATCAAGCTCTCCCGCAGGGCCGTGCTCCGGCAGGAGAAACAGAAGGCGGCGGGCGCCGGCGGCGGCGACGGCGACTTCGAGGGCGGCGGCGATGTCGAGGTCGAAGATCAGGGCGGCGGCGACAGCCCCGGCGGCGACGATAGCGGCGGCGGCAACGACCGCGGCGAGAACGGTCGTGGCGGTGGTGGTGGTGGCCGTGGCGAGGGTGGACGGCGGCGGCGCTAGCTCACCCGCCGCTTTCGGCCAAGTTTTGACACGGAAGAGGTTCGCCCCCGCGGGCGGGCCTCTTTTTTCCTTGACAGTTGAGCGCCCCGCGAGTTTAATTTGACAATCGAAATTGGAATTAACAAGCTATTCCGCGTCTTTTCCCTTTGAGCAAGTCGGACGAGTGGTCAAGCCGTAAACAATTGACCGCGCGGGCCCGAACATTAAGCGGAAGACGGACCGGGGCCGGCGCATCTGTCTTTATAGAACTTTCCATTGAAGTTTCCGGCCGAGCCGGGGATTTCAGGAGGCGACCTCTCAAGATGAAGCATCAAGCCCCACGCATCCTCGCGCTGATGCTCAGCGGCCTGCTCGCAGCGGCGGCGCCGGCACGGGCCGGCACCATACACTTCGCCGACGTGATGCAGGCGGCCGCCGCGGGTCGCCGCGGCCCCTGGGCAGACCTTCGCCTCCGCGCCCTCCAGCAGCAGGGCGGCAAGACAGCTTCCGGCCTCGTCGCCACCACCGAGCAGAAGCAGGACGCGGGCGCCAGCACCGGTAACGCTGCGGGCGCGTCCGACGGCTCCACCACCGGCAACAACCCCACGTCGCTCATCAGCCAGGACCCGGCCCAGCAGCCGCAGGGCACGGTTCAGACCATCGACCTCGGCGACATCTCCGGCACGGTCTGCGACTGCGGGGAGGCGCCCCTCGAGGATGTGATCCTCAAGGGGGGCGGCTTCCCCTGGCTTTCCCTCGTCGGCATCCCGCTCATCTGCCTGACCGGCATCTGCACCGGCGGCGAGGAGGTTTGCGTAGACTGCGGGACGACTAGTCCGACCCCGAACCCGACCCCGCCGCCCCCGCCGCCGGGCATCCCCGAGCCGGCCACGCTCCTGCTCTTCGGCTCCGGCCTGCTCGCGCTCGGCGCCGGCTCCCGCCGCCGCCGCGCCCTCAAGGCGCTCGAAGTGGAAGCACGCGATCAGGAGGTTGTCTGAAGATCATGTTGACACGGAGCCGCATGACGCGAGACCTCTTGCCGCGCGTGGCGCGTCGCGCCCTCGCCGTCGCCGCGCTGCTCGCCGTCTTCGCTTCCGCCGCGCCGCTCACGCCAGAGGCCCACGCGCAGCAGCAGCAGAAGAAGAACGGCAAGCCCCCGACGGAGGGCGTCATCGAAATCTCGACCGAGCCGGGCGGCTACCCCATCTTCATCGACGACGTTTACTCCGGCGAGACGACCGAAAACATGCGCGTCTTCAAACAGACGCCCGGCCCGCACAAAGTTAAGATCGTCTTCCCGAACGGCCCGCCCTGGGAGCACACGGTCAACACCACCGCGGGGCGCAAGGACTGCATCAGGCTCACCTACCGGCCGCGCACCCCTCTTCCCCCCCCGGAGGTGTCATTCTGCCCGTACTCCGTGAACGTCACGGCGACGGCCACCGCCAGAGATGGCGACCAGATCACCTTCACGGCCGACGCGGCATACGCGGGCCAGAAGTCTGATCTCACCTACACCTGGACGGTTGACCCGCCCACGGCCACCATCACGCGCGGCGACCGCACGCCGATCATCACGGTCGATTCCACGGGCATCGGCAACAGACGCATCACGGCCACAGTCGTCGTTGAGGACTCCTCCGGCGACCCCGCCTGCCGTCAGCAGAATCGGGCCGAGACGCGCTTCATCCCGCCCCCGCCCCCGCCTCCGCCCTACTTAGACCGCTTCGTCTCGGTCGCCCCCGACTACGATAAGGCACGGCTCGACTACCTGGGCGACGAGATGCAGCGCAACCCGACCTACCGCGCCTTCCTCATCGCCTACGGCGGCTGCGGGCGCCGCGACCGTTCGCCCGAAGTACTCCTGAAGCGCGCCTACTCCTACCTCGTGGGAGAGCGCAAGATGGACGCCAACCGCATCACCGGGATCATCGGCGGCTACCGTGAGCACAACGGGTACGATCTGCACGTGCAGTCGCCGGGCGAGAACGACCCGCGCCCGAGTCCGACCAGGGGGCCGTGTATCGCGGGCAGGAGCACGCGCCGCTAGCCTAAGGGCCAGGCGGGGCGTCTTTGCGAATGTCAGTCAAAGCGCCGTGCCCCTCGGGCCGCGAGGGGCACGGCGCTTGTTTCGAGGGGCGTTGACGCGACTCGGAGACGTGTGGTAACAAGGCCGGGGTGAGGCGCGTGCGAAAAGACTTTTCAGGCGGATCGCTTAATCGAAGGGCCGGCTCCCGTAGCCAGGCCCGCGCGCCGGGGCAAGTAAAGGCGCGTTTGACCTATCACTAGGAGGAGATAACATGGCAGAAGGTGAAGGCGGCGGCGGCAATGCCGGTGTCGTGGCCATCGTGGTGATCTTCGTAATCGTCCTGCTCGTCCTGTTCTTCGGATGGGGCAGATTCTTCGGCGGCGGCGGCAACAAGGACATCAACATCAAGGTCGATACGCCCGCGACCAAGTAGACCGGGCAGGGCATCGGCCCGCGAGAGGAGAGGGACGGCGCGCCCGCCGAGGCGCGTCGCTCGCCTCTCCTTTTCATTTCCCGCGCGCGCCTGTTATTCTCGTCAATCGTAAATCGTCAATCGTAAATCGGCGGGTTGACCGTCATCCGACCTGCGCTTTGTAGCTTAAGTTGAGCCTAAGCGTGACCACGATTTTCGATTGACGATTGACGATTCACGGAGAAAAACGTGCCGGCGCCCAACATCGAAACCATCGTCTCGCTCTCGAAGCGCCGCGGCTTCGTCTTCCCCTCCTCGGATATCTACGGCGGCTTGGGGAGCGCGTGGGACTACGGCCCGCTCGGCGTCGAACTCTGCAACAACGTCAAGCAGGCATGGTGGCGTTGGATGGTTCACGAGCGCGACGACATGGAGGGCATCGACTCAAGCATCATCCTCAACCGCGCGGTCTGGAAGTATTCCGGCCACGAGGACACGTTCAGCGACCCGCTTGTGGACTGCCGCGATTGCAACGCGCGGCTGCGAGCTGACAAGCTGGAATTCGACGCTATGGCTAACGCTCACGTCGAAGCAGCGATTCGAGCAAAGGACGTTAAATGCCCTAACTGCGGCTCGA
>DASVES010000374.1:0-2918 GCA_036380435.1 Pyrinomonadaceae bacterium | reverse complement strand
GGGTGAACTCGCCCTGCGGGAGCTGCATCAGCTCGGCGTACTGCTGCTCAGGCAGAACGAGCAGGTAGCTCTTCATCTGGTAGTGGAGCGCGCCGCACAACTCGGCGCAGGCCAGCTCGTAGCGACCCACCTTCTGCGGCTTGAAGTGGACGCGGATGTCCATGCCGGGGACGAGGTCTTGCTTGAAGCGCAACTCGGGCACCCAGATGCTGTGAGTCACGTCGCGCCCGCGCAGCACAAGCTCGACGTGCCTGTCCACCTGCGTGATGAGCGTGGAGCTGACGGCGTCGTCCTTCGCGGCGGCGTCCGTCTCGTCGAGGCCGATGTTGCCGCGCGGTGGCGAGGAGGAGTCGTCGATGAGGTTGGGGTCGGTGCGGCCGAAGCGGCTGTCCGGGCCGGCGTAGTGGAAGTTCCACGCGAACTGTTGCGCGAGCACCCTGACCTGTGCCGAGCCGGCCGGCGCAGGGTTGAAGTGCAGGGCGGCCCACACGCGCTGGCCGAGGAGGGCGACGCCGATGAAGATGAGGGCGGTGATGACCGTCCAGATCATCTCCAGACGATTGTTGCCGTGGGAGTAGACGGCGCGCGTGCCGTCGCCGGTGTCGCGGAAGCGCCAGACGGCGTAGCCGAGGGCGATCTGCGCGGAGGCGAAGGCGACGCCGACGACGATGATCGTCAGGAGATACTGTTGGTCGTAGGCCGGGCCGTGCTCGGTGATGGCGGGCGGGAACCACCAGCGCGGGTTGAAGAACATCGCCACCGAGAGGATCGTCATTACCCAGATGAAGATGGCCAGCAGGCGACCCATATCAATCTCCAGAAGTGATGAGTGATGAGTGATGAGTGATAAGAAAGAAAGGGGGCTGTTAGCTGTTAGCTCTTAGCGATTAGCTAACAGCCAACAGCTAAAAGCTAACAGCTTCTTATCACTTATCACTCATCACTTATCACCTGTTAGCAACCATCAGTCCGAACAGGAGCGGCAGATAGAGCACGGAGGCCAGGAGCAGCCGGCGCGCGTCTTGCCGGGTTGACGAGAACGCGGCAACAACGCTGCTGGCCAGATACAGGAGGCCGAGCACGAGCGCGCCGTAAAGGTAGAGCTTACCCGATAGTCCGACGGCCACGGGGAACAGGCTGACGGGTACGAGCAGCAGCGCCCATAAGACGATCTGCTGTCCGGTCATGCGCCCCTCCGGTTCGACGACGGGCAGCATTTTCACGCCCGCGCGAGCGTAGTCTTCCCGGTACATCCAGGCGATGGCGAAGAAGTGTGGGAACTGCCACAGGAAGAGGATGGCAAAGAGCACCCATGCTTCGAGGTCGAGCCGCCCCGTGGCGGCCGTCCAGCCGATGAGCGGCGGGGCGGCTCCGGGGAAAGCGCCGACGAAGGTCGAAAGCGTCGTCTTCGTCTTCAGAGGCGTGTAACAGAGCAGGTAGCCCGCCGCGATGAAGAGGCCGACGACGGCCGAGAGCAGGTTGACGAAGAGCGCGAGATAAACTTCCGCCGTGACGGTGAGCGCGATGCCGAAGAGGAGCGCCTGCGCCGGCTCCAGACGGCCCGACGGCAACGGCCGCGAAGAAGTTCGCCGCATCAGCCGGTCGAGGTCGCGCTCCATGTACTGATTGAGCGTTGCGATGCCGGACGAGAGGAGCGACACGGCGAGGAGCGCATGGAAGAGACGCGCGTAGTCGAGTGCGCCGGGCACGGAGCCGAGGAGAAAGCCGGCGGCCGAGGTGAGTGCGATAAAAAGAGTGATGCGCGGCTTGGTCAGCTCGAAGTAGGCCGAGAGACGTTCGCGCAAGGCGGGACGCGCGACCACCACCGCGGCCGCCTCGACGACCTCGGCGGTCGTGTGAATGTCTATCGCCAGACCCTTCATTCGGTTCTCAATAAAGCGCCGTCGTCAGTGATGCTTCTGGCCGCCGAGGAATGGAATCTCCAGGGCGGGCATGACGCGCAAGCTGCCGCCGTCGAGTTCGTCGGAGGCCGTGGCGGCGTTGAACGTAAAGGTCAGTCCCGACTTGGTCTCACTCGGGCCGACGGTGATTTGCTGCTTCTGCTCTTTCAGCTTCTCGTGCCAGGCGACGAGGGTGTAGGCGCCCGGCGGCAGGCCCTTGATCTCGAAGGAGCCGTCGGGGCCGGTGACGGCGAAGAACGGGTGGCCGAGCACGCCGATGTAAGCCTTCATCCACGGGTGCTGGTTGCACTTGACGGGGATGAGCGTCTCGGGCCGCTTGAACTCGGCCACGATGGGCGGCGAACTCGCCGGCTGCGACGGGTTGAGCTTGTCGTTCTTCGTCGCCTGCACGTTGACGTTGTGCGCCGTCTGGTCGCTGTTCGTGATGTTGACCTTCTGGCGCGTCATCACGCCGATGACGTGCGGGCGATACTGGCACCCCTGCTGATCGAGCACGGCCGGCTGGCCCGCGGCGAAGCCGAGGCCGCTGAGCGCCTTGTTGCCCTCGGTCAACTTACCCTCGCTGATGTAGACGAACGCGTTCTGGAGTTTGCCGTCGGCGACGACCATGTCTTCCGTCTTAGGGTCGGGATTCGACGACGCGCACTTGCTGTCGGCGTCCATCGAGATGACGCCCGGTGCCGGCGCCGCGCCGTTGAAACTGATCGTCCCCTGAAGCGTGCCCTCCTTGCCGGTGGGGCTGTAGGTGGGCAAGGTCGTTTCGGCGACCGCTCCGTCGTCGTCTTCGTCGTCGTCGCCGCCCCGCCCGCAGGAGACGCCGAGCGTGACGAGACAGAGGGCGACGAAGAGTGCAAGGGGAAAGCTCGCGCGTTTAAACGGCATCATTACTCCTCCGGGATCGACTGATGTGTGTGCTCATCATAGCGCGAAACTCTCAGGGCGAAAAACTGCCGCGACCGGCATTGCGGAAGGCGGCCACGCCGGACGAACGCACGC
>DASVES010000373.1:0-13491 GCA_036380435.1 Pyrinomonadaceae bacterium | reverse complement strand
GATTCGTAGGCGACGAGCGGGGCGTGGTCGCCGGCGAGAAGGCTCGCGCGCGCCAGTTTCTCGAAACGCACCGCCCAGTCGAACGGCTCGACGTTACGGCGGCCCCACCCGTAGGCGTGCAGGTTGTGGACGAGGTTGCCGCTCCCCACGATGAGCACGCCCTCGTCGCGTAGCGGCGCGAGCCGTCTCCCCAGCTCGTAGTGGAACGACGCCGGCTGCGTCTCGTCGATGGCGAGCTGGATGACGGGCACATCGGCGTCGGGGAAGACGTGACAGAGCACCGACCACGCGCCGTGGTCTAAGCCCCAACTCTCATCCAGTCCGACGGTGACGGGCGCAAGCAGGTCGCGGACGCGCGCGGCGAGTTGCGGTGCGCCGGGCGCGGGATACTGCACCTCGAAGAGTTCGCGGGGGAAGCCGCCGAAGTCGTGGATCGTCCGCGGCGCGTTCTGGGCCGTGACGAGTGTGGCCGGCAAGTACCAGTGCGCGGACACGCAGAGCACGGCCGCAGGCCGCGGAATCTCTCGCCCGATGGCCGCCCACCCTTCGGTGTACTCGTTGCGCGACACGGCGTTCATCGGATTGCCGTGCCCGAAGAAAATCGCCGGCATCGACTCGGCCATACGTGCCTCCTCATAAACGAGCCAACAGGGGCCGCGCGTCTCACGCGGCCGCACGCTTTATTCGGGATTGCCTTTGCAACCCGACGCGTAGAGGGCGGGGATTTTGCCGCTGAGGATGGGGTAGTCGGCCGCCTGCGCGTTGAGTTCGAGCCACTCGGCAAAGTGCGCGGGCAGGGTGGAGTCCGCGTAGATGGCCTCGACGGGGCATTCGGGAACGCAGGCGTCGCAGTCGATGCAGGTGTCCGGGTTGATGTAGAGGCGGTCGCTCAGCTCGTGAAACGCTTCGACGGGGCAGACGGCCGCGCAGTCCGTGTACTTGCAGTTCACGCAGTCTTCCGTGACGATGTAAGTCATGCCGGCTCCTTTGAATTAAACCCCCTCGCGGGGAAATGATTATTGATTTGCTTCTATGGCAGGCCCGCGCGCGCAACGCCGCGAACGGACAAGTTTTCGATGAGCGGCAAGCTAACTCGCGGTCGGCTCCAATGACTTGTTCGACGTGCCTTACATATAAACGCCGCCTCTAAAACCGACTTTCGTAACGCACTATCGTATTGTGTTCAGAAGTGCCGCCTGTTTAATCGCCCGCTAATCGCCGTCAGCAATAGGCTGTAAACTGAGTGTGCATCCGGGTATCTTGAAGGCTACCTTAAATGCAGCTTTTAATTTGTTTACATCTTTGCCCTTCCCCAGCTCGGAAAACCGTTAAATCCGGGGGGAAACGTAAGTTGCTTTTCGCCGGTGCCGTCCGCGTTTATCGTGAAGAGCTGGAACTGTCCGACTCCGCCGACCGCCCTGTGGAATACCAGCTGTTTCCCGTCGGGTGACCACGACACGGTCAACTCTGGGACGCGGTTGTTGGTAATTCGTTTTTGTCCGCTGCCGTCGGCATTCATGACGCATATCTCGAACGTTCCGATTGAGCGTCCCTCGGCAGCCTCGCCTTTTCTGCACATATAGGCAATCAACTTACCGTCTGGCGACCAGTCGGGCGCCCTTTCCTCCTCGGTGTTGTTTGTGAGCCGCTTGGACTTTCCCTTTCCGTTCGCACCAATGAGGTAAATCTCGGCTGTAGCGGAATTTGTTTGATCGTCGGTGGCAGCATGACTCGTAAAAACGATCTTCTTACCGTCGGGCGACCAATCAGGGTCGTCGTCTACGGCGTCGGGGTTGTTCGTGATGTTCCTTGCCGGTGACTTCTTGCTGAGAAAATCATCGACGTTCAAGATGAAGATGTCGCTGTCGATTGAGGCGGCACCGGGAAGCCCCGTTATCGGTTTGCTCTTGCCCGACGCGGAGGCGTGAAAAGCTACACTTTTGCTGTCCCGAGACCACGTCGCCGAATTTCCGGGAACCAGAGAAGCCTCCCCGCTCCCATCAACATTCATCACAAACAGGCTCGCCCAATTGATCGGATCAGACTCTTTACGCAGCCGGTTACTTTCAAAAACTATCCGCTTGCCGTCAGGAGACAGCGCAGGGAATCCCTCTCCGGTCGTGTTGTGCGTAATTCGCCGGACGTTTGTGCCGTCTCCATTCATCAGATAAATCTCGGCGGCGAGTAGCCACGCCGGGGGTTTGAGCGCCGGGTCGAAACGGCTGCTTATGAAAGCAATGGTCGGTATTGTCTGCGATTTCTTTTCCTCCCGTTTTTGTGCCTCCGTGCGTGGCGCGAGTAGTCCTGTGATAAAGACTCCGATAATTATTAAGCCGATAGTGATTCGATCCTTGATTTTCTCGCAGGCGCTCATAATTATTATTCCTTTTACCCCTTTGACCACTCACTGCTTCGCTGTGGCACACTGTTGAGTAGACTATAGTGGTAAACATATAGCATACAAAAATCGAGTGTGACCCGAGTGTGACAACTTCGAGCGTCACCTGAAACTCAGACAAACAATTTCGCCCGGAATACAAAAAAGAGGGGCCGGTTTTTAAACTCCCGGCCCCTGCTGAAACTGCCGCAAACAGCCGCACTTGCTTCTATGACAGACTGTGCCGTGCTGTCAACCGCAACAGGCGCGGCCACCTGCGGTCGTCGTGTATTTTGCCTTTCTCGAAGGCTAACCCCTCTGCTTCAGAATCAAGCTGGGCGGCGTGCGTCGTTTCTTTTGCGCCCCGCTTGAATTAGAATCGCGCTTGCCTTGCAAGCTCTCTTAAGGATGGTTCGCGTGCTAAACAAAACTTTTCGCTCTCTCAGGACAAACTCGCGCCGGAAGGTGTTGAAGTTGAGGAACGCCATCGGTGCTCCATTGATCGCGCCGCTGGTCGCGATGCTCGCGATGACGGCTGCGACAGGTGCGCTCGCCGAAGACTGGCCAATGTTTCGCGGCCCGAACGGGAGCGGCGTTTCCGTCTCGACCGGGCTGCCGGAAGTGTTCGGCCCTGAGAAGAATGTGGTTTGGAAGACGCCGCTGCCTCCCGGCCATTCTTCGCCGGTGCTGACGCGAGATCGCGTGTTCGTCACTGCATACGACAAGGAAAAGGCCAGCAGCGGTCAGCCATCAGCAGTCGGCGCTCAGGGGAACGAAGGCGAGAAGAATCATAAGCTGTTGGTTATCTGTCTTGACCGTCAGACAGGAAAGCTGCTGTGGCAGCGGGAAGTGCCGCGCTCGCGTGAGGGCCGTTTGCAGAACGTCAATAATCCTGCCTCGCCCAGCCCCGTTACGGACGGCACGAATGTCTATGTCTTTTTCCAGGAGTTCGGGTTGGTGTCTTACGACGGCGAAGGCCGCGAGCGTTGGCGGCGCCCGCTCGGGCCGTTCAATATGTTCTACGGATTCGGGGCGTCTCCCATTCTCGTTGATGACAAAGTGATCCTGCCCGTCGATCAGGACAGTCCCAGCTCATATCTGATCGCGGTCGATAAAACGAGCGGGCGCGTGCGTTGGAAGGTTGACCGGCCCGCGGTCATCTCGGGTTACTCGACGCCGATTATTTACCAACCGAAGCAGGGGCCGAAGCAGATTGTTGTTCCCGAGTCGTTCCAGCTCTCGGCTTACTCGGTCGCCGATGGCAAAAGAGTTTGGTGGGTGCGCGGTCTGGCGTGCGAGATGAAATCGATTGCCAGCAGCGACGGGGAATATGTGTACATCAACGGCTGGGGCTTCCCGCAGAATCAACCCGGAGAGCAAATCAGCACGATTCCGCTTGAAGAGGCATGGAAGAGATACGATAAGAATAACGACAAGCTAATCGCGAAGTCGGAGGTGGCGGGCGCGGAGAAGATGGACAGGATGTTGAAATCCGCCTTCGAGGCGTTCGACATGGACCGCGACGAGAAGTTGAACGTGAAGGACTGGGAAGTGTTCCGCGGCATGATGGCCTCAGAGAATGGCCTGCTCGCCATCAGAATGGGAGGACAAGGCGATCAAACCGCGACGGCGATTCGTTGGCGCTATCAGAAACCGGTGCCGCAGGTTCCTTCAACACTTCTCTACAAAGGCGTCCTGTATATGATCAATGACAGCGGGATTCTGCTCTCGTTCGATCCGGCGACCGGCAGTGTCATCAAGCAGGGCCGCCTGCATGGGGCTATTGATAAATACTTCGCGTCGCCGGTGGCGGCCGACGGCAAGGTGTTTGTGGTCGGCCAGGGTGGTCAGGTGTCTGTGTTGAAGGCCGCCGGCGATTGGGAGGTGCTCGCGGTCAACGAGTTGGACGACGAGGTCTTCGCCACACCAGCGATTGCCGACGGGCGGGTTTACATCAGGACTCGCAGCGCGCTTTATAGTTTTGGCAAATAACGCTTGCTGGCAAGGGAACCACGGTGCTCGGTCACGCTCGTCGAGAAGCCCTGCACAGTAGGGTTGGGCGGTGGCCTCAACTCGACGCTCACGGTTAATTTGCGGTGGCCGACGGACTACCGGGACTGGCCCCGTCGCAGTCTCCACAGTGCGTGCGCCGAGAGGATGACGGAGAAGAGCGCGGTCACGTCGGCCGCGATGAGCGTCCAGACGAAGAAGAATTCTCCGAAGTCTCCGCTGGACTTGGCGATGCCGCCGACAAGTCCCGACCCCCTCATGTGGACGACGGGGATGCCCGACGCAAGGAGCGACGCGACGAGGATGACGACGTACCCCGCTCGCCGTCCGGCGAGCACCAGCGTTCCGTACAGCCAGACGAGCAGGAAGAACACCGGAACGAGGTTCGAGAACGTTCCCGGGGCCATCCCGCGGACGACGTCGTCCGCATGGTGAAACGACATGAAGAGGATCGAGAGCAGAGACGCGATGGTTAAGATAAGGTTGTGTTTCATTTGATATTCACCTTGTTAGATTTGCGTGCGCCTCTCAGTGAAGGCACATGATCGGTTGACAGTATTCGATTGGAGGGGATAAGGCATTTGTCTGATAGACATTTTCCTTTTCTCTGTCTGATGGACTCGACCAGAATCCGTTGACATACGACCGGGATGAGCGGGCTAACGCCCGGCATCAGCAGCGCGCGCTCAACCTCATCTTGAGAGGGCCGCTATCTTGCGCGTCCGCTGCATGCCGTTGTTAGGCGTGACGCGGCTAATCACGCTGTTGGCTCAGTAAGCGCCCGCTCAATGCGCCGGTCAGGGATGAGCCACATGACCGCCACCAAGACGTACAGCGCGCAGGCCAGCCAGGAATTCACAAAGGAAAGTGGAATCGCCACAGCATAAAACACCACCGACACCTTGCCTTTGAAGTCTTTACCCAGCGCCTTCGCTAAAGCCGAATCCCTGCCGTGTTCTGAAATGAGTGCGCGGGCAAGGATGAAGTAGGCTATCGCAGCCAATAGTAACACGACGCCATAAAAGGCGACGGGCCAGGCGGCGAAGTGGTTCTCGCCCATCCAGCCGGTGACGAAGGGGATTAGGGACAGCCAAAATAACAGATGGAGGTTGGCCCACAGGATGCTGCCATTGACGTGCCGGACTGCGTGTAACAGGTGGTGGTGGTTGTTCCAGTAGATGCCGACGTAAATAAAACTGAGCACATAGCTCAGGAATACGGGGATCAGCGGGCCTAAAGAGGCCAGGTCGGCCCCGTGCGGCACCTTCAATTCCAGCACCATGATGGTGATGATGATAGCGAGCACGCCATCGCTAAACGCTTCCAATCGCCCACTGCCCATTCACAATCTCCATTTAACGTGGTAACGCCTAACGCATATTGTGCTGAATGATTCGGCCGAACTCTACTGTGGGGCGTGAAAAGCCGACCCATTCGGCATAACTACGCAATAGAGAGTGAAAAGCCGAGTGGTTCGGTCTAATTACATAATGGGGCGGCAAAAGCCGAATCTTCCGTCCCGCCGCCGAGGCCCCTCGCAGCGAGCGACCTCGGAGAATATCTTGAGCGGCCCACAGCCCGTGCTTCTATGACAGGCGGGGCGCCGGTGTCAACCGTCATGAGAACGAAAACGCGTGTGGGCCGACGTTCAAACGTCGGCCCACACGCGTTCGGCGGGCAGCAAGTCACAGGAGAAGACTTACGCGCGCTTGAGATTCCTCGTGCGTGAAGAAGCGTCGCCGGCGGCGGCGGCCTGTCGGCCTTCCTCGGGCGCGTCGGCGGCGCGAAGCTTTTCGGCGCGCGCCGTCATGCGGCGTTCGAGGTCGATGATCTGCTCGTCGGTGAGGCGGTAGATGTTCGGCTGGTTGTGGTAGACCTTCGCGCCCATGACCACGTCAGACTGCTTGAAGCCCATCTTCTCGGCCTTCGCCACAAGCTCCTGCACGGTCATCTGCGGCTGCACGACCGTGAGCGGCGCCGGCTTCTCCTCGATGATGTCGGGGACGGGCGAGGGCTTCGGCGCGTCCATCGACAGCTCCGCGCCCTGCGTGCGGCGCATGTGCTCGATGAAGTCTTTGAACTGGATGTTGCCGGTCATCTCGAAGCCGACCTCGAAGACGGGGCTGTTGGACTTGATGACCTGAAAGACGCGCGTGATTTCGCCGTCGCGCTCCTGCATGGAGACTTCGACCATCACGTCCACGAAATATTCGAGGCCGCTCGCCGTCATCGGCAGCACCCGGCCCACCTCGTTGTCCTCCTTCGCCTCCTTACCCTTCGCGGGAATCTGATCGACGATGACCACGGACTTGCCGCTCTCCATACAGAGCCGACGCAACACGCCCTGCAAGATCATCTGGTCGGCCGCCAGCTCTTCGGCCGAGGGCTGGGCGAGCGGGTCGCCGGTGCGCTCGCGCACGGCCGCGACCATCTCGCTGTGCTTGGCGGAGAAGTAGGCCGCCCACGAGTCGAGGGCGAAGCAGCCGTAGTTCTGTTCGCGGCCCTCGCCTTCGAGCGCCCAGTGGATGAACTCGGGCAGCTCGTCCGGCTCGTGGATTTCGAGCGCGTCGAACTGCGTGCCGACGCCCTTCAGGAGCCGCGCCTTGCGCTCCACGTCGAAGATGCAGAGGCGGCCCAAGCCCGCCTCGGACATGCTGCGGATGAAGTGGCTTTTGCCCGCGCCCGCCCCGCCGCGCACGGCCATCACCAGACGCTGTTGCCGCGGAATACGACTGAGCGGATTGATCTTCGATTTCGTCTTCGTGTTCATAAATCTCCTCTTTCCTCGAAATGGCCGTTCCGGCGTGTGGTTCAGGCAACGAGCGCCGACCGCTGTAAATCGGCGGGTTTAGCCCTCTCCCCTTGAGAGTGACCTTTAACTCGGCGGGGACTATAACACGAGTCGGGCAGGAATGGAACAGAATTTCATCGATGAAACGAAAAAAAGTGCAAGGGAACACGGATAAGACGGATTTTAACGGATTTGCACGGAAATTCGTGTAAATCCGTCTTATCCGTTCAATCCGTGTGCTATCACGGCGCGACTGGCAGTTGATTTAAGACAGGAGGTTGCCGATGAGATCGTTGAGCCAGTCGAAATCGATGGGCTTGGTGACGTAGGCGTTGCAGCCGGCGGCGAGGGCTTTGGTGCGGTAGTCGGGTTCGATGTGGGCGGTGACGGCGACGATGACGGTGTCGGCCATCTCAGGGTGCTGGCGGATGCGGCCTGTGGCGTCGAGTCCGTCGAGGACGGGCAGGCTCAGGTCCATGAGGATGATGTCGGGTCGCTCCTCAAGGGCGATGCGGACGGCCTGCTCGCCGTCAGACGCCTCAAGGATGCGGTAGCCGAGGTCTTCGAGTGCAAGCCTCATCGCCAGGCTGGTGTCCTCGTAATCCTCGACGACGAGGATCGTCACGTCGGCGCGTCGTGTCTCTTCCATGCTCCGGCTTCAACTCCTTCAAGGGCGAGGCAGCAAAATAATCTCTTTGTAACCACTTTGCAACGATGCGCGCCGGCCCCGCGTGTTTATTATGTTCCCGCGCCAAGATGTCGGCCCGCCAACTCTCCCGGCGCACCTTAGATTATTCCCAGTGACAAAGGAACGGATTCTTATGTTGAGCGAGCAATCGTTTCGGGAGCGTGAGTGTATTCACCGCGCGGGCGGCGCGGAGGGCGGACTCTACCGCGGCACTGCTTACGTCGAGCACCTGCAAAGGCTTTCGAGCTACGAGGCGCTCCAGTTCGCCGGGCGCGTGACGCCCTTCTTCTGGTCGGACGCCGCGCAGATCGTCGTGTGGCTGTGCGACGAGTGCGCGGCCGAATTGCGTCTGCGTGATTACGCCGCGGCCTCTTGAGGGGGCCGCGGCCGGGAGGGTCAGCCGGTGAGCGGCTTGCCGCAGCGGTTGCAGAAGCGCGCGGCGGAGTCTTTGACCTGTGAGCCGCAGGAGTTGCAGGTGCGGACGGCGCGCATGTCTGCGCCGCACCCGGAGCAGAAGGGGGAGCCGGAGACGTTGACGGAGCCGCAGGTGCCGCAGCGGCCGGGCATCGGCGGGACGTAGCCGCCGGCCTTGTGCGCGATGTGGGCCTCGATTATCTTCCAGGCATTTTCGGTGAGCTTGTGCTGCCAGTAGGCGCCGATGGCGGGGAGGGCGGCGAGCAGCCCCGCCGAGATGATGAAGGCGACGGCCGCCACGGCCACCTTGTCGAACCACTTCTGCATGCCGATCTCGACGCGCGTGCCGCCGTGCTCCGGCGTGATGCGGATGGTGAGCGCGGCGGACAGGCCCGTCATCTCGCGCAACATGCCCGCCTTGCGCGCCTGAATGATGGCGGTCGAGTGGACCTGCATGGTCTGGACTTCGTAAGCCTCATTAGAGTCGAAGAGTTGGCGTAGCTCTCTCACGAGCTGAACGGTGTCGGCCTCGACGCCGGGATAATATCTGCTGTCCATAAAGTTAGAAAATCCTTTCGCGCATCAGTCTCGCCCGCCCGCTCTAACAGGCGCCCACTATCTTACGCCGAAAGAGCTTGAGGGGTTCAACCGCGAAGCGCGCGCACGCGTGCGGAGGGCGCGTGGAGCCGAGATTCCACTTGAGTGAAAGCGATGTAGATTCACCGCGGAGGCGCCGCAGGGCGCGGAGGGGCGCCGCAGGGTTGAATTCCGGCGGGGTGGATTGTAGTAAAGAAGAAGGCCCGCAAGTCTCTGTAGACTTGCGGGCGTCAAAACTAGCAGGGAATTCGCTAGTGATTGTTTTGGGGTGAGGACATTTTTGTTCTTCGCCGTGCGAAGCGTTTTTCGTCACTCACTTCCGCGATGCCGGCACGTAGGGATGCGGCGACTACGCCGGTTAAAGGCGAAGTTGCTCAACGGCATCACGAAAGGTTTATACCGCCATGTTTCATTAGCGTGAGGTTGACGGTATCTGTGAGGATTTCGTCAACGGAAGCGAGTGACCCCTTGCGAGGGAGCGGTTGTATATCCCTAATCGACAGGGCTGTCAACGCAACAATTTTGCAAGGGGAAATAATTTAGAAAAAGTTAGATGAGTGCTCATCCCGGTGCAGGTTCTTCGACGTGAGGTCGATGGAGAGACGATGCCGGGAGGCCGTTGCGAATGGTGCGCGTGCGGGCAGCTTCGCGCACACGACTTCGCAACGCCCACTCACTTTTTCACTTCGGCCGGCTGCTTGCCCGCGGCGTCAATTATCTCTTGCAGCTTTTCGAGGGCGCGTTCGATGGCGCCGCGCTCGGCGTCGTCGGACGCGGACGTGTTCAGGGCCGTCAACTGCGGGAGGAAGACTTTGGCGGCCTCGGCGAGCCGGCGCACGGCCTTCGGGACGAGCGAACTCTTCGCGCTGTGGATGGCCGCGTCCTCGATGTTGGTGACGGCCTCTTCGAGGATGCGGTCGATGTCAGAGAGGAGTTGCGCGCGCGTCCCCTTGACGGCGCCCCACTGCTCCAGCTCTTTGGCCGAGAGCTTCTCGGCGGCCGTCGGGTCGGCGATGGCCGCGAGGCGCCGCTCGACGGCCTTGACGAAGACGCCCGTGCGCAGATCGAGCGTCTGGTTGACGCGCACCTGCTCGATCTCTTCCGGCGTCAGATGCTCTCGCTGCGCCGTCGAAGCGACTTGTATGCGCGCCGGGAGCAGGGAAGCGAAGAGCGCGAGCAGAAGGAGCGCGTGCGGTCTGCGACGTGGGGCGTGGTGTCTCTTCATGGCGTTCGTGTAAGCGTCCCGGCGCGCTGCGCGGGCGTCGGCCGGGGCGCGCGCGTCAGTTCTGGTCGGGCTTCTTCTCTGTGGGCGGTGCGTCGCTCTTGGCGCTCCCGTCGTTCGTCTCTTTGCGCTGCCGTGGGGACGGCAGACGCATGACCGAGTCGTCATCGTAGAAGGCGTCGAGCGCGCGGCCGCGTGCCTCGCGCACGAACTCGATGCAACTCCTGATGTGAACGGCCTCCTCCGAAGGAGTGATGCGCCTGATCGTCTCCAGGCGCGTGACGTGCGAGCGCAAAGCCAGCTCAACGCGCTTGAAGAGATCGCGCGTGCGGTTGTTGTCTTTGCCGTTCAAATGGAGGAAGTGGATGACGTCATCGACGAGCGCCTGATAGATGCCCAGCTCGTTCCCGGCCGCGCTGAAGTTTTCGGACGACGTGTAGCCGGAGGCCGCCTGGAGTCGCTCGTCGAGGAGCGTGAGCGTGAGCTTGACGCGATCCTTCATGTTCCTGACCGCGGCGAGCTGCGACTTCATCGCGGCGGGGACGTATTTCTTCGGCGGCGCGCTGTCGGCCGGCTCGACCGTCTGGGCGTGCGCGGCGATGCTCAGGCAAGCCGCGCACAGGAGCGCCGCGAGCAGGACGCGGGCGGGCGCCGGAAGGCGCGTGTGGAAACTGTGGGACGCGGCGTTCATCGTCCACCCTTCTTCTTGACGCCCTCGCCGCGCTTGATCTGGTTACGCAGAGAGGGCAGTCGCAGATTGACCTTATCGATCTCGAGCTGGTTGGTGCGGGCGTCGGCGCGCGCGAGAAACGTCTCGTAAGCGCGCAGGGCCTCCTCGTACTCGCCGAGGCGGTCGTGTGCGATGCCGACGAAGAAGTGGATGACGGCCAGCTCGGGCCGCGCTATGGACATCCATGCATACTCGTCGAGGGCTTGCCTGTAGAGCTTGAGTTCGTAGAGCGCCGTGGCGTAGTTGGCGCGAGCCACGTAGTCGTCGGGCGCGGCGGCGACGACACGCCGGAGCAGTGTGGCCGCCTCGTCGAAGCGGCGGAGCTGGATGAGCGCCGCGCCGTAGCCGGTGGCGTACTTGACGTTCGCCGGCTGAAGCTCGGCCGCGCGCTTGTAGTAGGCGAGCGAGCGCGGCGGGTCAGACGTGCGATAGAGTTCGCCGAGGCAGGAGTTGAGCGTGGCGTTGTTGGGTTCGTCGGCGAGCATTCGCTCCAGCGCCTCGCGCGCCTCCGGCGTCGCCTCGCATTTAACATCTTCGAGCGACGCGCGCATGCGCTTGGCGTCGGGCAACTGTCGGGCCGGCTCCGGCAGCGAGTCGAGCACGCGCCGCGCCGCGTCCTTGTCGCCCGCGCGCGCGTAGAGCGAGGCCACGCTCAGGGCCATGCCGGCGTCAGCCTTCGCCGGCTCTTCGAGCGCCTGCAAGTCCTGCGCGGCGCGCGCGAAGTCTTTTGCCTCGACGTACAACTCGGCGCGCTTGAAGCGCGCGCGGGCGCTGGCGGAATCGAGGCTCACGGCGCGCGACAGACTCTTTAACGCCGACGGTATGTCGCCTGACGCTTTCTCTATCTCGCCGCGCGCGACCCACATCGCGCTCGGCGCCGGGTCACCGTCGGCGGTGGCGCGCTTGAGTAGTTCGAGCGCGCCCACAGTGTCGCCCGCGAGCCGGCGCAACTCGGCGAGCGCGAAGAGCAACGGGCCGCTCATCGGGTCTAACTCGAGGGCGCGCCGCAAAACCTCTTCGGCCTCGCGCTCGCGGCCCGGCGTGCGCGCGAGCATCTGTCCGAGCGCCGCCGGCGGCATCAGCCACTCGGGGTTGATCTCCATCGCGCGGCGGAAAGACTTCTCGGCCTCCGCGCCGCGCCCGAGCACGCCCAGCACGACGCCCTTCTGATACTCGGCCTCGGCGAACTCGGGGTTGAGCCGGATGGCCTGCTCGTAAAACTCGAGGGCCGCCCGGAGGTCTTCCTCCGATTTTTTCTCCACCCCGCGCGCGTGGGCCGCCTGACCGCGCCGGAGAAGTTTGATGGGGTCGGGCGCGTCCTCGTCGAAGTCTTCGTCCTGGGCGAGCGCGGGCGCGGCGCAGCAGAAGAGCGTGAGCAGGAGTCCGAGGACGAAGGTGAACGCGTTTTGTTGAGTGCGGGAAGGCATCTGGAAAAGCTGCACCTTCAAGCGATCTTGAATGGAGTTCGCGGGAGAAGAAATTGTCCGTCCGGTCCGCGGTTGAATATAGCACGCGCTCGAAAGCATCGTCCAAACTACGCAGGCGCGCATCTCGTGTGGATGCATGAAAGAGACTTGTGGGTTGCGCGGCCCCGACCACTGCGCTAACATTTGCCGCCGTAAAGCTCTAACAACTCAGGTTGAGAAATCGCTGCGGCGCCGCGCGGAGTCTGTTCGGGGCCGAAAGAGTGTCCCGACGAGAGGGGTGTTGGTGACAGAGACGGTCGTAGACCTTTCAATCGAAGACGCCGCGAGGGACGGGGAAGCCGCCGCCGCCGGGTCGGCGCTTGCGAAGGAGGACGCGTTGCGCGTCTGGCTGCGCGCGGCCGGCTCCGTCCTCGTCGCCTTCTCCGGCGGGGTTGACAGTACATATGTCGCCCTCGTCGCCAACGAGGAGTTGGGCGAGCGCGCCCTCTGCGTGACGGGCGACTCGGCGAGCCTCTCCGAGCACCAGCGCGAACAGGTGCGCGAGCTGGCCGCGCGTCTGCGGCTCAACCACCTCGTCGTCCGCACCGACGAGCTTAACGATTCCGACTACCTCCGAAACGCATCCGACCGCTGCTACTACTGCAAGACCGAGTTGTACGAAAAACTTCTGCCGCTGGCCTCCGAGCACGGCCTCGCTTGTGTGGTGGACGGATCGAACGCCGACGACCTGGGCGACCACCGGCCGGGCCGCGCGGCGGCGGCCGAGCGCGGCGTCAGAAGCCCGCTCGTCGAGGTCGGGATACGGAAGCAGGAGTTGCGTCTGTTAAGCCGGAGGGCCGGGCTGCCGACGTGGGACAGGCCCGCGAGTCCCTGTCTCTCCTCGCGCATCGCCTACGGCACGCCCGTCACCATCGAGCGCCTGCGCGCCGTGGAGACCGGCGAAGACATCCTGCGCGCTCTGGGCTTCCGCGAGTTTCGCGTCCGACATCACGACGAGTTGGTACGCATCGAGGTCGCGCCCGCCGAACTCGACCGCGCCCTGCGCCGTGAGGTGGCCGACGAACTCGCCCGCCGCTTCCGCGCCCTCGGCTTCCGCTACGTGACGCTCGACCTGCACGGCTACCGCACGGGGGCGATGAACGAAATCCTGAAACCAGTGATAAGTGATGAGTGATAAGTGATAAGAAAGGCAGACCCGCTTTCTTCTTACTTATCACTTATCACTCATCACTTAT
>DASVES010000372.1:0-12771 GCA_036380435.1 Pyrinomonadaceae bacterium | reverse complement strand
GGCGAACACGGTCGGCAGGTAGGCGGACGCACTGGGCAGTTTGAAGCCGATTTCCGGCGCGAACGCGGCCGGCGTTTGTTTCAGGACTCTACTCATGACTTATGAAGCCTCCGTCGAATTCAGGGCTTTGACTAGCCGCTTGAAGCGGTCCTCGAACCCGAGCCGGTTGCGGTTGGTATTCCCGCCCAGAGTGATTTGGAAGTGAGCGCCCTCGCCGCGCTCGACGAGCGCCCACATGCGTTGGTGCGAGAACATGAAGACGCCGACGAGCGTCAGGATGAGCAGCGCGAAGCCGACGTAGACGACCGTGGCGCCGGGGTCTTTCTGCACCGACAGGACGTGCGCCGCGCCCACCTTCTCGAAGTCCATCAGCTCAAACTTGTAACCGCCGAACGCGCGCCCGACCATTGGCCCCGCGCCCGCTGTCGAAGTGAAGGCGAAGCCACGCGCGGCCACGCCCGCGGCGTCCACGACCTGGATTTCGGCGGCCGGGTTCACGTACTCGGGCGACTTCGAGTCGCCGCGTGAGCCGTTCAGAACGAAGTCGGAGAAGAAGCCGGCGAACTTAATGACGGCCCCGTCCGCGAGTTGCGCCGTGGAGTCACGCATGAGTTCGACCTCTTCGGCCGCGGCGCCCGGCCGCTCGGGCGTGACGCGGAGGCGTATCGAGCGCGCCTTGCCTTCGGCGACGAAGCTCGACTGGAAGAAGCGGTAGCCGCGGTAGTCGAAGGGCGCGTTCATGTGGACGAGCGCCTCGGTCTCGCCGCGCTCGGGGTCTTTAATCCTGATGCGCGTCAGCCAGTCGAGCGTGTTGACGGGCGAGGTCGGCCCCGTCTTGTCGATGAGCTTCTGCTGGATGTCCGTGCACTCGACCTCGAAGGGGAGGGCGACCGACACCTGTAGGGGCTGGTCGAGGTTGAAGACGGTCTCGGTCATCACGTTGGCGCTCTCGCCGGGGGCAAGGGCCACCTGGCCCGTGTGGCCGAGCTGCGCCGTCAGGAAGCCGCCCACGAAGATGATGAGCAGCGCGACGTGGACGGCGTAGGCGCCCAGACGGTTCCACGCGCCGCGCTCGGCGAAGACCACGTGCCGGCCCGCCTCCTCGGTGATCGTCGTCCTGTAGTGCAACGAACTGCACGCGGCGCCGACGCGCATGGCGACGGCCTGTGAATCGTCGCCATCGACTGTCAGCGCCGCGTGCAGCTCCTGCCCGCCGAGCCATTGGGGAGACGCGTCGAGCTTAGGGCGGGAGAGATATGTCCACGCCTTCGGGAAGTTGTCGATTGATGAGAGGACAATGTTGAGGGAGAGGACGAGCAGGAGCGCGTTGAAGTACCACGTGTGGTAGATGTCGAAGAAGCCGAGTTTGCCGTAGAGGAGTTTCTGCGAAGGGGTGAGATCGGCGTAATACTTGTCGAACCCCTCCATGTTGGCCTGCATGATGAGCATCCCCACCATGCAGGCCGCGGCCAGTGCGACGAGAAGCCCAACGCCGAAGCGCACGCCGCTCAGGAGCAGCATCGTTCGGTCGATGACGGAGGAGGGGGCGACGGCGGGAGCGACGGCGGCGGCGCTCGACTTACTCGACGTGGAGGCGTTTGCGCTTCTGATGGATGACATCGTTTCTGGCCCGGCGTTTAGTGTGTGGCTCGTCGGGACTTCGGGCTGGCCCCGGCGTCCGACGAAGTGGAGGGCCATCTGCCGTGCGCGCCGGAGCGAACAATCACCCCCCCGCGACCGAGCGACCCGATTTCAACACACACCGAAGCGGCAACTGATGTGCCAGCGCGCGACTCGACACGCGACGCCAATTCGCCCCCGCGTCTTCAGTCAACGAGCTGGCCGGGGCCGCGCCGCGCGCGGGAAATTTCTCGCAGCCGTGGGAAATTATCCTCACGCCGCAGCCGACCGTGAGTGGTCGCGCGCGCTGGCGAGCGCGCATTAAAAGTTCAACCATCCAGTAACAAAAAAAGTTATTGCCTGCGGCAGGTTATCGAATAAAATCGCCTCGCAGTCACCTCGCAGCCACCTCGCGAAATCCCTGACAACTGTGGTCGCCAACTCGTCGCGGAACGTGCGTTGCACACGTCTGGCGTGAAGGCCGCCGGGGCGGGCCTCGAAGTGGGGCCGCCCGCGGCGGATGGGTAGGGTCATGTGTCACTCTCAGACGTGTGGGCGAGCGTGGTCGCGGCGAAGACGGCCGCCGCCGCCGGCCCGCCGTGCGCCTGCGCCGGCAGAAGGCGAACGACGACGACAACTTCTGACCTTTCGTGACGGCCGTCGCCTCGCCGCGTCGGCCGTCGTCTTTTTTCAGGCTCTTTGAGCACTCATACCCGCGTTGCCCCGCCGGGCCGTAACGACAGTCGCTGGGACCCTTTCGAGGGACGATGCGGAGGCCCCGGCCGGGGCCGAGAAGTTTGGAGGCAAAAGATGAATAGGCTGAGAACCATCAAGCTGGCGCTGGTCGCCGCGTGGGTTCTGGGCGCCGTGCTCCTCATGGGCGGCACGTCGCTCTCGCGCCCGACGGCCGAGGCCACGCAGAAGCCGCCGCCGGGTCAGGCCGCGCAGCCCGGCGACTACGTTGGCGAAGACACCTGTATGCAGTGTCACGCCGACCAGGCCGAGCACTACGCACGCACGCCGCACGCCGACCTCAAGAACGAGCCTTCGTGGAAGGGCAAGGTCGTGGGCTGCGAGTCGTGCCACGGCCCTGGGAAGGCGCACGTCGAGGCGGGCGGCGAAAAGGCGCTCATCCGCCACTTCGAGAACGAGTCCCCGAAGCAAATCTCCGACACCTGCCTTTCGTGCCACGCCGGCCGCGAGGAGCACAACAACTACCGGCGCGGCGAGCACTGGCGCAACGACGTCGGCTGCATCGACTGCCACTCGTCGCACTCGCCCACCACGGGAGAGAACCGCGCCGGCTCGAACGCCTTCATCTCCGGGGCGAACGCCGAGAAGCCCGGCTTCGCCGGCGAGAAGATGTTGAAGGCGAGCGAGCCGCAGCTCTGCATGCAGTGCCACACCGAGACGAAGCACCAGTTCAACAAGCCGTTCCGCCACAAGGTGCTCGAAGGGGCCATGAAGTGCTCCGACTGCCACAACGCGCACGGGGGCTTCGAGCTGAAGCAGGCGCGCCTCGCCACGGGCGCGGACGCCGCCTGCATCAAGTGCCACACGGACAAGCAGGGGCCGTTCACATACGAGCACGCGCCCGTCAAGACCGAAGGGTGCGCCTCCTGCCACACGCCGCACGGCTCGGCCAACCCGAGGCTGCTGCGGACGAGCAGCGTCGCGCAGCTCTGCCTTGAGTGCCACACGCAGGATCACGGCGTCGGCGCGTTAGAGCCAGTCGGCCCGGCCCACCGGCTCGACCTGCAATACAGGGACTGCACGGCCTGCCACGTCAAAGTCCACGGGTCGCACACCAGCCCCGTCTTCATGCGTTGAGGACGGTCGCCGCCGCCGAAGTACGGCCGTGAAGTCTCGAACGAGAATGTTCGAGCGAGAGGATGGACGACATGAGAAGCAAAGCTAAACACGCGGCGCGCACGGCGGCCGGGCTGGCGCTGTGCCTCGCGCTCGGCGCGGCCGCCGCCTCGGCGCAGCAGCCCAGCCCAAGCCCAAACACAGCACCGCCGCCGTCACCCAGCCCGCAGAAGTCCGCCGACGCTCAGACTCAAACAACAGCCCCCGCCGAGAGCGGGGAATATGCCGGCCCCTACCGCATCACCTCCAGCGTGGAGATCGGCGTCCGCGGCCTGAGCGTCGGCGGAGACCTCAATAAGTATCAGAGCGACCTCAACTACAAGGCAGGCCCGCGCCTCTTCGACGCGAGCCTGCTCATGCAGGCCCGCCAAGGCGAGGGCGAAGCCTTCGACACCCTGCTCGTCACGACCACCGGCTGGGGTTCCGACCCCAACGGCCACGTCCGCGTCAGCGCGGAGAAATCCAGGTGGTACAACTTCGACGCGAGCTACCGCCGCTTCAAATATTTCCGCTTCCTCAACAACATCGCCAACCCGTTCTACACCACCCGGCCGACCGACCCCGCTACGGGTCAGCACGGCTACGACACCCGCCAGCAGGTCGGCGACTTCGACCTGCAACTGCTGCCGAAGAACGACCGCATCCGCTTCAACGTCGGCTTCTCGCCCACGCGCTACAGCGGCCCGGTCTTCACCACCTGGCACTACGGCGGCGACGACTTCATGCTGCTGTCACAGGCCAAGTACCGCTCCAACGATTTCCGCGTCGGGGCGGACTGGAAGCTCGGCCCCGTCGATTTCTCCTTCCAGCAGGGCCACCGCCGCTTCACCGAAGAGACCGCCATCGACAACGATGGGATAAACCTCGGCGTCAACCCGGCGGCCTCAAACGCCACCCTCCGCAGCATCGAGCGCATCCAGCCCGTCCACGGCCGCGTCAACTACAGCCGGTTTAGCGCGCACACGCTGCTCGCAAAGAAGCTCGACATCACGGGCCGCCTCATCTACAGCAGCGCCACGACCGACTTCGACTGGACAGAAACGGTCGTCGCCAACAACTTCAACACCCGCATCACCAACATCCCCGGCGCCATCAACCCGCCGAACCTCTTGCCCCTCGGCCAGTTCAATTTCTTCGGCGACGCCAAGCGGCCCAACACCCTCGGCGACTTAGGCGTGACCTATCTCGCCACCGACCGCTTCCGCCTCTCGAACACCTTCCGCGTTGAGACCTTCCAGATCAGCGGCGGCACCTTCTACAACGGCGTCTTCAACCTCACGCGCGCCAACGGCACCGGCGCCGTCACGCTCCGCCCGGCCGGCAACGCCTACGAGTTCACCAAGTACCGGAAGTTTCAGAACACCATCGAGGGCGACTACGAGTTCAGCGAACGCTTCTCCATGCGCCTCGGCTTCCGCCACGGCCGCCGCCACATCGAGACCTTCTTCCGCGGCGCCAACCTCGCCAGCAACGGCGCGCCCCCCCTGCCCGACGACGCGCACGAGGAGGACAACCAGACCAACACCGTCCTCTTTGGCTTCAAGGCCCGGCCCGTGCGCGGCTGGCTGCTCTCGCTCGACGCCGAGCACGGCACCTCCGACAACGTCTTTACGCGCACGGGCAACTACAACTTCACGACCATCCGCGCGCGGAGCCGCTACGCCGTCCGCCGCAACCTCCGCTTCAACCTCGGCTTCATCGCGCGGGAGAACTCCAACCCCTCCGAGATCGACGTTAACGGCAGCGCCGTCTCGCTCGCCGACTTCGGCGTAGACATCAAGTCGAGGGTCTTCACCTCGTCCGTCGATTGGACGGCCAACGATAAGCTCTCATTCGGCGCCGGCTACAACTACCACTGGCAGAACAGCGACGCCGTCATCGAGTACGCCTTCGGCCCCGGCGTGCCCAACGCCGGCATCCGCGGCCACAGCCTCTACTTCGTGAGGAACCACTACTTCAACTTCGACGTGTCGGCGCAGCCCTTCAGACGCGTCTCCGTCTACGCGGCCTACCGCGTCAACAGGGACGCGGGGCAGGGCAACCGGCTCTCGAACTACTCGGCCGGGGAGTTCATCTCCTCCTACCCGATGCACTACCAGTCGCCCGAGGCGCGCGTCTCGATTCGCCTCAATCGCAGGCTCGACTGGAACCTCGGCTACCAGTACTACAACTACAACGAGAGCCGCCTCGCCACATACAACCAGGGCACTTTCATCATCAGCCCGCGGCCCCAGAACTACCACGCCCACCTGCCCTACACGTCGCTCCGCATCTACTTCGGCCGCAGCGGCGACGGCAGGTAGCAACCACGCGCGTCAGGGGCGCGGCAGTCCCGCGCCCCTGACGATTGACAACTCAACGCAGGCCCGGCCGCCTCCCACACGGAGGGGCGGCCGAGTCTGCCCACACGTGATGAACTCGCTGCGGCGGCCGCGCCGCTCTCGAAGGCGTCTTCGGACGCGGGTGTGTTTTTTGCCCCACGGAATGTGTTATTGCTCGTCGTGGCATCTGTGTTTTAATGCCCCGCGTACTCGCCGGGTGAGCCGATGAAACTACGTGCCGCCACGCTGATCGTCTTCCTTTCGGTCGTGCTCCTGTGGCTTGCGCCCCCGCGCGCGGCCTCGACCATTGCCGCCGCGCCCGGCGTCGAAACCGAGCCGCAGCGTCGCTCACGACAGGGGCCACGCCGCGCCCCCGCCGGGCGGGCGCCCCGCATTGATTACTCGAATTTCGACCACGCCACCGCGCAGCACCAGAAGGCCTGCGACTCGTGCCACAAATTCCCCTCGGCCAACTGGAAGCAGGCGCGGCAGAAGGAACCCTTCCCCGACATCGCCGAATACCCCGAACATTCCTCCTGCCTCGACTGCCACCGCCAGCAGTTCTTCGCGCGCGAGCGGCCCCAGCCGAAAATCTGCTCGGTCTGCCACGTCGGCGCCACCCCGCGCAACACCGTGCGCTGGCCCTTCCCTACGCTCGCCGACACTTACGACGCCTCGCCAAAGGGGCAACGGGCCGCCTCCGACTTCGGCGTCTCCTTCCCGCACGACAAGCACGAGGGACTGTTCGGCGAGTTAGAAATTGAAGGGAGCAGGGAGGCGCGCTACGTCAGGGCCTCGTTCAAAACCGACGCCGCGCCGCGGCAGGACGACCCGGCCAAACAGAACGCCGCCTGCGCGACGTGTCATCAGACCTTTCAACCGCAGGGAGACGCCGACGACGAGTACGTGACGGCGCGGCCGAAGACTCTGGCCGAAGACGCCTTCTGGCTCAAGAAGGGCACGTTCAAAACCTCACCGCGCGACCACGCGTCGTGCTTCACGTGCCACTCGACCGAAGGCGGCATCGAGCCGATGCCGACCAACTGCGCCGCGTGTCACAAGCTCCTGCCCGCGGCCGCGCGGCTCGGCCTCGTGAGCGCGCACGACGACTTCGACCCGAAGCTGGCCGCCTCGATGAACGTCTCAGACCGCGCGACGCTGCGGCGCTGGGCCGGACGTGAGGTCGCGCGCTTCCGCCACGAGTGGCCGCCACACGACCTTGCCTGCACGGCCTGCCACAAGACGGCGCAGATGAACGCCGCCGAGCCGCAGGCCCGGCGCGTGCCCGTTCTGAGCTGCGGCGGCGAGGGCACCGGCTGCCACATCGAGCCGACGCCCGACGGGCTTCTCAACACGGCGGTCGCGCGCAAGCTCGCCGACCCGGCATTCACCTGCACCTCGTGCCACGTCGTGAACGGGCGGCTGCTCACGCCGGCGTCACACACGGCCGCGCTCCCGGCGGCGACGAAGAAGTGAGCGGCGATGTCTGTCATGCACGAACCGCTTGAGCAACATCCGTCCGGCCCGTCGGCGACGCGCGCGTCGCGCTGGCGCCGTTGGCTCTCGCTCGCCGCCATCGCCTCCGCCTGCCTCGTCTTTGCACTCACGCTCCTGCTCGGCGCCCGCGCCTCCACCGCGCCCGCCCCGTCGGAGGTCGAGACTTCAACGGGCGAAATCGTCACAGCAGAGTCGCAGGCCGACTATTCGAGATTCACGCACACCAACGCGCAGCACGCACGTCTGCCGTGTGCCCTGTGCCACAAGCGCGACGACAACTCGCCGCGCCCCGTGCGCTCCGTCGGCCACACACCCTGCTCGGGGTGCCATACGCAGCAGTTCGCCGACACGTCGAGTCCGATCTGCACGATCTGCCACGCCGACCCACAGTCGGGCGCCGTCAAGCCGTTCCCCACCCTGCGCAGCTTCAACGTCCGCTTCGACCACGCGACGCACGCGCGCGGCGGCGCGCGCCCCGCGTCGAACTGCTCGGCCTGTCACCGGCCCGAGCGCCGCGGCGTCGCGCTCTCGATTCCCATCAGCTTCGGCGCGCACACAACATGTTTCCAGTGCCACACGCCGGGCGCGCAAGCCGGTGGTCAGGACATCTCTTCGTGCAACACCTGCCACAACCTCGGCGGCTACCGCCGGACGCCTGAGACGGCGCCGGCCTTCCGCGTCAACTTCAGCCACGCCGAGCACACGCGCAAGGGTCTGGGCTGCAACGAGTGCCACACGGTGAGGGCGGGCGCGCCGCAGGGCCGGCAGGTCACGTCCCCGCAGCCGCTCATGCATCACGCGAGCCCGCGCGCGCAGAGCTGCATGACATGTCACAACGACCGGCGTGCCTTCGGAGGCGACGACTTCTCCGACTGCAAGAGGTGCCACGAGGGGAACACGTGGCACTTCTGAATTATCAGCTTACGGACGTGGCGTGCCATGACTTAGCCGTCTGATGAGAACCGGAGCCTTGCGGAAAGTTACCCATCAAGGTGCGCGAAAGCACGCCGCCCGGACGGGGCGGGGTCGCAGTTCCGTCTTTATCCCCGGAAAAACGCCCTCCCGCGGCAGCAGCCATCCGGCACGCCCGTTGCACCGACGAGGGCAGGCGGCGCCGGCCGCCGACAGATTCGAGGAAGGAAGACGGAATCATGTACAGAATAAAGATGCTCGCGGTCGCCCTCATCACCCTCCCGCTGCTGGTCGCGGCCCTCGCCGGGCAGTCGCCCACGACGGCCAGCGCCTCGCCCGACGACTTCGACGCGGCGGCCGTCTACAAGGCGAAGTGCGCGATGTGCCACGGCCAGAAGGCGGAGAAGAAGTTCGACGCGACGAAGGCCGACGAGCCGCTCGTCGAGATCATCCTCAAGGGCAAAGACGACGTGACGCCCAAGATGCCCGCCTACGAGGCGAAGGGCATCACGGCCGAACAGGCGAAGGCGCTCACCGCCCACATGAAGTCTGTGAAGCAGTAGCCGGGAGGAAGCGCGCGGAGCGGCCGGCACACGCCGCCGGGCGCGTGCGCCGACATGGAACATAAAGGGCCGCCCGCGTCGCACCCGCCCGAGCGGTGACGGCGCGGGCGGCCCTTTATGTTCGCGTGGCGGCCCCGAAAGGATTCAGATAGCAGGGGCGAGAGTGTCCGGCGCGCATCGGGAGCGCCGGCCGCGACCGCGAAGAAGGAGGCACATGAGCGAGGAGAGACAAGCTGCACCCGTCGAGGCGGAGGAGAAGCAACAGCCTCCGCCGAAATCCCCGAGCCTGCTCCGCAACTACCTGAGCCTCGCCGGCGGGGCGGTCGCCGCCGCGAGCCTCACCAGCATCGTGATGCTGTTCCTCATCGAGCTGACCTCGGGGTCGGACAACCCCTACCTGGGCATCCTCACTTACATCATCCTCCCCGGCTTCATGCTCTTCGGCGTCGTCCTCGTCCTGCTGGGGATGTGGCGCGAGCGGCGCAGGCGGCGGCGCACGCCCGACGCGGTTCCGACATTCCCCGTGCTCGACTTAAACGACCCCCGCCGGCGCCGAAACTTCATCGGCCTCGCCGGCGTGGTCTTCGTCTTCATCTTCATGAGCGCGTTCGGCAGCTACCGCGCCTACGAGCACACCGAGTCGGTGCAGTTCTGCGGAGAGAGCTGTCACGTGATGAAGCCGGAGCTGACTGCCTTCAGGGTCGCGCCGCACGCGAACGTCCGCTGCGTCGATTGCCACGTCGGGCCGGGGCCGGAGTGGTACGTGCGCTCGAAGCTCTCGGGCGTGCGCCAGCTCTACCACGTCACCTTCGGCACCTACTCGCGGCCGATTAAAAGCCCCGTGCACAACATGCGCGCCGCGACCGAGACGTGCGCCCACTGCCACTGGCCGGACAAGTTCCACGGCGACGAGATGAAGGAGTTCAAGCACTTCGGCTACGACGAGGCCAACTCGCCGCGCGAGACCCGGATGCTCGTCCACGTCGGCGGCGGAAGCCCCGAGTCCGGCCCCGTCTCCGGCATCCACTGGCACATGAACCTCGCCAACGAGATCACCTTCGTCTCCACGGACGAGCAGCGGCAGGACATCGCCTGGGTCAGTTGGAAAGACCGCGCAGGCAACGTCGTCGAGTACACCGCGCGCGACTCCAAGCTCACGCCGGAGCAGATCGCCGCGGCCCCGAAGCGCCGGATGGACTGCATCGACTGCCACAACCGCCCGACGCATATTTACCAGCCGCCCGACCGCTCCGTTGACGACTCGCTTGCTGCCGGGAAGCTCGACGCCTCTCTTCCCTTCATCAAGCGCGAGTCGGTCGCGCTGCTCTCGAAGTCCTACGCGACGACCGACGAGGCGGTTCATTCCATCGCTAACGGGCTGGAGGCGTTCTACCGCGACAACTACCCCGACGTGTATTCCGGCAAGAGTGATGCGATCCGCGGCGCGGTCTCGGAGGTGCAGCGCATCTTCCAGACCTATACCTTCCCCGAAATGAAGACCGACTGGCAGACGCATCCGAACAACATCGGCCACTTCTACGCCCAAGGGTGCTTCCGCTGCCACGACGGCGACCACGTAAGCAATACGGGACTCACGATCAGCAAGGACTGCCGCATCTGTCACACCACGCTCGACCAGACGGAGGGAGGGGTCAGGACGCAGGCGGCGAACGGATTGTTCCGCCACCCCGTCGCGCTCGGCACGCAGGGCGAGTTCCAGTGCGCCGCCTGTCACAAGGGCAACCGCGGCTTCGAACACCCCCTCAACCTCGGCGACATCTCGCAGTTCCAGTGCACCGACTGCCACGCGGGGAAGGTGTGGACGACTAGCCGTTGAGGTGGGATAGCAAAGGAGTGAGCGGTGTGCCGTGAGCAGCTAAGGCGAAATGGTGGTTGACTGCTCACTGCTTACTGCTCACTCCATAAAGGTGGACAATGAGACTACTGTTCGTCGCCGTACTTGTCTTTGTGATTAACCTGCCGTTCGGCTACTGGCGCTCCCGCGTGCCCGCGCGCTCGCGGCAGTGGTTCCTGGCCATACACCTGCCGGTGCCCGCGGTCATCGCGCTGCGCGTCCTGAGCGGATTGGGCTGGCAGCTCGCCTCGTTCCCCGTCCTCGTCGGCGCTTTCTTCCTCGGGCAGTACGTCGGAGGCTGTCTCCCGCGACTCTTCACTCGCCGGCCGCTCCCTCAATGACGAAGAAGCCCGTCTCGCCGCCGCCCGAGGTGACGTTGACGACGGGCGAGCCGGAAAGGCGCACCATCGCGCCCTCGACGCGCCCGCGGAAGAGGAACGGGTTGGTGTCCACGTACATCGGCTGCATCGACCACTCGCTTTCGCCGAAGACGGGGAACTCCTCGACCGGCAGCTCCACCACCTCCTGCACGACGTAGTCGCCCACGAGCGCACGCCCTATCGCCTCGTCCCACTCTTGCTCGCCCGCGCGCGGCCCGAGCGTGATGCCCTGGCCGCCGTAATCGTCATTCGGCTTGATGATGAACAACTCGCGCTCGCGGCGCACGTACTCGATTAAATCAACCTCGCGCCCCCGGTGCGAAGTCTTCCGCTCGCGGACGCGGCGCGTCCACGGCACCGTGCGGCGGACGACTTCCCTCTCTTCGGACGTGAACCAGCCCCCGCGCTCGTCATCCGTAAGCAACTCGAAGGCGGCCTTCTTGTGCGCGATCTTGCAGCGGAAGGGGTTGGCCAGACAGACGCGGCCATCGCGGCAGGCGCGCATGAGCGGGTGCATATCGTCGCACCGCGCGAGCAGTTCGTGGATGATGACGCGCTTGTAAACGAGGTCTACCGGAAAGTCGCCGCGGCGCAGGCGCGTGCCGTCGTACTCCAGCTCTTCGGGCGAGCAGATGACGGTCGGCACGCCGCGGCCGACGAAGTAGTTTCGCAGCAGGATGAACTCGCCTTCGGTCGGCACGCCCGCCCAGTCAACGATAGCGACGTTGGGCACGACGCTTCGGCCTCCCCACTCGCGGAAGGTCTCCAGCAGCGCGTCGAGCAGCGCCTCCGCGGGGTCGAACTGCCTTAGGCGGTAGCGCCCGGAGATTTTCTGAAGCGCGCGCACCTCGAAGAGAATCTGGTTGAGGCCCGACTGGTCGGTGAGGCTCGAAGGGTTCTCGGCGTTGTACTCGACGAACTTCACACCCTCGCGGCCGATGAAGGCGTCGAGCCGTGTCGTCACGGACGAGTTGGAGAAGCCGGGGTTGACGAGCGCGAGGCTCTGCTCGCGCTCGTTGAGGCCGACCTCGCTCATCATTGAAGGGTTGGCGATTAGAGCCGCCGTGATTTTCTCGAACGCACCGGCGAGGACTTCCGAGGAGCGCGCGAGGTCGTCGTACTGCGCGCGGGTGAGCAGGTGGGGCCTGAGCGAGACTCCTATCTGGCGCTCGCCGTAGACCAGCCGCCGCACCGTCATCGCGCCCTTGAGCCGCGCGAAAAACTCCGGCGTCAAAGTCTCGTCCGCCTTGAGCAGTTCGTGATACTCAGCGATCAGTCGTTCGCGCATGGGCACGAAAATTAACATGGATGGGCAGGATGAAGAAGTGATGAGTGATGAGTGATAAGTGATAAGAAGCAGTTAGCTCTTAGCGATTAACCAACAGCTAACAGCTTCTTTTCTTTCTTATCACTCATCACTCATCACTCATCACCCGTTTCTGATCTGTTCATCCATGTTAATTCCGGCGACCTCCGTTATAGGCCGGCGGTGATTACTTGTCCGTCGTCTCCGCCTCGCGTCTGTCTGCGAGCGCGGCCTGTGCGGCGGCGAGGCGCGCGACGGGGACGCGGAAGGGCGAGCAGGAGACGTAGTCGAGGCCCGTCTCGTGGCAGAAGGCGATGGAGCGCGGCTCGCCGCCGTGCTCGCCGCAGATGCCGACCTTGAGGCCGGGCTTCGCCGCGCGCCCGCGCTCCGTGCCCATCCTGACGAGCTGGCCGACGCCTTCGCGGTCGAGCACCTGGAACGGGTCGTC
>DASVES010000371.1:0-7127 GCA_036380435.1 Pyrinomonadaceae bacterium | reverse complement strand
TAGGCGATGCGCTTGTTGGTGATGAGGTTGGCGAGGTAGTGGGTCATGCCCCGGAAGCCGCTCGGATGCGACTTCCAGGTTCCTGTCGCGTCGGTGCATTCGAAGCAGTGTGACCACATCGCGATGCCGATCACGTAGGGGCCGTTCGAGCCGGGGTAGTCGGTCCAGTTGGGCGAGCCGCTGTGGCCGCCGCTCATGTCGCACCCCAGACGATAGTAAGAAGCGACGCCGTCGAAGGGCCACTCGAAACCCGTGGCGGTGCAGGCGGCCGTTTGGCCGTAGGGCTGGTTCACCTGATGGTTCGCAGGTTTGTTCGACCACCAGCTCGCCGGGTAGCCGTCGTTGTGGCTGACGGCGTTTTGCTGGATGTAATTCTGGCCGTAGACCCAGTAGCCCATCCAGCCGGGCGTGCCGTTCGGGGAGTTGTTCCACGCGTTGTCCGCCAAAAGAATGATCGCCCAGTCGTGCGGCGAACACTCCCACGTGCGGTTGACGTGGCAGTTGTTGGAGACCCACTTGGCCGCGTACCAGTAGCCGACGCTCGTGGCGGTGCCGTAGGGCATCTGCGTGCCGGAGCGGCGAGCGCGGAAGGCGTGGGTGTTGTAACTGAGGTCCGGCTGGACGATGCAGTGCGCCGCGGTGAGGACGAGACGCCGGCCGACGAGCGCCCCGCTGCAATTCTCGTTGAGTTCTCCGATACGCATGAGCACGCGATGGTTGATGGGATACGTCGCGTTGATCGGCTTGACGATGCGGTTATCGGCGCCGCCCGACCAGCCGGCAAGCATGAACGGCGACGGCTGTTCCAACTCAGCCCCCCGGACGCCTCCCACACTCGCGTGGTTGATGCCGCGCGGGGCCGCGCGGGTCGCGAGCGCGGTGAGTTCCGCCGTGTCGTACTCAAGCTCCTGCTCCCCGCCCTCCGCACTGGCGAAGATGACGCGCTCCTTGCCGGGTCGAGCCTCGACCGCCCAGTCGCTCCTGACGATGTTGCGCTTCACCTTTTCGAGTTCCGCCACGCCCCTGCGCGCCTCCGGCGTGCTGCTGTAGTCATACTCCTGACGCTGCCGCGAGGGAGGGGCGGGCTTCGGGGCGTTGAGGGCGCGGCGCAGGCGCATCTTCGGCCGGACGGGAGTCAGCCCGGCGACAAGTCTCTGTTGCGCTTCGCGTGTAGGCAGGTTTCGTTGGACGGCTGAATAGTCGCCCTGCGCCCAAACCATGGGCGCTCCGAGGCAACCGATTGCCATGGCTACAACTGACGTAACAAGCCTGGTCTTCATCGCACATCCTCCTTTGGAGAACATTTACCGGGGCCGTATGTGGAGAGTGGGAATCGGACGTGTAACGCCCGCCGAACTCCCATCATGTCGCTGCCAGCGGCATCATATCCCTATTCGCCGTTCCCCCGGCGACTTATTCTTGCGGCCGCCAGCGGATCTGCTGTCGTAAATGAGTTCGGGGCGAGCCGGGCGTCTTCTACGGAATCGAGTTCATTAACATCAACTTCTCAACGGGCCTGCCAGACGGCGCCGTCGTCGTAGCGGATGCGGACGATGATCACCTGCTCGACGAGTCCGTCGCGCTCCCTTTCCTTGAATTTAAGACGGCCACTGATTTGCGCGTCCGCTGCATGCCGTTGTGAGATGCGCGGTCACTTCGGAGACCTTTTTTTCGACACAATGTCGGCAAGCTTTTTGACAGATAAATCTCTGCTGACCACTTCCAGAGACTCTCCAATTTCCTCGTCCTTGATTTCAATACCGAAGGCATCCTCAACGTTCATGACAATCTCCACAACGTCCAACTCATCCGCCGCTTTTTTCTGCTTCGACAAAGGCACGTTCACATCAACCTCGCGTACTTCAAGATCGAGCTGCTTGGCAACAATGGCACTGATTTTCTCTACGATTCGTTGGTGATCAGAGGACGCGGATTGAGCAGGTGCAACTACCCTCGGTTTACTTTCCGAAGGTCGGTGAGGCGGCGCGCTCCCGCAGCCGGCTTGCAATAAGGGGGCTAACACACTCGCCAGCGTCAATGCCGTTTTGATTAGCAGCATCTTTCCTCAGAACATTCGGGCCTAATGGTCTACTGATTCAGACAAGCAGCACATCTAACGCCGGAATTAACCCGCGCCGAGCGCAGGTATTCAATGGGGGAAGAATAAATCAACGATGAAAAGAATGCTATCGAGGCGTCGGGTTGAATGAGTTGCTCGGCGGCGACGACGATATGGTCAAACAACATTGATTACGCCGCTGCTCTGTTGCTTCGATTCAGACCTCAAGCCCGACTGATCGCATCAATTCGAGGGCGTTGCTTCGTTGCACTATACCGGGGCGCAACTGATAGTCGAAGCTCATCTTCCCCCCTTCGAGGTGATCCTCGAAATGGACGTTGGCCGCCTGAGGCGCAAGCTCGTCGGCGATGCGCGCCAGCGTCAGGTCGTGAGTTGTGACCAGCCCGATGGCGCCGCGCTCGATGAGACCGCGTACCACGCCCTCGGCTCCGATGCGGCGGTCGTGCGAGTTAGTTCCGTGCAGAATTTCGTCAAGCAGGAAAAGCACCGGGGGCGGCTCCCCGGTCAACCCCACGATCTGGCGCAGGCGCGTTATCTCCGCGTAAAAGCGCGAGGCCCCGGCCTGGAGCGAATCCTGTATGCGAATCGAGGCCCCCACCTGAAGCGGCGACAGGCGCAGGCGGCGGGCACGGACCGTCGCGCCCGCCAGCGCCAGCACCGTATTGGTTCCCACCGTGCGCAGCAGCGTGCTCTTGCCCGACATGTTCGAGCCGCTGACGATGAGCACGCGCAGTCGCTCGTCTGACAGGCGCAGGTCCGTGCGGACGTTCCGTGATTCAGGGATCAAGGGATGACCAAGCCCTTCGCCCTCAAAGCACGCGCCGCCCTCTGCCAGTTCGGGGAAAGGGTCCTGCGGACGCTCGTAAGAATGGCCCGCCAGAGAACTGAGAGCCTCAAGCTCGCCCACCGCGGCCAGCCAGCGAACCACGGCCGCTCCTGAGCTTCGGCGCCAGCCTTCGAAGGCGATGGCGAGCTGCACCGGCCACAGTAAGAGGAAGGCCAGCGGCGCAAACATCGCGTTGCGCTGGGCGTCGAGCAGATCAATCAAGCCGTTGAGCCGGGCGATCTGTCGTGACGCAGCCAAGCCTTCAACGTCGAGCGCCGCGCGCAGCTCGGCGAGGCGGGGACTGGTGAATCGCTCCTGCTCAAGACGGCCCAGCACTCCCGACAGCAGCGCGAGGTCACGCCCCGCGGCGTCAACGGCGTTGACGACACGACTGACCGGAACCCGGTAGCGGAAGGCGAACGCCCTTCCCATGATGAGCGCGACGAGAAAGGGAGTGCCCCCGAATCCGGCAATCCACAGGATGAGAGTGACGACCGCGAGCAGCGCCAGCGCTATCGCCGTCGCGCGCAGCCCCGTTGAGACGGGCCACGGCGGGGCAGTGGCCCACGCGGCGAGCGAATGAGCATCTTCGCCGGAGCGGACGCCTTCGCCGAGCAGCGCGAGGTCTTCGCGCAAACCGAGCCGTGAGCGCAGCTCAGACACGGCCGCCTGCCGGGCGCGCACCACACTGGGCGGCGCGGGGTGGAGCAGCCAGTGGGCCAGCGTCTCTTCGCCGGCGCGGGTGCGCGCTCTGGAAAGCAGTTCGAAGAGTGATCCGGGGCCGAAGAGATCGAGGTCCGCGGCATAGGGGTGAGGGCCGTCGAGGAAGCGTTCGCCCGTCGCCCCCTTTCCGGCCCAACGATCATCGAGTCTGGCCAGCCCCTCATCGTAAAGGTCGGCCGCGCGCTCACAGCGCCGCCGCTCCCGTGAAATGCGCGCCTGTACTTCCGCCAGGGCGAGGAAGACGACCGCCGGAGGAAGCAGCCACCAAAAGGCCAGCCCGCCTATGACGAGCCAGATCAGCACCAACCCGGCGGCCAGCGCGGCGAGGCGCAGAAACCCGACCTTACGAAAACGCTGCATCCGGCGCGCCGCTTCCGCGAGGCGCGCTTCGCGGCGGCGCATATATTCAAGCCGGGGTTCCGCCGCCCTGTGTTCCGTTAATTCGTTTAAGAGGCCATCCTCTGTCTCATTCATCCTTACAGCTTAAACCATTCTGAGCTAACTGTTCGGCACATACTTCTCATATCGTGTGCGATAACCGAAGAGCCGGGCCGTCGGGCCGATGATGAAGAACACGGCCTTCTGTAGTGCGACTGGCGGGCCGGCGAGCCACACGTCGTACTTAGGGCTGAACCTCGACATCTGCATCAAAGCCTTCGGCGGTCGGCCGTTCGACTCCGACTCGTCGAAGAATCCATACGCCTGTGTGAGAAAGACAGTGAACTGCTCGGGCATCCCGTACTCCGCAGTCAGCGGGCCTCTGACCACCACACGCGAATCGGTCTCGTTGAAAGGCTTGTGCGGGGTTCCGGGAGTTACCAGCAGCGACTCCCCGGCGCGCAGGAGTTTCTTTTCGCCGTTGACGAGGAGGCTTAAGGCGCCCTCGGCCACGATGAAATTTTCTGCGAAGGAGGTGTGGATGTGCTCGGGCGGCCCCGGAGCGCGAGGCTCCAGCACCAGTTCAACCCACGCGAGACCGCCCTCGCGTTTAAGAATCGTCTGGCGAAAACCTTCGGTCTCGCTGACAAACGTCTGACCTTGCCGCGGGTAGTAGTCCGGGCCGGGTTCAGTTTCCGGGAAGATGACCCGGTCGAGCACGGCGCCGACGAGGACGTATGCCAGAGCGAAGCCGAGAATCCCCCGAAGCAGCCTTTTCATCTTCAATAGAAACACCAGCCTACTTGCCATACAGCTTCGTAAGTCGCCAGCGCCTAACGGTTCGAGTTGACGCTCTCGGCGCGTATTCTCAAACAGCGCCCGAGCTTGCGCTCGAAACGATCAAAGCGCGGGTCGCCTCAGGATTTCAGCCAAGGCTCGCAATCGAGATGAGTCTGCCGCACTCTTCGTCAGGCCGGCGCTCTGCTCCAACGACGGCACGAGGCTTTTGAGTTTTCCAAGCTCTTTTCGGCTCTCTGCACTTTGAATCGCCTGCCGCAGGTCTGCGATTCGGTCAGCAGGCAGAGCTTGCGAACGCTCCAGCTGATCGACATACGCCTTCGCTACGACCAACCGTCGGGGCCACTCGATTTTCTCCTGATTCTGCACATTGAATGCAGCCACCCGAACCGCTTTCGCGGCGTCGATCTCGTTCTGCGTGAGGTGCTGCGTCGGCGTCAGCTCAAAGATGTCGAGGCCGCGCGCGATCTCTGACGAGTAGATGTGGCCGTTGTACCAGTAAGCGGACCAGGCGCCGCCGAGCACGAGCATCTTGGGATCAATCGGCCCCCGGTCGAAATAGGCAATCTCAACCGGATGCTCCGCGTCGGTGAAGTCCATGACGGAGATGCCGCCCTGATACCAGGCTTGTACCTCGATGTCCCGGCCGGGAACCGGAACGAGCGAGCCGTTGTGCGCGACACAGTTCTCGCTGTCGCCCTGCGCGGCCGGCAACTTGTAGTAGCTCGCGAAGCTCAGCTTGTTATTCGCCAGGCGGAAAATCGCATTGGCGCCCCATTTGTTCGGATCGTTCGCGCGGCAGCGCGCACCAAGTCCGCCGCCCCACTCATCGGTAAACACGACTTTTTTCCCGTCATTCGAAAACGAGGCCGAGTGCCAATACGCATAGTTCGGATCGTTTACCGCGTCTATGCGCTTTGGACGGACTGGGTCTTTGATGTCCAGCAGAATTCCGTTTCCCGAGCAGGCGCCGGCCGCGAGTCCGATGGCTGAGTACACGGTAATATCGTGGCACTGGTCTGTGTCGGACGGCTTTTCCAATCCGTCCTTGCCGTGTGTGCCGCCGCTACTGAGGCCGTTCAGAGCGCCCGTCCTGGGATCCATAAACAGCCGAGGACTCGACACTATCTGAGCACTTTGCGGCGCCTGAAGCGGCACCTTAATCACGTCAATGCGAAAGAGCGCAGTATTGGGGTCCTTGTCCGGGGTCTCACCGGAGCAACCGGCCAGCTCTTCGCTTTGACGGACAAAAGAGGTTCCCGAGACGTAGATGTAGACGTTGTTCTTATCCTTCGGATCGACCACCAGTGTATGCGTGTGCGAGCCGCGGCAGGTTTGCACCGAGGCCACCTGCTTCGGATTCCTGATATCGGCGATATCGAAAATCCTGACCCCGCGGAAACGATCTTTTTGCGCAGCCGGCGGAGGCGGATTCTTCTCTTGTCCCGCGGCGGGCGGAGGCCCGGGCGGAAAACCCTGTGGGCTGCAATCGAGTCGGCCGTTCGGCTGCTCCACCGACATAAAGAGCAGGTTCTTGTAAACTGACACGTCGCCCTGCCCGCCCGGACACACCATCGAAGTCAACAATCTGCTCTTCAACGGATCGGAGATGTCGTAGATGTTGACGCCATAAAAGTTTCCCAGAAACAGGTGGTTGCCCTGGAACGCAAGGTCCGAGTTGGCGAAAGCAAGCCCGGCAGTAGCCAGTTGTTGAGACTTTGGTATCTTCGAGGCGTCGGCGACGCCGAGGAGGCTCAGCGCCTTCTGCACCTTCGGATGATCAGGATCGTCGGAGCCGAGTTGAAACGCATCGGGCTTTTTGAGCAGCATGAGGTGCTTGATGCCCATCGCTGCTTCACCCGCCTCGTACATTCCCGGCGACAGACGGCTGCGCGGGTCGCCTGTATCTGAACCCGTCATCCCCGCCGGCAGCGGCGGCGCCGCTTCAGGAGTAAACGGATTCGCGCCCTCCTGGCTGGCGGGTTTGGCTTCCGGCGTCGGCGTGGGCGAAGGCTGCGGCGACGGCGAGGCCGTTTGCGCCACCGTCCCGGCTGCGAAACACGAGCACAAAACAATGGAAGCTGTTAGTAAACGCCAAGCGATAGTGTGGACTCGGTTCATCGTTTCTCCTCTACAGGTTTTTCACCCAGCATGGTTTGCATAATCCTAATCTCAGCACGTTGGCCGCTGTCAACGTCCGTCGCGAAATTGAACAGTTCCGCATCCTGCCCCGCGCCCGCCGTATCGAACAAATCCTTGACCATCATCAACGCACCGTCGTGGTGCTGAATCATTCCGGTTAAAAACAGACGGTCGAACTCC
>DASVES010000370.1:0-2506 GCA_036380435.1 Pyrinomonadaceae bacterium | reverse complement strand
CGACTTCCTCACGGCCGCGCTCGTCGCCGCGGGTCTCGACCTGCGCGCCGCGCTCCTCTGCACCGCCGTCCCGCTCGCGCTCGCGCTCACCGGCATCATCTACACGTTCGCCCTGCGCGTCCTGCGCGAAGGCGACGATGAATTGCACGCCGCGCCGGTCGCCGAAGCTCTCGTGATGCAGAACGACTCGGCAGTGAACGCGGAGGCGGAACCGGCGACGAATGAGCGCGAGTTAGAGACGACGCCCGACGCCGCCGGCGCGCGACGTTTGACGGGGAAGGAGGCGTGCGTGTCGGCCGCGCTCGCGACCCTTCTCTTTCTGCTCAACGGGGGCCTGGGCTTCCTCTACTTCTACGGCGACTGGCGCGGAAGCGGCCGGAGCCTCGCGCAGTTCTGGCAGACGCTCGCCATCAACTACGCCAACATGCCCGAGCGGCAAATCTACTGGACGAACCTCATCAGTGACACGCTCCTGCCGCAGCGCACGAGCCTCTTCGGCATGCCCGCCGCGCTGATGATCTTCACGGCGTTCGCCATCGTCTGGCGCGGCTGGTCGGCTCGCGTCGTGGGGAATAGGGATGATGACGGCGTTGCCGGCGTGCGTGACGCCTGGGCGGGATGGCGCGTGCTGTTTGCGGCGGGCGTGCTCGCCGGTCTGTTGCCGCTCTTTCACGCGCACTCGTTCGGCGCGGTCGGTTTTGTCAGCGGATTGCTGTTCCTGCTCCGGCCGCGCCGCGCGTGGCTCGCCTTCTGGCTGCCGGCCGTCGCGCTTGCGCTCCCGCAGTTCGCCGGCCTCGCGCTCCATCTCGCCGGCAACGGCTTCATGCGTCTCCAGACGGGCTGGCGCTACGACGGCGGAAGCGCGTGGGGCTTTCTCATCTTCTGTCTGACTAACGTCGGAGTGCCCGCGCTGCTCGTCGTGCCGGCGTGGCTCGCCGCGCCGCGCGTCTGGCGGCGCTTCCACCTCGCCTTCGCGGGGCTGCTCGTCTTCAGTCTCGTCGTCGTCGTCTCGCCCAACGACTACGACAACATCAAGCTGATGTACTACTGGTACGCGCACGCCTGCGCGCTCGTCGCCGCCTGGCTCGTGCGTCTCGCCACGCGAGCGCGCGCCGGCTTCCGCGTGCTCGCCGCGACGCTCGCCCTCGCCTCTGTCGCCTCGGGCCTGCTCGCGCTCCGGCACGAGAGCGCGAACGTCAAACTGCTCTACAGCGCCGACGAGGTCGAGGCCGCGCGCTTCGTGCGCGAGCACACGCCGCCACGCACGCTCTTCCTGACCGCGCCCGCCGTCCATCAGCCAATCCTGAGTCTGGCGGGACGCGCCGTCGTGCGCGGCGACACGGCGTGGCTCTGGAGTCACGGCTACGACTTCCCCGCGCGCGAACGGGACGTGCGCGCCATCTACACCGGCAGCGACGACGCGGCCACGCTTCTGAGCCACTACCGCATCGACTTCGTCTATCTCGGACGCCGCGAGCGCGAATCACTCCGCGCCGAAGAAGCCTTCTTCAAGGTCAACCTCCCGGTCTTCTACCGACGCGGCGACATCACCATCTACGACGCGCGCCCCCTCACGCGGCCCCCGGCGGGCGACGAGACGGCGCGGCCCGCCGGCACGAAGAGGCCCGTGAGCGAAGACGCTGAGCGCGGCGCGTCGGTCGCGCACCTCCCCTTCGCATCGCCGCCGCCGCGCGAGTTCGCCGCGCGTCTCGAACGAGACCCGGCGCAGTTCCTCGTCGAGTTCCCGCGCGCGGCCTTCGCCGTCTACCGCTACCACATGGTCGCCCGCGGGCGCTGGCCGGAGTACCGCGAGTTCATGGAGGACATGCGCCACGTGGGGAGCGGCGTCCGCGTCGGCGCCGCGGGGTGGGAGCGCCAGCTTGAAGCCAACAAGCTAGAGCTGACGGACGCGTGGCCCGCGCGCGAGGAATTTCGACGCGCATTCGACGGCCTCGGCGCGGGCGAGTTCATTGACGCGCTTTACAAAAACGCCGGCGTCGAGCTTTCGCGCACGGAGCACAACCGGCTCGCGGCGGCGCTCGAAGCGGGCGCGGAGACGCGCGCCTCCCTGCTCCGCCACGTCGCCGAGGAGCGCGAGCTTTTCTCGCGCGACTACGACACGGCCTACGTGCTCACGCACTACTTCGGCTACCTCCGCCGCGGCCCCGCCGACCCCCCCGACAAAGACCTCGACGGCTTCAACTTCTGGCTCCGCATCCTCCAACGTACACGCGACTACCGCAGCGTCACACGCGTCTTCATCGAGTCGGGAGAGTACAAAGATCAAGGCAAAGGGCAAAAGTAAAAAGGCAAAAGTGAAGAGGACATAACGCGCGTCCGGCGCCTTCACTTTTGCCTTTTGCCTTTTTACTTTTGCCTTACTCCGCCGCGGAGATGAGGCGTTCGACCACGTTGTCCCAGGAGAGATTCATCGCGAGCAGTTTCTCGCGGCCGCGCTCACCCATGCGGAGGGCGCGGCTGCGGTCGGCGTGGAGCGAGTTCAGGG
>DASVES010000369.1:0-15834 GCA_036380435.1 Pyrinomonadaceae bacterium | reverse complement strand
GGCTACGTCATCCTCGGCGTCAACAATCGCGGTTCGAGCGGCTACGGCAAAACCTTCTTCGCGGCGGACGACGGCAAGCACGGGCGCGAGCCTCTATGGGATTGCATCGAAGCGAAAAAATATCTCGCCTCGCTCGGCTATGTTGACGAATCGAAGATCGGCATCATCGGCGGCTCTTACGGCGGCTACATGGTCCTGGCCGCGCTCGCCTTCAAGCCCGCTGAGTTCGCTGTCGGCGTGGACATCTTCGGCGTGTCGAACTGGGTGCGCACGCTTCAGTCGATCCCGCCCTACTGGGAATCGTTCCGTAAAGCCCTCTACAAAGAGATGGGCGACCCGGCAACCGACCTCGAAAACCTGCGTGCCATCTCGCCGCTTTTCCACGCGGATAAGATACGCCGCCCGCTCATCGTGTTGCAGGGCAAGAACGACCCGCGCGTCATCCTGCCGGAGTCGGACGAGATCGTCGAAGCCGTGAAGAAGAACAACGTCCCCGTCGAGTACGTCGTCTTCGACAACGAGGGGCACGGCTTTACGAAGAAGGTCAACGAGATTCGCGCCAACAAGGCGATTCTCGAATTCCTCGACAAGCACCTCAAGGGCGCGACCGGCGCGTCTGAGAGCACCTCGCGCGCCAACTAGGGCACTTTTCACTTGAGTGTGAGTCAGGATTAACTCACCGCAAGAGGCGCAAAGGACGCAGAGTCCACGCGGAGAGATTCAACCCTCTGCTTGGACTCTGCGTCCTTTGCGCCTCTTGCGGTGAAGCCGAACCACCCTACACTCAACTCCAAGCGATCCGGGCGGCGCGCCGCTCGCGCTTTTCGGTCTAACCTTTAGTGGCCTTCTCGCGCAGTTGTCGGATGACCTGCTGAATCTTCGCCACCTTCTGCGGGTCGGGGTTCTGCGGCTGGGTCTTCAGATAGAGTTCGAGCGAGTCGGCGGCCTCGGCGTAGCGCTTCTGTTCGCCGTAGAGCCGGGCGAGGTGCCAGTGCACCTCCGGCGTCTGGCCCTTGCCCACGTCGCGCGCGCGCTTGAGCGACGCCTCCGCCTGCGCCAACTTCCCCGTCCGCTTCAGCGCCAGACCCAGGTACATGTGCGCGTTGATCGAGCCGTCGTAGGAGAGCGTCGCCCGCCGGAAGCTCTCCGCCGCCTCGTTCATCATCCCCAACTGGAACTCCGACATTCCCAGACCGAACAGGCTGGAGAAGCCGCGCGGGTTGACCTTGACCGCCTCCGTCAGGAGGATGTAGGCCGCCGTCTTGTAGCCGCGCAGAACGTACTCGGTGCCCAGACGGTCAAGCGCCATGTAGTAGCGCGGGAAGATTTCCAGCGACCGCTTCAGACTATCGAAAGCTTCCTTGTCCTTCTTCTCGCCCAGCAGCGCGACGCCCCGCTCATAGTGCTTCCTGGCCTCTTCCGGCACGTCCTGCGCGAAGACCGTGCCCGGCGCCGCGAAGGGGCTGGTGACGAGGCTCCCACGCGTCTTGAGATAGAAATCGACCTGCTCGCTGCTGGCCCCGGCGCCGGAAACGACCGAGATGTTGTAGATGGTGATGTCTCTCGTCTGCTCCTCGAAGTCGGTGCCGTAGGGCAGAACCTTGAGCTTGAAGTTGCCGGTGGAGAGACCTTCAAACGAGTAGAACCCCGAGCCGTTGGTGCGCGCGCGGGCGATGGTCGTGTACACCTCGTCCATCAGCTCGACGTAAATGTCGGGCACCGGCCGGCGCGCCTCGGCGAAGACGTGACCGGAGATGCGGTTTCTGCCCTGAAGGGCGACATGGGGCGTAGTGTTGACGGCGGACGAGCGCGCGCGGGCGGCCGGCGCCCACGCGGCCGACAGGGAGAGGCCCAGAATGAGCCAGAGCGCGACGCGTGTGACTCTAGACATAATTAATTACCTCGGCGGGACTGCGGACTACTGCAAGGGAGACGTGCAAGGGAGACATAATTGTAAGCAGATTGGCGCGCGCCGTCCAGAATTTTTAACGGAGGCGCGCTTCCAAGCGCCCCTCCGGCCGCCAAATTATACGTTCCGAAGCGCGCCCTCGGATTCCATCCTCACCGTACCAGCCTCCCGCCCCGAAGCGGCCCACCCCCCGCGCCTCTAACGTTCGGGCGTGATGATGCCGCAGGCGCGCAGCTCCTCCTCCGTCGGGATGTCGGCCGGCTCGATGCAGGAGAGCGCGTCGGCCGTGATGTCCGTGAGCGCGACGACACGGTTGGCCTGCTTGCTGATGGCGACCTCGAAGATGTTGCGGGCGGTGCGGGCGTTGCCGAAGGTCTCGTCGCGCATGAGACAGAGCACGTCGAAGCGCGCGGCGAGCTGGGCTTCGGCCTCGGGCGTGATGCGGAAGTCGGCCCGCTTGCAGAAGGTCTGGAAAATTTTGACGAGCTGCGCGGTGTCGTAGTCGTCGAAGCGCAGATGCCGGTTGAAGCGGGAGCGCAGGCCCGGGTTGGAATCGAGGAACTCCTGCATCTTGCCCGTGTAGCCGGCGACGACGACGACCAGGTCGTCGCGGTGATCCTCCATCAGCTTCAAAAGCGTCTCGACGGCTTCGCGGCCGAAGTCGCCCGCGCCGCCCGAGGAGAGCGTGTACGCCTCGTCGATGAAGAGCATCCCGCCGCGCGAGCGCGCGACCGCCTCCTTCGTCTTGATGGCCGTCTGCCCGACGTAGCCGGCGACCAAACCGGCGCGGTCGGTCTCGACGAGGTGGCCGCGCCGCACGACGCCGAGCGAGCGATAGATTTCCGAGAGCAGGCGCGCCACCGTGGTCTTGCCCGTGCCGGGGTTGCCGTAGAAGACGAGGTGACGCGAGACGGGAAGCGTCTTGAGTTTTTTCTCCTCGCGCATCTTCTGCACGCGGATGAAGTTGGCTATCTGGCGCACGTCAGCCTTCACGCGCTCCAGCCCGACGAGCGCGTCGAGTTCGGCCAAAAGCTCTTCGAGCGGGCGCGGCGGGGGCAGCTCCTCTTCGGGCGCGGCTTCGGCTTCGGCCGTGGCGCCGGCGCCGCCCACGGCGCTGGCGGGCGCGCCCTCGGGGTAGAGCGCGTGCTTGAACTCGACGAGCGCCAGCTCCTCAGCCGGCGTGATGCGTCCGTCGGACTTGATGACGAGGTTGGCGAACTGGAAGAGACAGCGGCGCGCGCGGTCGGCGTGGGCCGTGCCGTGGCGCGCGTCGAAGGTGTCGAGGTAGGAGACGCACGCCGGGGTGCGGTCGAGCCGGCGCAGCAGGTGCGGCGGCAGGTCGCGCGAGCGCGAGAGCGGAAAGGTATTGTCCTCGGCCCGCAGCCCGAAGACGGCGCAGACCTGCCCGTAGTAGTGCTGCTTCTCCTCGTCCGACGCCTCGCGCAGATCGATGAAGTGCTGGGCCGTGAGCAGCAACTGGTTGTCTAAGACGGCGCGCGCGTCGGGCGCGCCGCCGCCCTGCCAGACGACGCGGATGCTCTGGCCGAGCGGCGCGGCCAGCTCGTTCATCGTCCGCCGCAGTTGCGCGATGAGCTTCCTGTTGTTGTCATCAATCAGCACTTACGACTCAAACCCTCCTAACCAAAACGGCGCGCGATTATAACACCCGCGCACCTTGCCGTGAGCGCGACACAGTACCGCGTGCGGTAGCGAGCGGGTCTAACGCGCGCGGGGCGGGTCTCTCATCATGGCCGCACCCGCGAGGCTTCCGCTCGCGGTACTGTGCGTGTCGGCACTCAAGGCCGACGCGCTCCAAGCATTTTGTTGACGCCCGCGGCGCTTCGGGATTATAAGTCGTGACGCTTCACGTGCAGCCCCTCGCCGCTCCACACAGACGAATCCCGAAGGAGACTACTCGCGTGTCAAAGACCAGAATTGTCTTCATTCAACGGACGGCCCGCCGCCGCGCGTTTTCGTTCCGGCTCATCGCGGCCGGCGTCGCGCTTCTGTGTCTCGTGGCGGCGCCGGTCGCCGCACAGACCTTCCGCGGCACGATCCTCGGCACCGTCACCGACCCGCAGGGCGCGGTCGTGCAGGGCGCGGCCGTGACCGCGCGGAACACCGGCACGGGGCTTGAGCGCACGGCTACCACCGACGCCGACGGCAACTACACCATCGCCGAGCTGCCGATAGGCACTTACGATGTCGTCGTGCGCGCGACGGGCTTTGCGGAGGGGAGGGTCGTGGGGGCCACAGTCGAGGTCGCGGGCGAGCGGCGCGCGGACGTGTCGCTGCTCGTCTCCGGCAGCGCGGAGAACGTGGTGGTCAACGCCACGACCACGCAGGTCGAGTCCACCAGCAACACACTCGGCGGGACGATCCCGACGCGGCAGGTGGAAGACCTGCCGATCAACGGGCGCGACTTCACCAAGTTTCTCGTGCTCGTCCCCGGCGCCACCGGCGACCCCTCGGGCGCCACCGACTCGCCCGGCTCCTTCGGCCTCTTCAGCGCGAACGGCAATCGCGGCCGCTCGATCAACTACCTGCTCGACGGCACCGACATGAACGACGGCTACCGGAATCTTCCCGCCATCAACGAGGCCGGCGTGTTCGGCACGCCCGCCACCATCCTCCCCGTCGCTTCGTTCGCGTGTACGGCGTGCGCCGCCGATGCACGGCGGAGGGAACACGGATGAGACGGATTGCGGACGGATTAACACGAATCAATCCGTACTCATCCGTCTCATCCGTGTTCCCCTCCCCTTCACGACACCCGACCGAAATCCACCCCGGAAGCCCGTTGAATCGTTGACACACAAAGTGAATCGATAATATTTTCGCCCCGGCAATCCCGACCGCATTGCTCGCCTTCATCCCGAGCGGCGCTTGAAAATTTAAACTGTGGAAAAATTCAGGAGGTGCAACTTGAGAAACAAGATCGCGTCCACTTCGGTCTTCACACTTTTGGCGTCGGCAGTGTTCGCCCTGCTGCTTTCGGCCGGAAGCTCCGCCGCGAGCCAGGAGCAGCCGACCATCGCCAAAGACTCCATCCAGATGACCCCCTACACCTTCAACGTCTATCGCGGTGACTACGACAAGTGGAGTTGGGTTCCCAGAATCGCATTTCGCGTCAACGGGCCGATCCCCAGCGGCGGCCAGCTCTACGTCGAATACACCATCCCCGGCGCGCCGGCGGTGAAGTTCGACTGCCCGACCGAGGAGACGGAGAAGGGCCGCTGGTGGAAGACCGAGTGCGGGGGCCGGGGCATCCCCGAAGACAAGGGCAGTCTCTACACCGGCCCGGTGAGCTTCGCCATCAAGCTGCGCAACGAGCTGGCCGGCGCCGACACCACTATCTTCAACGGCAAGACGAAAGTGGAGAAGTCCCTCTCCAGCGAGCACGGCCCCAAGGCCGCGGGCAAGTTCGTCTATTTCGTCAACCACGACTGGAACCTGCCCATCGGTTACGTCTACCTTGTCCCTAACAGTTTGAAGGGGTGGGAGCGCCCGGACTTTCACGTCTCGTTCTGGGTGCGCGGCGACGCGTATAACTTCAAGCCTCACCTGTTCCACAACGGCAAGGAGGTGGGCAAGAAGTCTCTCGAGGGTCAGGAGGTCGGCAGGGCCGGTTGCGAGTCGGACGTGGAGAACAGCACCACGCAATCCGTCGCCGACACCGTCCCGCAGAAGGCGAAGTGGGCGCGCGTCAGGTGCAGCTTCCCGAACATTGTCGGCTGGGACAAGTCGGGGGACAATTATGACCTGTTCGGGCCGCCCCACTCGCTCGGCGCGAGTCCGGGCGAATACGAGTTGAAGATACTGTGGAATAACAAGCTGGCGCGCTCCATCAAGTTCACCGTCGGCACGGACGGGAAGTTCGACAACGGCATCGCCTCCGCCAACAAGCTCGGCAGCGACCGCGTTATCGTCCCCGTGCAAATCATCGGAGATCAGGACGGAGCGTGGAACAAGATGGCCTGGAAGACCGACGCGTTCTATGGCAGCCCGCTCACGGGTTTCACAGCCGCGCCGTAAACCGAAGGGGCGGCGTCTTGATTTGAATAATCAAGACGCCGCCGAGCGGCGCGGCCGCTTTCATTCACGCCGTACTATTTGCCGCGTCGGACGAGGCTGGCGGCGACGGCCACCAGTTCCGCCATCTCGACCGGCTTCGGGACGTGCATCTGGTAACCGGCCCGCAGCGCCTGCATCCGATCCTCGACCCTCGCGTAGGCCGTCAGCGCGATGGCCGGCACTCTCCCGCCGGCTTCGGCGCTCAACGCGCGCACGCGACGAATCAGGTCGTAGCCGTCCTCGCCCGGCATCCCGATGTCGCTGATCAGCAGATCGGGGACGGCGGCCCGCACCGCCTCCAGCGCCTCGGCCGCGGAGCCGGCGGCCGTCACCTCGGCCCCGTAGCGCCCGAGGCCCGCCTTCAACAACTCCCGCGTGTCCTGCTCGTCGTCCACCACCAGCAGCCTCAGCCCGTCGAGCCTGTCGGCACATTCGTAAGAGGGCAGGGTGTCCCGCGCGGCCGGGTGCACGCGCCCGCCTTCGACACCAGTTTGGTAGACGGGGGCGACCGGCAGCAGCACCGTGAAGGTCGATCCCTGCCCCTCGCCGGCGCTCTCGGCCCGAACTGTCCCGCCGTGAAGCTCGACCAGATGGCGCACTATCGAGAGGCCGAGACCGAGGCCGCCGTAGCGGCGCGTGGTCTTCTGGTCGGCCTGACGGAAGCGGTCGAAGACGTGCGGCAGGAATTCGGGCGTGATCCCCGCGCCGGTGTCGGCGACGGCGATCTCGATGTGCGAGTTGACGCGCTCCAGCCTGATTTGCACACGCCCGCCGCGCGGGGTGAACTTGATGGCGTTCGTGAGCAGATTCCAGAACACCTGTTGCAGCCGAACGGGGTCGCCGGCGACGGAGACGGCGCCCGTGTCCATGATCTTCTGCACGCGCACGCCCTTGGCCTCCGCCGCGGGCCTGACGGCCTCGATGGCCGAGTCGATGAATGAACCGGGGTCTAACGGCCGGACATCTATTCTGAGCTTGCCGGTGATGATGCGTGAGACATCGAGCAGGTCTTCGATGAGCTGCGCCTGCGAGCGCGCGTTCCGCTCGATGGCCTCGAAGGCCTTGAGGTTAGAGTCGCCGTCGGACTGCCCCGTGCGGAGCATGTGCGCCCACCCGAGGATGGCGGTCAAAGGCGTCCGCAGCTCGTGCGAGACGGTGGCGAGGAACTCGTCCTTGAGGTGGCTCAACTCCTCGGCCCGCTCGCGCGCCTCCCGCTCGCTCTTATGAAGCCGCTCGCGCTCGCGCTCGGCGCGCTTCAGGCCAGTGATGTCGCGCGCGATCTTGGAGGCGCCGATGATCTGGCCGGCGGCATTACGGATGGGCGACACGGTCAGCGAGATGTCGATGGGCGTGCCGTCCTTGCGGATGCGGACGGTCTCGTAGTGCTCGATGCGCTCGCCCCGGCGAAGCCGCGCGATGATGGCCGGCTCCTCGTCGGGGTGATCCGCGGGTATCAGGATCGTGACGGATTTGCCGATGATCTCCTCGGCGGTGTAGCCGAAGATGCGCTCGGCCCCCTTGTTCCAACCCGTGATGATACTGTCGAGCGACTTGCTGATAATGGCGTCGTCCGCCGACTCGATGATGTTGGCGAGCTGCGCCTGCGCCAGCTCCGATTGCCTTCGCGTGCTGATGTCGCGCGCGATCTTGGAGGCGCCGATGATTTGGCCGGCGGCGTTTCGGATGGGCGACACGGTCAGCGAGATGTCGATGGGCGTGCCGTCCTTGCGGACGCGGACGGTCTCGTAGTGCTCGATGCGGTCGCCGGCCCTGATGCGCGCGAGGATGGCCGGCTCCTCGTCCAGATGGTCGGCCGGGATGAGCATCGTGACGGGCTTTCCGACCGCCTCCTGGGCCGTGTAGCCGAAGATGCGCTCGGCCCCCTTGTTCCAGCTCGTGATGATGCTCTCAAGGGTCTTGCTGATGATGGCGTCGTCCGCCGACTCGATGATGGCCAGGAGCCAGTAGGGCGCCAGCTCGGGGCCATGCAAGTCGGCCCCCCGACGATGCGCTGTTTCATGGTCGGGCGGTTCCTCCCGCTGAAGTTCATTGGGCATAGGTACACTTATCCGGCCGGGTCGAATGAAAGGGCGACGGAGGGGAAGTTCTCGGGGGGCGGTGGGGATTATACAGACCACGCCCGGTTATTACTAAGACGCCGCTTTTTAGATTGCCGCGCGTGCTCGCCGACGCCGGCTGCTTAGACTTTTGACAGCGGCGGGCGGCAGCGTGTAGTCTTGGCGTCCGTCCCCGGAAGTTTTTACAAGCCAGCCCACTCAGTCGAGAAACTATCCGCTTCACCTTTACGTTTAGGCGTTTCTCTGTCTTCCAGATTTGCACCAGAATTTTGAAAGGAGTCACCTCGTGAAGATGTTTCAGAAGAAGACCCTGCGCCTGCTTGTCGCCGCGCTCGTCGTCGCCTCGCAGATGCTCGCCGTCGCGGCGCAGGACAGCGCCGTCCCCAAAATCCAGTTTGAGAAGTACAGCCTGCCCAACGGCCTTCAGGTCATCCTGCACGTTGATCGGAAGCTCCCCGTAGTCCACGTCAACCAGTGGTTCCACGTCGGCTCGAAGAACGAGAAGGTGAACCGCTCGGGCTTCGCCCACCTCTTCGAGCACATGATGTTTCAGGGGTCGAAGAACGCGCCCGGCGAATACTTCTCCTACGTCGAGAAGGCCGGCGCCAACCTCTTCACCGGCGGCGTCAACGGCACGACCAACGAGGATCGCACCAACTACTTCGCCACCGTGCCCTCGTCGAACCTCGAATACCTCCTCTGGCTCGAAGCCGACCGCATCGCCACGCTCACCGACGTGCTCGACAAGACGAAGCTCGACAACCAGCGCGACGTGGTGAAGAACGAACGCCGGCAGGGCTTGGAGAATGTCCCTTACGGCCGCTGGGACACGCTCGTCACCGAAAACATCTTCCCGGCCCGACACCCCTACTCGTGGACGGTCATCGGCAGCCACGAAGACCTGACGGCCGCGACCGCCGACGACGTCAAAGATTTCTTCAAGACCTATTACACGCCGAATAACCTCTCGCTCGTCGTCGCCGGCGACTTCGACCCGGCCGAGGCCAAGCGGCTCGTCGAGAAATACTTCGGCCCGCTCCCCCCCGGCCCCTCGCTCGACCGCCCGACCCGCAACGTCACCACGCTCGTGGGCGAGAAGATCATCGAGGTCAACGACCGCGTGCCGCAGGAGCGCGTCTATATGAACTGGGTCACGGCGCCGCGCTTCGAGCCGGGCGACGGCGAACTCGACATCATCTCCACGATCCTGACCGACGGCCTCTCTTCACGTCTCAACAAGACGCTCGTCTACGACAAGCAGGTGGCCTCGGACGTTTCGGCCTTCCAGCAGTCGCGCGAGATCGCCAGCATCTACACCATCATCGCCACGGCCCGCCCCGGCGCGTCGCTTCCGCAGATCGAGCAGACCATCACGGACGAGATCGCCCGCCTCGCCAAAGAAGGGCCGACCCCGGCCGAACTCAACCGCGCGAAGGTCAAGCTCGAATCCCAGTACATCTCGGGTCTTGAGCGCATCGGGGGTTTTGGCGGCAAGTCCGACCTGCTCAATCTCTACAACACCTACCTCGGCGACCCCAACAAGTTCGACTTCGATTTGGGCCGCTACCGCAACGCCACGGCCGAGGGCGTGCGCGACACAGCCGCCCGCTGGCTCAACACGCGCAACCGCCTCCTCGTCCGCTTCCACCCCGAGACCTCGCAGCTTCCCCAGAAGGCCGACCTCGACCGCTCGAAGCAGCCCGCGATGGGCGCCGACAAGGCGTACAGCGCGCCCGAGGTGAAGACGGCGAAACTGGAAAACGGGCTGGAGATTTTCGTCGTCGAGCGAAAAGAATTGCCAAAGGTGGCCGTGGCGCTCTCGACGCGCGTGGGCACCGCGGCCGACCCCGCCGACAAAGCGGGCCTCGTGCAGATGGCCTACGCGACGATGGACATGGGCACGAAGACAAAGAACGCCATCCAGATTCAGGACGCGCTCGGCGACCTCGGCACCGCCATCTTCGCCGGCCCCTCGCGCGAGTCGTCCACCACCGGCTTCGAGGTGCTCAAACGCAACCTCAACCCGGCGATGACCCTCTTCGCCGATGTGGTCTTGAACCCCACGTACCCGGCCTCGGAGATCGAGCGCGAGAAAAAGATCACGCTTGATAACATCACGCAGCAGATGAACGACCCCAACGGCATCGCCAACCGCGTGCGCAACATGGTCGTCTTCGGCGCGGATCATCCTTACGGCCGTCCCGGTCTCGGCTTCACTTCGACCGTCGCCAGGATCACCCCGGAAGACCTCGCGCGCTTCCACCAGACCTATCTGAAGCCGTCGAACTCCGCGCTCTTCTTCGCGGGCGACATCACGGTGGCCGAGGCGACGGCGCTCGCCCGCCAGCACTTCGGCTCGTGGACGGGCGCGGCCCCGCCCGCGCAGAACATCGCCGCGCCGCAGTTCGCGAGCGGCGGCAAGGTCTATCTCATCAACAAGCCGGACGCGGCGCAGACGGTCGTCCTGCAAGTCCTCGGCGCCCCGCAGCGCAAGTCCGACGAGTTCTACGCCTTCAACCTCGCCGACGCCGTCTGGGGCGGCGGCTTCCAGTCGCGCCTCAACCTGAATTTGCGCGAGCAGAAAGGCTACTCCTACGGCACCTTCTCGAACCCCGTGCAGTACGACCGCGGGAGCATCTGGGTGGCCGCCGGCGGCGTGCAGACGGACAAGACGAAGGAGTCTCTGGTCGAGTTCGTCAGCGAGCTGAAGGCGATTGCGGGCGGCAAGCCAATCACGGCCGAGGAGCTGGCCGACGCCAAGGGCAACCGCGTGCGCGGCTACGCGCAGCAGTTCGAGTCTCTGGGACAGCTCGTCGGGCAGGTGGCCCAGCTCTGGGCCAACGGTCTTCCGCTCACGGAGTTGCAGCGTCTGCCGGACGAGACGCAGCGGGCGACGCTCGCGGCCGTCAACGCTGCCGCCGTGAAGTACGCCGTGCCCGGCAAATCGACGCTCATCCTCGTCGGCGACCTCTCGAAGATCGAGGCCGGCGTGCGCGAGCTGAACCTCGGCGAGATCGTCATCCTCGACGCCGAGGGCCGACCCGTGACGCAGCGGTAACGACAAACGCAGCAACCCCCGCGGGCGGCAACGAGCCGCTGAAAGCGGCGGAAGAATGTAGCCCCGGTCGTGAGACCGGGGAATAGCGGTTGAAAATACACGGAAGCCCCGGAGGGGCGAAAGAATCGCGACGTTGAGCACGAGTCTCATCGCGGTTCTTTCGCCCCTCCGGGGCTTTCAAATTTCTTGTCAACGGTCTACCCACGGCTCACGCCGTGGGCTACATCTGGCCGCGCCTCCGGCGCTCGTTGCGTCACGCCGGTGGCTTGCGCCTTACTTGTTGAGAGAGGCGGGCATGTCGGCGACGACGTAGGCCATCACGGCCATCGCGGCGACGCAGAGGGCCATGTCCTGCGGGTCGATCTTATCGACGGTGTCGGCCGGCGTGTGGTGGTAGTTGAAGTAAGGCCCATCGACGTTGAGGCCCATGCCGGGGACGCCCTCGCGCATGAGCGGGCCGATGTCGGCGCCGCCGCCGTTCGCGCCGATGCGGTCGGCCTTGATGGCGGCCAGGAGTTTGGCGATCTCCGTGATGTCGGCGCGCGCTTGCACCGATGCGCCCTCGCCGAGACCGAAGCCGGTGGGACGGAAGGTGCCCGAATCACTCTCGATGGCGAGGACGTGCTTCGCAACTTCGGCGCGGTGTGCATCGAGATAGCCCTGCCCGCCGCGCAGGCCGTTCTCCTCGTTCGTGTAGAGCACGACGCGCACCGTGCGCCGTGGCCGCAGGCCGAGCTTCTTCAACAGGCGCACCGCCTCCCACGCCATCATGCAGCCGCCGCCGTCGTCGTGCGCGCCCTGACCCACGTCCCACGAGTCGAAGTGACCGCTGACGAGCACGACCTCGTCGGGCCGCTCGCGCCCCTTGAGGTCGGCGACGACGTTGGCCGACTCCGAGTCAGGCAAAAACTTCGCCTCCATCCTGAGCCGCAGCAGGATGCGCTCGCCGCGCTCCTGCATGCGCTGAAGCATCTCGGCGCCCTCGGTGGTCAGGGCGGCGGCCGGGATTTTAGGCTGCGCGTCGTCGTAGCCGAGCGCGCCGGTGTGCGGCGTCTGGAGGCTCGCGGGGCCGACGGAGCGGACGAGCGAGGCGACGGCGCCCCAGCGTGCCGCGCGCGAAGCGCCCGCGCCGCGGTAGCGCACCGTCGCGCCGTAGTTCGTGAACGGCACGTTGTAAAGAACGATCTTGCCTTTCACACGTTCGCCGAGCGCGTCGAGTTCGTCGAAGCTTTTGACGACGACGACCTCCGCCGTCACGCCCTCGGGCGGAGTGCCGACGCTGTTGCCCAGACCGAGCATGACGAGACTGCGCCTCACCGGCTCGATCAACTCGACGCTCTCCGCGCCGCGCACCCAGCGCGGCACCATCACCTTCTCGGCGCGCACGTCGAGACCGTCGCGCTTCATCTCCGAGACGGCCCAGCGAATCGCCTCTTCGAGTTGAGTAGAGCCGCTCAGGCGGTGGCCGATGCGGTCGCCGAGATAGGCGAGGCGGCGGTAGGCGGTGTCGTCGGTGAGCGCGGCGCCGATGATGCGCGCGGCCTCGTCCTGGTAGTCGGCGGCGCGCACGCGCGGGGCGGGCGTCGGCGCGGAAGGCTGCGGTTGCGGCTGTTGTTGCGCGAATGACGAACTGAGAAGAGAGAGAATTAAGATCGGCGCTAGTGTGCGGCGCAAGGCGTTTGACCTCCGTTAGAGTGTTGGGTGTCCGTGCGAATAAATCAAGGAGCGCCGGAGGCGCGGCCAGATGTAGCCCACGGCTCGCGTCCGTGGGAACTGAAAGGACGAGGCCATGCGTAGCCCCGGAGGGGCGAAAGAACCTCAAGCCTTCGCGTGACGTCGCTTGAGGTTCTTTCGCCCCTCCGGGGCTACGAAATTTTTAACGCGGCTGTCCCCACGGACGCGCGCCGTGGGCTACATTCTTCCGCCCCTGCCGGGGCTGCGTGGTCAGTTAATGAGTTTCGACTCCGCGTCGATCTGCTCGGCGATGTCGCCGACGTTGCCCACGGGGTCGTCGGCCCCGAAGTTCGTCGAGCGGCGCAGGTCGCCCTCCTCGGTTCCGAAGAGCGGAGCGTATTCGCCGGTGTCCTCGGCCGACTTGAGCAACTGCTTGAGCACGCCGGTCTCGCGTGAGACTTCGGCGAATTCGTCCGAGTCGAACTGCTCCGGCTCGCCGGCCATCTTGAGCAGGCGGTCGATGCGCCGGACGGCGGCCGAGACGGCGCGCTCCGAAAGACGCCCCTCGCCGACGGCCTCGACGAGACGGTTGCGCGCGGCGTCGAAGTTAGCCTCCTGCTCGCAGATGAGCACCATGTCGGAGCCGGCCTCGATGGCACTAAGGCTGGCCTCGGCGACCGAGAGCGTCTGGACGACAGCGCCCATCTCCATGTCGTCGGTGATGACGAGGCCGTCGTAGCGCAGCGCCTGACGGAGCAAGCGCATGACGACGTTGCCGCTGATGGTGGCGGGGAAGCGGTGGAGGTCGGTCAGCGTCTTGGGGTCGCCCGCGCGGCGGAACCACGCCTGCACGAACTCGGACATGTCGGGGAAGGCGGCGTGGCTGACCATCACGGAATGAAGACGCTCGCCGGGGCGGTGGGTCATCAAATCCATGAAGGGCACGAGGTCGCGTTCGAAAATCTGCTCCCACGTGTGCGAGACGACAGGCAGGCGACGGTGCGAATCGACGGTCGAGCCGCCGAGGCCGGGGAAGTGTTTGCCGCAGCCGACGATGTGATTGCGCTGGAGGCCGTCGAGGTATGCGCCGGCGAGACGCGAGACGGTGCCGGGGTCGTTGCCGAAGGTGCGTCCGCGCAGTCCGTTGTCGTCGTTGTCGCCGCCGAGATCGAGCACGGGGGCGAAGTTGATGTTGAAGCCGAGCAGCCGGAGGGCGCGGGCGGTGAGCGCGCCGAAGCGTTCGGCAAGATCGGCGCGGCCGGCGTTACGCACGGCCTTCGCGGAGGGCGCCGGCTCGCAGATGTTTCGGAAGCGGTCAACGAGGCCGCCCTCCTGATCGATGCCGATGAGGACGCGGCCCGCGAGGCAGTCGCGGATCTGCGCGTTGAGGAGCGCGACCTGCGCCGGCGACTCGACGTTGCGGCCGAAGAGGATGACGCCGCCCGGTCGGACGCGCTTGAGCATCTCGCGCGTCGGCTTGTCGAGCCGCGTCACCGCCAGTCCGATGAAGAGCAGGCGGCCACACTTCTGCTCGACCGTCTCCGCGCCCGCGCCCGCCTGTTCGTTCGTCGCCATCAATATCTCGACCCGCGCCCGGCCTGAGCGCGCGCGCGCCGGCCTCTCATGTGTGTCTGCAAACTTGATCGGGAGAATGCGTGAATTGTAGCACCGCCGGGGCGAGGCGTGCGAGGGGCGTGCGGCGAGCGCGAGGCGCGCGCCGCTTTGTTATACTTCACAGCGAGACATGAGCGAGACCATACATGACGACGCGGGCCGCGCCCGCTCCCTCTCGGCGAAGATCAGGGAGCGTGCGCGCGCGCTCGGATTCGAGAAGGTCGGCATCGTGCGCGCCGACGCGCTCAACGAGGAAGCCGGCCGGCTCGCGCAGTGGCTCGCGCGCGGACTTCACGGTGAGATGGCGTGGATGGCGCGCGCGCCGGAGCGTCGCACGAATCCGCGAGAGCTTTTGCCCGGCGCGCGCTCGGTCGTCGCCGTCGCGATGAACTACTACACGCCGCACGAGCACGCCGCCCGTCCGGCCACGGGCAAAATCTCGCGCTACGCATGGGGCGACGACTATCACGACGTTCTGGGCGAGCGCCTGCGCGCGCTCCTCGCGTGGATCGAAGAAGAATGCCCCGGCGCGGAAGGGCGCGTCTGCGTGGACGCGCAGCCGGCGATGGACAAGGCGTGGGCCGTGCGCGCCGGCCTCGGGTGGATCGGCAAGCACACGAACCTCATCACGCGCGAGTACGGCTCGTGGGTCTTCCTCGGAGAACTCCTGCTCGACCTCGAACTCGAATACGACACCGCGCGCGTCGAAGACCACTGCGGCACGTGCACGCTCTGCATCGACTCGTGCCCAACGGGCGCCATCGTCGAGCCTTACGTCGTCGATTCCAACCTCTGCATCTCCCACGCGACCATCGAGCTGCGCGCGCCCGCCGAAATCCCCGCCGCCGTGGCCCAGCGCGCCGACGGCTGGCTCTACGGCTGCGACGCCTGCCAGGACGTCTGCCCCTGGAACCGCTTCGAGCAGCCCACCCCCGAGCCGCGCTTCGAGCCTCGGCCGGGCAACGTCTCGGCCGACCTCCGCGAGATTCTCGAACTCACGCCCGACACCTACGCCGCGCGCTTCCGCCACAGCCCCATCAAGCGCGCCAAGCTTTCCGGTCTCCAGCGCAACGCACGCGCGCTGCTTGAGAGGCGAAACAAGGCGGAGTAGGCTCTCTGTAAGACTTACGATTACGAAGGCGTGTCTGAAGGGGGGAAGCCAAGATGTCAACAGAGACGATCACCATCCCGGTTGATGCGGAGGCCGCCGAGGCTTACCGCGGGGCCTCCGCCGAGCAGCGGCGGAAGATTCAACTGCTGCTCGGCCTCTGGCTCAAGGAGGCCATCTCCGCCGACCCCGCCGCACTCAAGGAGTTGATGACCGACATCGGCGGCAAAGCTCAGGCGAGGGGCCTGACGAGCGAGGAGCTAAAGTCGATTCTCGAAGAGGAATAACTTGCGCCTCGTTTTTGATACGAACGTCATCG
>DASVES010000368.1:0-5903 GCA_036380435.1 Pyrinomonadaceae bacterium | reverse complement strand
AAGTGGAAGGGGGAAAGGCAAAAGGTGGCAGGGGAAAAAGGGGGAAAGGGTAAGGGGTAAGGGGTAAGGGCGAAGCCGTCGGCGCGCTCGAAGAAGACGAACAACCGTGAGGGTACGGCGACCCTGTCCGTCTTTTACCTTTCCCCCTTAACCCTTACCCCTTCCCAAAGGCTTCCGCCCCGCCCGGTGGCTTCCGCCGCATCCGTGTAGTAAAATTTCCAATCCGAGAGCAGCCCCGTAGCGTGGCTGTTCAGAGAGTCGCCCTTATTTTGGAACTTAAACGCGGCCGGCTCGTGTAGATGGGCCGGCGAGGTACTGGCAAGATGAAACGACAGCACAACACGGCCCTGCGCGCGCGCGGCTTCTCACTGGTCGAGCTGATGATCGTGATCGCGATCATCGGCATCCTCGTCGGCGTCGGCGTGCCGGCCTGGCGCAACGCCGTCATCGCCGGCAACGAGACGGCGGCGATCCAGAATCTTCGCAACATCGCCACCGAGCAGCGCACCTACTTCAACATGAACGGGCGCAACGGCTACGCCACTTTCGACCAGCTCCAGATCGACCCGAAATTCAAGGGCGACGCGCCCGTCGTCGAGGGCTTCGTCTACACCCTGAAGATCGTCCCGAAGACGCAGAGCAGCCCGCCCTCCTTCACCCTCAACGCCGACCCGCAGGCGAAGGACGGCATCGGGGCTACGGGGAAGCGCCACTTCTACATCGACTCGAACGTGGGCAACGTCCGCACCAACCCCAATGGCCCCGCCGGCCCGAACGACTCCGGCGACGGCAGCGACGCGGCCCCGGCCGAGGCCGCGAAGTAGCAACGCGGCCTTTGAAGTTTGCCGAGCGCACGCCTCCGGCCGAGTTTCTTGACGCCGCCGCTTGCGCTTTGTTAGCATCCCGCGTCCACGCCGGTCGCACACCGCCGAACGACCGCCCGCTTAGCTCAGTGGTAGAGCACACGCTTCACACGCGTGGGGTCGTAGGTTCAAGTCCTACAGCGGGCATCAGAGTAAGGCAGAAGATAATTGTGAGGGGCCGAGTCACAAGCGTCGTTGCGGGCCTCAACGAGCCGCGGAGCGGCGGAAGATTGTAGCCCCGGTCGTGAGACCGGGGAACAGCGTTTAGAAATAACCTGAAGCCCCGGAGGGGCGAAAGAATCTCGACGAGACTCGTACTCAACTTCGAGATTCTTTCGCCCCTCCGGGGCTTCGATTCTTTAATTGAACTCGTCCCCACGGCTCACGCCGTGGGCTAAACTCTTTCGCCGCCTCCGGCGGCTCGTTGGCGTCCGTGGCTCGGCTTCCCAACTTTTGCCTTTTGCCTTTTTACTTCCACAGGGCGATAAGCGCGTCGGCGAGCAGGTCGCGCCAGGCCGTGTAGTTGTGGCCGGCTTCGAGTTCGCGGTATGTGACAGGGTAGCCCTTCGCGCGGAGCATGACGCGGACGCGGCGGTGCGCGTCGAGCACCGGCTCCATGCGGCCCACGTCCATGTAGAACCTGAGCGGCAGACTCCCGGAGCCGCCGGCCGGCGCGAGCCTGTTGAGCGCCGAGACGACCCGCTCGTCGTCGATTTGGAGGGCGGACGACTGCGCGCCGACGCGCGAGAACACTTCCGGGTGCTTGAGACCGGCCCAGATGGAGGTGACGCCGCCGAGGCTCGCGCCGATAAGGGCGCGTCCCTCACGCCGGGGCTGCGTGCGGAAGCGGGCGTCGATGAAGGGGACGAGTTCCCGCGCCATGAAGTCGGCGAACTGGTCGCTCGCCCAGTAGTCCTTCATGCGGTCAGCCGGATCGACGAAGACGATGATGAACGGAGCGACTTTTTTCTGCTCGATCAACTTGTCGGCGATGATGGCGGCCTGCGCGCGCCGGATGTACTCGGAGCCGTCCTGCACGTAGAGCACGGGAAGCGGCAAAGCCTCGTTGCTGTTCGCGTAGGAGCGCGGGAGGAAGACGTTGATCTTGCGGCTCCCGCCGAGGATTTTGCTGGGCACCTCATCCAGCACGAAAGTGGGTGTTGAGATGTCGGGGACGTTGGAGCCGGCTTCACCCATTCGCCCGCCTGACGATGCGCGCAACGGATTGATGTCCCTCGGCTCGACGACATAAGCCGAGGGCCGATAGCCCGGCATCGCGAAGTTGGAGTTCTCGCCGCCGACTCCGTTGTCGTTTCGATTCGAGTTGAGCGGGTCGAGCATCCATTCGCCGTCGGCGATGAGCTTGTACTCGGCGCGGGCATCGCGCGCGAACTCGCGCGTGTAGTATTTCACGTCCGACCCCGGCGCCTCGCGCATCACCAGAGAACGCGGACTCCAGCTCGTGAAATCCCCGACGACCTCCACGCGCCGCGCCCGACCGCGATAGACAAAGGTGACGCGGTCGCCGTCAATGAGCGGAGACGTTTTGGCGTTCCTGATGCGCTCAAGCAAACGCGGCGGCGCTTGCTCTCCCTCCGCCTTCCGCCTCTCCTCCGGCGTCAGAGCGCGCAGCGAGACGCGGTGAAAACTCGTCGCCCCCGAAGCCGCGTTCGTCCCGACGACGACTTGCGACTCGCCGGCCGGCGCGACGAACTCGAATTCGTAACGACCACTCTCATCCGTCTTCAACTCGCGCCGCTCGCCCCCGAAGAGTAAGTACGCGCGCCCGCCCCGCGCGACCCGCCCCGCTAACTTGATACTCTTTCCCGCTTCCGCAATTTTCAACTCCCGTTCGTCGGGCGCGTTGAAGGAGACATCGGCGCGGGCGGGCGGCGTCGCACGCCTCGCGTAGCGCGCGGCGACCGCCTCGGGGAGTGCGACGTTGCGCCCCTCCCGCAGGCTCGCGGCGAGCCGGATGAACTGCGCCATCGACCACGCGAGCGGGGTGGCTGAGCCGGTTCCCTCCCCGAAACTAAAGTCCGGGCGCGGCGTCTGTGGCTTGTCCCAGACCTGTTCCGGGATCATTCGTCCCTCGTTGGCGAACCCGAGCATTGCGTCGAGACGCAGGCGCGCACGCGCGGCCTGTGCGCGCGCGAGTTCATACTCGCCGCGCTCGCCGGCGAGGAGCGCCCACAGTCTCCCCTTGCCCGTGTACTTGCCGTCGAAGTTCCACGGCCGCCCGTCGTCCATCTCGCCGTAGCCGTCGTGGTTGTAGCGGTAGAAAGAAGCGCCGCCCGGTGTTTCAACTTTGATGCGGCGGTCGATGACGGCAAGCGACTTGGCGACGAGCGGGTCGGCGGCCGGCTTGATGCCGAGACGGACGAGTTCGAGAAAGCCGGCGTCAACTATCTCGCGCTCATCGAAGGAGCCGGCGCCGTTGTTGAGTTCGAGCAGCGAGCCGTCGTTCGGGTCGCCGTCGCCCGTGATACGGAGGTAGTAGTTGCCGTCGCCGTGCTTGCCGGTCGAGGTCGCCGTCCACTGCTCGACGTTGCGCGCCCACTCGTCGGCCGCGGCGAGGTAGATGGCCTCGGAAGCGTGGTCGTCGTGACGGCGCGCGATTTCGGCCGCGCACACGAGTCCGGCGATCTCGGCCGCGATGGTCGAGGGCGAGTAGCCGGATTCTTCCTCCCAACGCTCCTGCGGCGTCCACGGCCCCGTGCGGACGATGAAGTCGGCGGCGGGGCGGACGTGTTTGACGTAAGTCTCGCGGTCGGTGCGTCCGAGTTGTTGGGCGAGGATGAGCGGGTAGGCGACCTCATCGTGCTGGAGCGAGCCCCAGAAGGGGCGGCCGTCGAGCCATGAGTTTTGAGGAAAACTGCCGTCCGCCTTCTGCTGGACGGTGAAGAGGTAGTTCAGCGCGCGCTCGGCCGATGCCTTGTCGCCGAGCGCGTGGAAGGCCGTGGCCACTTGATAGAGGTCGCGCGACCAGACGAGATGATAGCCGCCGACCTCCGGCTCGTTGGCGCTCGCGCCCCCGCCCCACGGCACCGACAGCGACGCGATCATCGCCCCGCGATACGTCTTGTCCTCGTGCGCTTTCAAAACCATTGCCGCCATGTCGAACTGCGCCTGAACTTTCGGCGCGACACGCCGCAGCCTGCCAAGGTACTCATGCCAGCCCGTCTCGTATTCGGCGCGAACGCTGCGGAACCCCGCCGCCAAAGACGCGCGCGCATTCGATAGCGCCTCGCGCGGCTCCTTTCCGAAGGCGAGCGCGAGAGTAAAGGAGACGGCCCCCGACTTCGTCACGCGCGGCAGGCTCGCCACCTGCACGACGTTGCCGTCGGCCGCGCGCGCGTATGGCGTGAGCCGTCCGGCGCGACGCAGTTGCGTCAGGCCGTCGCTCGTCCCGAGGTAGCCGTTCGTCATTTCGTTGAAGCCGACGCCGGAGACGAGCGCCGAAGCCTTGTCAGCCTCCGACGCGAGCAGCGCACCGTCCTGCGTCCACGCCGCGTCGTGCATCCCGCTGTTGGCGAGCGAGGGGTCGTGATAGACGTAGAGCGTGTGCGCCCCGGCGGGGCGCGACGTGAAGAAGACTTCGACGAGCACGGTGTGGCGTCGCGGGTCGGCGATGTAGGTCTTCGTGATCGTCCACGCGCCGCTCTTCGCCGTATTGATCTGCCGGAAGGTAAGCGAGCGCGCGTCCGCCACCTCGACGCGATGCGTGGCGTCTTCGGCCTCGGTCTCGACGCGGCGGTTGCCGCCACTGACGACGACGAACTGCAACGCCTGCGTGGCGGCCACGTCAACAGTCGGATAATAAATTTCCGTCAACACGCCCCCGCGCAGCGTGAACCAGACCTTCGATTCGAGTGTGTTCGAGGTGCCGACGCCCTGCTTGCCGGCGCTCTCCCAATGCGCGTCCCGGCCGGGTGCGCCGGGCGCGTCGCCGCCGGCGCGAGCCTGCGCGAGTGAGCGCGTCGTCGTGAAAGACAGGAGGAGGCAGAGGGCAAGGACGTGGAGGAAGATTTTTCTCATCTGAGTCGCGGAAGAAATTAACATGGATGGACAGGACGGATAGGATGAGAAGATTTGAAATCTGAAATCTCAAATCTCGAATCTGAAATCTCAAATCAGCTTTTTCTTCATCCTGCCCATCCTGTCCATCCATGTTAATTGTTTCTTCAGAAGGCGCTCTTAGCCTTTGCGCCGGCCCAACATGTCGAACCAGACGGCGATGACGAGCACCGCGCCCTTGATGACGTACTGCGTCGAGTTCTGGACGCCGAGGATGGTCATGCCGTTGTCGAGGCTCGCCATGATGAGCGCGCCGAGGATGGCGCCGAAGACCGTCCCGCGCCCGCCCATCAGTGAGGTGCCGCCGATGACGCAGGCGGCGATGGCGTCGAGTTCCATCAGCGTCCCGGCGTCGGGCGTGGCGGCCTGAAGGCGCGCGGTGTGGAGGATGGCGGCCACGCCGGCGAGCGCGCCCAGCACGCAGAAGGCCGCGAGGATGTGCCGGCGGATGCTGAGACCGGAGAGGCGCGCGGCGTCGGGGTTGCCGCCGATGGCGTAGAGGTAGCGGCCGAAAGTCGTGTTACGCATCAGGAATGCGCCGACGAGCGCCACGGCCAGCAGGACGACGACGGGGATGGGCACGCCCCCGCGCGTGTTCAGATAGGCGACGAAGGCGACGATGACGACCGACGGCAGCACGATGCGCGCGGCCGTCGCCCCGGCGCCCGAGAGTGCGAGGCCGTGGCGGCGGCGCGCGGAGTTGCGTCGCAGGTTTGTGATGACGATGGCCGCGACGGCCAGCGCGGCGAGCGCGTAGCCGACGGACGGGGCCAGCAAGTCGCGACCGAGAGAGATGAAGAACGGAATCTGGAGCGGGATGGTTTCCCCGCGACTGACACGCAGGAGCATCCCGCGCCACGCGAGCAGGCCGCCGAGCGTGACGATGAAAGCCGGGACGTTCGCGTAGGCGACGAGGCTCCCCTGCAACGCGCCGATGCCGACGCCGACGACGATGGCCACGAC
>DASVES010000367.1:0-5316 GCA_036380435.1 Pyrinomonadaceae bacterium | reverse complement strand
TGGCGTCGCTCCTTACGGTGGGAATTACCACGTTCTGAAAAGGGCTATTGAGCACTTTAACCTGGACACTTCCCACTTCACCGGACAACTTTGGAATAAAGGCAGGACAATCGGCCCAAAACAGCCGCTGCAAAAGTACTTGAGCAACGAGCTTCAGATAAGCTCTTACAAGTTAAAAAGCAGGCTCATTTCCGAGGGGCTGTTTGCTCCGGTGTGTTCCGACTGTGGCCAGACGGAATGGCTCGGAAAACCAATCCCTCTGGAGCTGGATCACATCGACGGCAATCGCTCCGATAACCAACTCTCTAACTTGCGGCTACTTTGTCCCAACTGTCATGCATTCACCCCGACCTATCGCGGCAGGAACAAATCCTCCAAACTTAGCTCGGTGTTGCCATCAGCCTGACTGCTAAGGGTTCACCGAATTTGACCCCATTCACGCCGGAGGTTTCGCTCTGGGTGCTCAAACGGATAAGTCCGCTGCGTCTGCCATTTCGCCACCCCGGCCGTGTTCGTGGGAAGATAGCATGTGGCGCGCGGGCCTCACAAACCACTCGCGCGGGCGGCGAGACGGGTGTTAGAATGGGCGCACAGTTTGGGTTCGCGGAAAAGTTAGTGTGACGGTTTGCGGAGTCGCGGGGAAGCGCCTATGCCTGAAAAATTCACCGAAGAGAAAGACATCTTTCACCGGCACATTCAGCATGCGGGTCTGAAGCGCACGGCGCAGCGCGACCTCATCCTCGAAGTCTTCCTGCGTACCGAGGAGCACCTGTCCAGCGAAGACCTCTACAACCTCATCAAGCAGGAAGACCCGACCGTCGGCCACACGACCGTCTACCGCACGCTCAAGCTCCTCGTCGAAGCGGGGCTGGCCCGCGAGGTGCGCTTCGGCGACGGGCGCATGCGCTACGAGCACAATTACAAGCACCCGCATCACGACCACATGATCTGCACCGAGTGCGGGACGACCATCGAGTTCTTCTCGGCCGAGCTGGAAGCCATTCAGGACGCCATCCTCGCCAAGCACAAGTTCGTGCCCATCCAGCACTCCCTGCGTATCTTCGGCGTCTGCGAGAAGTGCCAGAGCACCACGGCCGCCCGCCCCGAGCGCGACGAGTCGGCCGCCGAGCCGCGCGTCCGCTTCGCCAACGCCCCGAGCACACATTGAGGAAGGCAAAAGGAAAAAGGTAAAAGGCAAAAGTGAAAAGGATTCCCGCCCTTGCACTTTTGCCTTTTACCTTTTTCCTTTTGCCTTCTTCGCGTCGTGGGTGTAACTTTCAAGACGGCTCCCCGGAACAACTGTGTGCGAGATTTTGACCGTAGAGGTGTCTGCTAATGAGTGTTAACGTCGAGTGGAAGACTGAAGACGGAGGGCGCACGGGCGTCGTCGCGGAAGGGGCTTATCTGTGGGACGCGGCGAAGCGGCTGGGGGTGCGTCTGCCGGCCGAATGCGACGGGCGCGGCGAGTGCGACACGTGCGCCGTCGCCGTCGAGGAGGGCGCCACGCTCCTCTCGGCGCTGACTGACGCCGAGCGCGTGCGTCTTAGCCCGGAGCGTTTGCTCGCGGGCGAGCGTCTCGCCTGTCAGACGAAGGTCGAGCGCGGCGGCCAGCTCGTGCTCCGGCCCGTGCCCGTCACGGAGCGCGAGCCGACGGCCGACGAGTCGGTCAGGGACTTCCGCAAAGACTTCGCCGAGATGCCGCTCAAGCGGAAGCTGACCACACTCGTCGAGCTTGAGGCGACGGCCGCCTTCCACACGCTCTCGGCGGTCGCCGACTTCCCGTTCGCCGCCTTCAACAAGGGGCTTGAGTTCATGGCCGGCTTCGGTCGCCAGATGTCGCGCCGCGAGCGCGATGCGCGCCGCCCCGCCGAGCACCGCCCCGCCGGGGCCGGCCCGGCCCCTGAGGCGGGCCAGAAGAAGGACTGACCGTGCCGGCGTGCGAGAAATTATTGTCCGGGGGCTGCGTGCTGCTAATCGCCATCGCCGTCCTGCAACTCACGCCGCGCGCGCGCGCGTCCGTCCACTCACAGACCGGCGGGCACGGCGCGGCCCAACAACCTGCACAGGATGAGGCCACCGCGGCTTTCGACGAAAAGCGCGCCTACGAGCACGTCAGAAAACTCGTCGAGTTCGGGCCGCGGCCTTCCGGGTCGAAGCAGTTGGAGAAGTCGCGCGAGTACATCGTCGCGGAGCTTAAGAAGTATGGCCTGAAGGTTACGACCGACGAGTTTAAGGTCGAGACGCCCGCCGGGCGGCGCAAGATGGTCAACGTCACGGCGGAGGTCGCGGGCGACAGCGCCGACTTCATCATCCTCGCCAGCCACTACGACACCAAGCTGTTCAAGAACCTGCGCTTCGTCGGCGCCAACGACGGCGGCTCCTCCACGGGCGTCCTGCTGGAGCTGGCCCGCGCCATCTCTTCCACGGCGCGCAAGCCGCGCTTCGGTTACCGTCTCGTCTTCTTCGACGGCGAAGAGGCCGTCTGCCGCGAGTGGGACGAGTGCTCGAAGCCGGGCGCGCCGGACAACACCTACGGGAGCCGCCGCTACGTCGCCGCGCTGCAAGAGCGCGACGAGTTGAAGCGCCTGCGCGCGATGATCCTCCTCGACATGGTCGGCTATCGTCGGCTGCAACTCGGCCGCGACTCGATGAGCACGAAGTGGCTCGTGGACGTGATCTGGCAGGCGGCGCGCGAGCGCGGCTACGGCGAGCAGTTCGTCGAGCGCGAGGAGGGCATCGGCGGCGACGACCACGAGCCGTTCCTCAAGGCCGGCGTCCCCGCCGTGGACATCATTCAACTGAACAGCTACCCGCACTGGCACACGGCCGAAGACACGCTCGACAAAATCGCCCCACGTAGTCTGAAGGTCGTCGGCGACGCCGTGCTCAGTAGCCTGCCGCGTGTGGAGGAGGCATTGTGGAAGAAGGATGAGGGACGAATGAAGACGGGAGCCAGTAAGCAGTAGATTCCAATGACTCGGAGAGACGCGTGACGAAGGATTCGAAGCGGGTGGCGGTTGTGGCGGGCGACGGCATCGGGCCGGAAGTGACAGACGAGGCCGTCGCGGTGCTTGAGCGCGTGCGGGAGACGCACGGCGTCGCGCTGGAGCTGCAACACTTCGACTGGGGCGCCGACAAGTTTCTCAAAGAGGGCGTGAGTCTGCCCGAGGGCGCGCTGGAGATGCTCGCGCGCGACTTCGACGCCATCTTCTCCGGCGCCTTCGGCGACCCGCGCGTGCCCTCGAACCAACACGCCGAGGACATCCTGCTCGGCATGCGCCGCGGCCTCGACCTCTACATCAACCTCCGCCCCGTCCGCCTCCTCGACGCGCGTCTCACGCCGCTCAAGGGACGTGAGACTAAGGACATCGACTTCGTCGTCTTCCGCGAAAACACCGAGGGCGCTTACTGCGGCGCCGGCGGCTTCCTGAAGCGGGGGACGCCCGACGAGATTGCCACGCAGGAGGAGTTGAACACGCGGCGCGGGGTCGAACGCATCATCACGGCCGCCTTCGAATATGCGCGCTCGGAGGGGCGGGGGCGTGTGACGATGGCCGACAAGTCGAACGTCCAACGCTTCGGCGGCGACCTCTGGCAGCGCGTCTTTCGCGAAGTCGCCGCCCAGTATTCCGAGATAGAAGCGAAGCACCAGTACGTTGACGCGATGGCGATGTTCATGGTGCTCGACCCGTCGCAGTACGAGGTGATCGTCACGAACAATCTGTTCGGCGACATCCTGACCGACCTCGGCGCGGCGTTGCAGGGGGGCTTGGGGCTGGCCGCTTCCGGGAACATTCATCCCGGCCGCGTGTCGCTGTTCGAGCCGGTGCATGGCAGCGCGCCCCCGCTCGCGGGCCGGAACGAAGCCAATCCGGCAGGTGCTATTCTGAGCGCGGCGTTGATGCTAGAATACCTCGGCCACGGGGCGGCGGCGCGCTCGGTTGAACGGGCGGTCGGGGCGGCGATTGCGGAGGGCGCGACGACGCGCGACCTCGGCGGCTCGCTCTCGACGACCGCGGCCGGGGCGGAGGTGCGGCGGCGTATTATGGGCGAGGCGTGAGGCCGAGGCGCGACTAGGCGGCCTGTAGCTTCGACGAGGACAAGGGCGGGGGAGCCTTATGGTCACGAAGGGGCAGGAAGCAGCGCAGAGGATTCTGGCCATCATCGTCATCATGGCGATGTTGAGCGTGATGGGCATCCCTCTGACCGTCATCATCTTCTTCGGCACGGTCGTCTACTTCGTCTGGCGCGCCGTCCAGCGTTCCGAGCAGCAGGACGTTAAGAACATCTTCGACTTCTACATCAGCGCCAACGAGGTGCTGCGCGACGACGAGAAACGTTGGTACGGCTTCGAGATCGACGCCGTCATCAAGGAGGGCGAGGGCGTGCTGCAAATGATGTCCGACCCCCCGCCGCTCGTCCACTTCGCGCTCGGCGCGCTCTACGGCCGCGCCGGCGAGGACGAGGCGTCGGCCGAACACCTCGCCTACGTCGTCGAGAGCGAGCACGGCGATGAGGGCCGCCGGCTCGCGGCCTCGCCCGAGCTGCGACGCTACGTGCAGGTGTTGCGCCGGCTGGAGCGCGAGCCGGCCGAGGCGCCTCTGACGATGGCCGCCATCCGCACCCTTGAGCGCCTGCGCCGCACGCGCGCCGAGGGGCTGCTCGAAGAGAGCCGCGCGCGGCTGCAAGGGGCGGCGCACCGACTCCCGGCCGCAACGAACACACAGAGGGAGACGCTCGGCGCGGGCCTGACCCCGGTGGCGGGCACGCGCTCTCAGCCCACGCTCGCCCCCGAGACCCGGAGCGTGCCTCCACCCATCTCCGAAGTCCTGCGCGACGTTTACGAGGAAGAGAAGAAGACGGCCTGAGCGGACACCCGCGAGGAGCGAGGCGCGGCGACCATCCGAGGTTCGCCGCGCCTCTCTTTTTGTCGGGCGCGTTTTTTCTGATATAAGTTCGTCAGTCAAACTGATTCTCACGCTCATCAATTATCTGTTGGCCTAGTTCGACGGTGCAGGGATGACCGAGCAGCGCATCGGCAGTTACATCCTCGAAGAGCTTATCGGGCGCGGCGGCATGGGCGTCGTCTACAAGGGGCGTCACGCCGAGATGCCGCGCATCGTCCAGCCAGCGCAGCAGGGGCCGCCCAATCGCCCCTTCGTCATGTGGGTGCGCGAAATACAGATGTTCGGCGCTCGGCTCCTAACACTGAGTGTTCCCATGCGCCTGGCGCTCACTCCAACAGTACCGCGAGCGGAAGCCTCGCGGGTATGCCTACAATGAGGGGCCCGCGGCGCGCACGCGAGACCCGCGAGG
>DASVES010000366.1:0-9950 GCA_036380435.1 Pyrinomonadaceae bacterium | reverse complement strand
GAGGTAGACGATGAGGAGCGCCGCCTCCGTCGTGACGAGGTTGATCGAGATGGCGCCGACGAAGTAGCCCTCCTCGCGCTCGAACGACACGCGGCAAGAGGGGCAGGCGGGCCTGCGCCGGAACGGCGTCTCGAAGATGGACGCGCGCCCGCAGGCGGGGCAACGAAGCCTCACGCCGCGCGCGAGTGTGTCATTGATGCGGCGCTGTGGCTCTTTGTGCATGGGCCGACTCATTGGGCGACGCCGAGCGTTAGTTGCTGCGCGGCGTTTGCGCGTCGGGCGCGCGGCGCAATTCTATTTCCTTGAAGTCGAAGTCGAAGTTGGGCACGTCGAGCTTCAACTCGGCGGGCTTGCCCTGCGCGTCGAGGGTGAAGGTGACGAAGCCGCGCGGGAAGGGATAGACGACCCCCTCGCGCCAGCGGACGCGGAAGGTGTCGAAGTGCCAGTGCTCCAGATCGCCGACGAACTTGGGCGAGGGAAGCAGGCGCAGGACGAGACGGCCGCCCTCGGCCGTGACCCGCGCGTCGCCGAACATCTCGCCCGTGTAGACGCCGGCGTAAGACTCAAGCGAAAGCGACGGCTTCGTGTTGGGGACGCGCGCGTCTTCGACCTTCCTGGCGGCGGCCTCGGAAGTTTCCTTAGCTTGCTTCGTGCGCGCGAGGAAGTCGGCGCTCCAGTCGCGGCGGGCGACGCCGAGGAAGACGTCGAGAATCTTGTTAGAGAGGGCGGACGAAAGCGAGGTCTCGCTGTTGGTGAGGACGACTAAGCCGAGCCGCTCCTCGGGCATCAGCGCGACGCGCGAGATCATGCCGTCGAGGCCGCCGCCGTGTGAGACGAGGAGGCGTCCCTGATAGTCGTTCAGAATCCAGCCGAGGCCGTAGAGACCGAAGTGTGTCGTCGGATTAAACTTCTCCGCGCTCTCGCTCACCGCGCCGAGGACGGCGTGCGGCGTCCACATCTCGCGCGACGCGGCCGTGCCGAAAATCTTCCGGCCGTCGCGTGTGCCGCGCGCGAGCTGGAGGCGCACCCATTGGGCCATGTCCGCGGCCGACGACTTGATCGCCCCGGCCCCGCCCACGTTGTCCACGTTGCCGTGGGGGATGGAGCGCAGGCGGGAGTCCACCTCGTTGTGCGGCGCGGCGACGTTAGAGGCGCGCGCGAAATCGGCGTGGCGCGTCAGCGTTCGACGCATGCCGAGCGGGTCGAAGAATTTCTCTTTGAGAAAGTCGTCCCACGACTTGCCGGCGACGGCGGGGACGATCTCTCCGGCGGCGAGGAACATGATGTTCTGGTAACCGAAGCGGCTGCGAAAGGAGGAGGCGGGCCGCAGGTGGCGCGCGCGCCGGATGATCTCGTCGCGGCCGTAGGAGGATTCGTACCAGAGCAGGTCGCCGGCGAAGGTGGCGAGGCCGCTGCGGTGGCTGAGGAGGTCGCGCACGCTCATCTCACGCGTCGCGTAGGGGTCGAAGAGCTGGAAGCCCGGCAGGTGCTTCGTGACGGGGTCGTCCCAACTAACCTTGCCCTCGTCCACGAGCACGGCGAGCGCGGCCGACGTGAACGCCTTCGTGTTCGAGCCGATGGCGAAGATGGTGTCTGCGTCCACCGCGTCGGGCTTGCCAAGCTCGCGCACGCCGTAGCCTTTGACGAAGACCACCCGGTCGTCCTTGACGATGGCGACACTGAAGCCGGGCGCCTTCCAGTCGCGTCCGGCTTTGGCCGCATACTCGTCGATCTCCTTGAGGCGGGCGTCGAGGTCTTCCTGCGCGTAAGCGGGAAGTGCGAAGACGAGGAGGACGAACGACAGGAGGGCGAAGCGGGTCGCGGGTTGGCGCATGGCGGACACCTCGGAAGTCTTGAAAATCTTGAAAAGGGCTGCGGGCCGAAGCGGGAAAAGCGACGGGGGTCATGCTAACAGAGTCGTGCGGGTGCGGCGTAGCGGGCGGCATGTTTTTTTGAGCGATGTTTACTTGTGTGAAAGGGAGATAGATTCACCGCAGAGACGCAATGAGCGCAGAGTTCACGCGGAGGTAGGAAAAAGATTCAGGCGGCGCGCTCTCGACCGGAAGGGCGCGCCGCCTGAAGTTGTTTCCGCTCGAAGGGGCCGGCGCCTACTTCTCGGCGGTGACCGTGAACTTGGAGACGGGCGTGAGCGTCTGGCCGGAGACGCGGTCGCGGATGCGGATGGCGATCTCGTAGCTGCCGGGCGTGAGCTGGTCGGTCGGGAGCAGGCGCGCGAGCGTCAGGCGCTGGCCGGCGTCGGAGAGTCCCTGCCAGTCTTCCGTCTGGCGGTAAACGTCCTTGCCGTCCCTGACGAGCGCGTACTCCACATCGACCGACGGCCGGAGCGTCGTCTGGTCGATGCCCGCGTTGTAAATCTGCGCGTAGATGCCGACCTCCTGACCGCGCTTGAACGTGCCCGAGACGTTGGGGATGACCTTGTAGTTGCCGATGGTGAACATGCCGACGGGCGGCTGGCCTTCGAGGCCGTGCAGGCGCGCGGCGAGCACGATGGTCGAGGTGGCGAGCAGCTTGGCGTCGTACTTCGGCACGGTGAAGCCGTGGCTGGCGACGTGCTGCTTGCCCGAAGTCACGTCGCGCACGATCATGTCGATCTTGTAGGTGCCCGGCGTGAGCGCCACCAGACGCTGGTAGGCCGACTTCTGGTCGCGCTTCGCTTCCAAATCCTCGACCGTCGCCACCGTCGTCACCGGGTCTTCAAAAGAGGCGACCTTGCGGCCCGCCACCGACATCACGCGGCCGAAGATGTTGAGACGCGCCGTCTGGATGCCGCCCACGTCCTTGAAGCTCAGTTCGCGGTTCTCGGTCTGGACGGTGAAGGCCGTCACCACACGCCCCTCGTCCTGCTTGAAGAAGTCGATACGCAGGTCGAAGCGCAGCGGATCGTCCTCGACCGCCCCGGTGCTGCTTTCGGCGAGCAGAGACTTCTCAAGCTGGGAGTTGACCGACGGCGGCTTGGAAAGCTGCGTGATGCGCTGGAGGTAGTCGAACGGGCTGTCCTGCACGCGCGCCCATGGGCCGGTGTAGCCGAAGCTGCCATAGCGTGAGACGCGGTCGCTCTTGTCGGAGAGTCCGAGCTGCTCGGAGAGGGTCAGGCCGGCGCCGGGGATGTGCAGCATGGCGTCCTTCTCGTCGGGCGAGCGGGCGAGGCGATACTCGCCGGTGCCGGTGGGATCGACGAATTCGATCTCGATGCCGGAGCCGACGCCGGGCAGGTGGCGATAGAACCAAGTCTCGAAGGGGTAGACGGAAGTGGAGCCGCCGCCGTGGTGCATGGGGCGGTCGAAGGAGCCGCCCATCGGGTGCGATTCCTTGCCGTGGGGCGGGCCGAAGGTGATGTAGATGCGGCCGCGGTCGGTCTTCCAGCCGGGGATGCCGGAGGCGAAGTGCTGGTTGGTGTAGGCGATGCGCTCGTAGTGCTCTTCGCGGTACTCGTTCTCGTCCGTGTCCGGGTCGGGGTCGCGGCGTCGCCAGAAGATTTCGATGAACTGCTCGCGCTCCTCATCCGTGGCGAGCTTCCTGAAGGCCCGCTTCTCTTCGTCCGTGATGATGTAGGTCACGTCCTGTTCGAGCCACTTCTTGTAGACCTCGCGCAGCTCCTTCTTCACGTTACGCTCGCGCTCAAGCGGGTCTTGATCGGCCGTCCGCTTGTCCTTCTGTTGGGCCAGCGCCGCGGGCTGGAGGGAGGCCGCGAGCGAGAAGGCCAGGGCCAGTGAGCGCATCCACGGATGACGAGCCATCGTTTTAACTCCTGTCGAATTGCATTGAAGTGATTAAACCGGCAGCGGCTGACTTTGACTCTCCGCTGCCGCCGCCGCGTTACGGAAGTCGTCGCCGATGAAACTGAATCTGAAATGAACGGGGAGGCCGGAAAAAACGGCGACGCCTGAAGAGTTCCTTTGCCTCCACACCGCCGGGGCCGTAAACCCAAGCACCGCCTGAATTTCTACCCGATTTTAGAGCCTCGACCGAACACAGTCAAGATGCCGAAAGGGGGCCTTCCGGTTGCCCGCGACAGAGGTCAGAGGTTAGAGGTCAGAGGTCAGTAATAGCTGATTCTTACCGACCTCTGACCTCTAACCTCTGACCTCTGTTTGCCTTTGCCGGCCGAACATCCACGCGATGAGGATGGAGACGAGGTAGAGCACCGCCATCGGAGCGGCGAAGAGCATCATGTTGAGAACGTCGCTGGTGGGCGAGAGCACGGCCGCGGCGACGAGGATGACGACGAGCGAGATGCGCCACGAGCGCACGAGCAGCGCGGCCGTCACCAGCCCGATGCGCGCGAGCACGTAGGTCACGGCCGGCATCTGGAAGACCACGCCCATGGCGAGCATGATGAGGACGATGAAGTCGAAGTAGTCGGTCGCCTTCAGAAGCAGTCGGAAGTCCTGTCCGAGTCCGAGCAGGTAGCGGGCGGCCGGCGGGAAGAGGACGTAGTAGGCGAAGGCCGCGCCGAGGACGAAAGAGATGGTCGAGAGCAGGACGAAGGGGATGGCGTAGCCGCGCTCGTGCGGGTAGAGGCCGGGCGCGACGAAGCCCCAGACCTGAAGGAGCAGGAAGGGCACGGAGAGCGCGATGGCCGCGTAGAGCGCCACCTGTAGGTAGAGCGAGAAAGGCTCCATGGCGGTCGTCACGATGAGCTTGTCCTCGATGCCGGGGAGGGCGTCGGGGCTGGCCTGAAGGTCGAGGGGCAGACGGACGCCGCGCGGGATGACGGTGACGCCCGCGATCACGGCCTCGTCCGTGAAGACGCCGATCTGCTCCGAACGGTCGCGCGCCACCCTGACCTGAACCGACGCGCCCGCCGGGATGACGCTTGAGCCGAGTTTGATGGCCTCGCCAAACACGTAGCGGCCCGTGTCGCCCTCCTTGACGGAACTCAAGGGGAGGATGGTCTCTTCGCCCGTCAGCCCCTGAAGCGGCACGGGTCGCCGCTGCGCCTCGGCCAGCGCCTGGCGGACGGGGACGGAGAGAAAGTTGTAGACGTAATCGGAGAAGTACCAGCAGAAGCAGAAGGCGACGGCGATGAAGAGGGCGGAGCGGACGAGGCGCCGGCGCAGCTCGTCGAGGTGTTCGAGAAACGACATCTGCCCGCCGAGCCGTTGCTCCGGCTCGTCGCGCTCGTCGTTGTCGCGCCCGCTCTCAAGTAGGGTCGAAGCCATCGCGGAAAGTTGGAGAATCGAACGAACGAACGAACAAACAAACGGCGCCGGCGCTACTGCCGACGGCGCGGGGCCGTCCTACAGCCAGTCGTGTTTGCGCGTGGACTCTTCGGCGTGGGCGTCGCCGGTCGCCGGGCCGGAGTCTCCAATGGGCGCGCTTTCGACCTCGCCCGACTCGGTGTGCTCGAAGGCTCCGCCGGGCGCGCGCGCAATGGTGCGCTCTCCCCACGCATCTTCGTCGGCCGCCGGCCCCGCCGTCGCCACCGCCGCTGTGGCGTCGCCCGGCCAGTCCGTCGCAGCGTCGAGTGCGGGAGTCTTACCGGCGCCCTCCACGTCGGCGCGCAGATCGCTCTCGATGCGGTCGATCTCGACCTCGCGCTCCCACGTCCGCCTGAAATCTTCGGAGGCGCGCTTAAACTCGGCGAGGCTCTTGCCGACCGTGCGCCCGATTTCGGGCAGCTTGCGCGGCCCGAAGATGATCAACGCCACGACCGCGATCACCAGCATCTCGGTCGTCCCCAGAAACTCGAAGATGGCAAGGAAGGAAGACATAATCAAGCGTGATAAGTGATGAGTGATGAGTGATGAGAAAATCAGTTTCTCTCTTATCACTCATCACTCATCACTTATCACCGTCCTTCTTGTAGTCCGGCGGGTAATAGATGATTTCGACTGACTGGCCGCCGGCGCCGCGCGTGTAGAAGGAGACGGTGCGGTCGCGGTGCTCCTTGAGGGGGCGGCCCTCGCGGCGGGCGAACTCTTCGAGCGCCTCGCGTGTCTCGACGCGCAGGCCCATGTGCGGCGGGTGCTTCGAGCCGGGGGCGAGCAGGGCCACACCGAAGCCGCGCGCGTCGCGGAGCATCGCCCAGTCGTCATAGAGCGTCTCCAGCCGGAAGCCCATGCGCTTGTACTCTTCAACGTCGCGCGGCAAGTCATCCGACTTCACCGCGATGTGATCGACCGCGCCCTCGAAGCGCGTCTCGGCGTAATGCATCACAACCTCCAACAGAAATGTCGCCCGGCGTCGGCGACGGGAAAGCGGCCATGCTTGCAGCAACGTCCTGCGCCGTGCCGCTGACTACTGCCCGCCGGCCGAGCCGTTGCCGCCGCCATTGCGCCTCTCGCTGATGTAACGCTCGACGGTGTTGACGAGGATGTTTAGACGCTCGTCCGTCTCTGCCATCTTCGCGTCCGTGCGGGCTTGGGAGTCGGCCAGTCGCGCGAGCGCCTCGGTGGTTCTTTCCTGTGCGGCAATGAGAGCGTTGACGCTCTCTCGGGTCTCTTTCAACTGACGAGAACCGAGGCGGATGGCCGAGCCGAGGACACGCTCCACGCGGTCGAGCCGCTCCGAGGAGCGTTTAAACTGTTCCTCGGAGCGGTCGAGCCGCGCCTCGGCACGCGCCTGGGACTCTTGAAGCTGCTCCTGCTTGACCGTCAGCGAAGCCAGGTGGGCAGCCACTATTTCCATATTTCTGTCGAAACTTTCGCTGCTCATTTATCTCTCCACGGGTCGCCGAAGCGCTCGGCGAAGACGATGCGCTCGACGGGGAAGCGGCCCGTGTAGGGCTTGTCCGGCTCGGCGGCGCGGCCGATGGCGAGCAGGCAGACGACCTCGCCCTCTTCGGGGATGGCGAACTCACGTTTCACCCCGGCGGCGTCGAAGCCCTCCATCGGCGCCGTGTCGTAGCCGTAAGCCTCGGCGACGAGCATCATCGTGGTGACGGCGATCATCGTGTGGCGGTTGACCCACAGACCTGCGTCCATGCCGGAGATGAACTGGACGGCGCCCTTTCGGGCCTGCTCCACTTTGTCGGGGTTGCCCGCGCCGCGCCGCGCGCCCTCGCGCAAGACCTCGTCGGCCGTCTCCTTCCATTCCTCCTTCATCCCGACGGCGATAATCACCACGGGCGCCTGCGCGACCTTCGGCTGGTTGAAGGCGACCTGCTGGAGACGCCGGCGGCTCTCGGCGTCGCGCACGACGACGAAGCGCCACGGCTGGAAATTATAGCCGGACGGGGCCTGCGCCCCGAGACGCAGGACGGCGTCGAGGACTTCGGCGCTCACCTCCTCGTCGGTGAATTTATTCGTCGCGCGGCGTTCGAGCAGCACCTCGGTGATCGGCTTGAGCGGCGAGCCGTCGGGGCGCGTGCGCGCTATGTCGGTTGGCTTGTCTACGAGCATGTGTCAATCTTCTGGCCGTGTCGGAGTTTTAATGGCGGGAAGATTGTACCCTCTCGTCGCGCGAGTGCGAAACTTGCGGTGGAGTGGCGGCCGGCGCGTGGGGCGATCCCGAAGGACGACGCGCGCCGCTCTCGTTGATTTGAGTTTTGCCGTGGGCGGCGCTAAAAGTGTGTCGGATGGCCGGCGCCTGCATAAGCGGCGGCGCGTGTGCTCCTGATTGCCTTACTGAGGCGCAGGTCGGTAGGCTTATACCGGAGAGGGGATGGGATGCTGTTCATGGTCATCGAGCGTTTCAAGAATCGTGACGCGGTGGCGGTATACCGGCGACACAGGGAGCAGGGGCGGATGCTGCCGGAGGGTTTGAAATACGTCGAGAGTTGGGTCGAGCCTGACTTCGACAGGTGCTTTCAGTTGATGGAATGTGAAGACCCCCGGCTCATCCGGCAGTGGACGGCCCGCTGGCAAGACCTGGTGGAATTTGAAGTGGTTCCGGTCGTCACGTCGAAGGAAGCCGCGGAGGCGATGTCTCCACTGCTCTGAGATTCATCAGACCGCGGGCCGCAATCCGGCAACGGCTTTCGGCGGAGGCGCACGCTCAGCGTGCTTTCTATCTTCCAGGTCGGCTAAGACATGCGACGAATGCCGCGTAAGGATGCAAGGGGCGAGCGCGTGCGGGTGGGCGACACCGTGCGGGTCGTCGGTGTGCCCGACCTCGGCGGCATGAGCGCGGAGTGTCGCGCGGAGTCGCTTCCAGTCTTCCGGCATCTGGTGGGGAAGTACAAGCGGGTCGTGGAGTTCGACGAATACGGCCACGCGTGGCTCACGTTTAGAATCCGCAAGGGGCCGCACGCGGGCCTGCACTGGGTCGGCATCGAGCCGTGGCTGTTGCGTGTGCGCCGGACGCGCGCGAAAATCAGCCGGCCCTGATGAGCGTTGAGATCGGCCGCGCCTCCGCGCCGGGTCTCGTGGACGAAAGTTAAAACAAGTGCCCCGGAGGGGTGTTCGATGACAGGAAAGACGCCGCGCATTGTTTCGCTGCTGCCCTCGGCGACGGAGATCGCCTGCGCGCTTGGCCTACAGGACGCGCTCGTCGGCGTCACGCACGAGTGCGACTACCCGCCCACGGTCGTGGGGAAGCCGAAACTTACGGCCAGTCACATCTCGCACGAGTCGATGTCGAGCCGCGAGATCGACCACGCCGTCCGCTCGCAGCTCGACGGCCACGGCTCCATCTATAGTCTCGACGAGGAGCTGTTGCGCGAGCTGCGCCCCGACCTCATCATCACGCAGGAGCTGTGCGACGTGTGCGCCGTCAGCTACAAGACGGTGGAGCACGCGGCGGCGCGTCTGTTCGACGGCCAGTGCCGCGTGGTGTCGCTGGAGCCGACGACGATCAGCGACATCCTCTCCAACGTCCGCACGGTCGGCGAGCTGACGGGGCGCGAGGCGGAGGCGGCGAAGGTCGTGGACCAGCTCGCCGCGCGCATCGACGCGCTGGCGGCCCGACTCGCCGGCGTCGAACATCGGCCGCGCACGCTGATGCTCGAATGGCTGGAGCCGCCGTTCGCGCCCGGCCACTGGGTGCCCGAGCAGGTGGCGCTCGCCGGGGGCGATCACACGTTCGGGCGCGCCGGCGAGAAATCATACGTAACGACCGCCGAAGAGATTCGCGCCTACGCGCCCGAGGCAATCGTCCTCGTGCCCTGCGGCTACTACAAGGAGGACACGCTGCGGGCGCTCGGAAGTGCGCGTCTGCCGGAAGGGTGGGCGGAGCTTCCGGCCGTCCGCGAGGGCCGCGTGTGGGCCGTGGACGCGACCGCGTACTTCAGCCGCCCCGGCCCGCGCGTCGTCGAGGGGGCCGAAATCCTCGCGCGCCTGCTCCACCCCGAAATCTTCGGCGCGCATGGCGAAGGGGAGGCCATGCGCGTCCCCGCCGAATTGATGAAGGCCGCCTGATTGCTTTTCGAGGCAAGTGGCGCCGCGTCAAAAACGTCTACGAAAAAACAATGAAGCGCGCACACATCCCGCGCCGCCGCCGTTGATAATCCCGCCATGCCGCGCCCCAAAAAAACTGCCGGAGAACTAAACGGCCCCGGCACGCTCCAACGCTTTGCCGAAACGGCCGAGACGGTCGCGGCGACGACTAAGAAACTTGAGAAGGCCGCGCTGCTCGGCGCCTACTTCCGAGAGTTGTCGGACGACGACCTGGCGCGCGCCGCGCGCTACTTCGCCGGCCAGCAGTTCGCCCTGCGCGACGCGCGCACGACGAACGTCGGCGGCGGCGTTTTGCGCGACGCGCTCAGTGAAGTGACCGGGCTTGACGTGGAGAACCTACGCCCGCGCTACGTCCGCCTCGGCGACTCGGGCGACATGGCTTACGAAGTCTTCCTCGAAACAAAGGCTGCGAACCTGCGCCCGACACTCACGCTCGCCGCGACCGAGCAGTTCGTCGAGCTACTGAGCGGAACGCGCGGCACGAAGAGCAAGAAAGCGTTGGTCGTCGAGGCGCTGCGAAACGCGACGCCGCTCGAAGCCAAGTATCTCGTCAAGCTGCTCACCGGCGACCTCCGCATCGGGCTGAAGGAG
>DASVES010000365.1:0-8890 GCA_036380435.1 Pyrinomonadaceae bacterium | reverse complement strand
GGCCGGGCTTCTTCAGCGTCAACTTGCGCGCGAGTAAGACCATCGGCTTCGGCGGCGCGCCGGCGGCGGCGGCCGGCGGCGGCGACGCGGCCGGGCAAGGCGGCCGACGTGGCGGCGGCGGTGGTGGCGGTGGTCGACGCGGCGGCGGTGGTGGCGGCCGCGGTGGCGGCGGCGGTGGCCGTGGTGGCGGCGGGGGCGGGACGTTAGGCGGCGAAGGCAGCGGCGAGACCGCGAGCCGCTACAACCTGACCTTCTCCGTCAACGTGCAGAATCTCTTCAACCGCACGAACCTCGGCACGCCCATCGGCAACCTCAACTCGCCGCTGTTCGGCCAGTCCACCGGCGGCTCCGGCCGCTTCGGCTTCGGCGGCGGCGGTGGAGGCGGCGGCCAGCAAACGGCCGGCAACCGCCGCGTCGAGCTACAACTTCGGCTCAGCTTCTAAGGAAGTGAGCGGTGAGCAGTAAGCAGTGAGCAGTTAAGACGCATACCGAGTCTTAACTGCTCACTGCTTACTGCTCACTGCTCACTATTCCGCTTATGCACCTCGTTCAAATCCTCCTGCCGCTCTACGACAACGACGGCCGGCGCTTCGGGGCCGACGCCTTCGACCGCGTGCGCAACGAGCTGGCCGACCGCTTCGGGGGCGTGACCGCCTTCCGCCGCTCGCCCGCCGAGGGTCTGTGGAAGGATGAAGGCGGCGCCGTCGCGCGCGACGAAGTGACCATCTTCGAGGTGATGTCCGAAGAATTAGACCGCGCGTGGTGGGGCGTCTATCGTGCGGAGCTTGAACGGCGCTTCCAACAGGAAAAGATGGTCGTGCGCGCCACCGAGTTCGTGAAGCTTTAGCCTGTGTTAGCATGGTCGCCTCAAGCCATGCAGCCCCTCCCCATCGATAGCCTGCTACCGGAAATCATCGAGTCGCTGCGACGGGCGCCGAGCCTCGTCGTCGAAGCGCCGCCCGGCGCGGGCAAGACGACGCGCGTGCCGGCCGCGCTGCTCGACTCTGGTTTTTTGGGAGATGGCGGCGAGGTGTGGGTGCTGGAGCCGCGTCGGATGGCGGCGCGGATGGCGGCGCGGCGTGTGGCCGAGGAGCGCGGCGAGGCGGTGGGTGAGACGGTCGGCTATCAGGTGCGCTTCGAGGACGTGTCGGGCGCGCGCACGCGCCTGCGCTTCGTCACCGAGGGCGTCTTCACGCGCCGCCTGCTCTCCGACCCGCAACTGTCGAAGGCGGGAGCGGTCGTCCTCGACGAGTTCCACGAGCGACACCTTCAGGCCGACATCGCGCTCGCCGTCGTGCGTCGGCTGCAACTGACCTCGCGACCCGACCTCCGCGTCGTCGCCATGTCGGCCACGCTCGACGCCGCACCCGTCGCACGCTATCTCGGCGACTGCCCCGCGCTCCGCAGCGAGGGCCGCCTCTTCGACGTTGCCGTGGAACACCTCGCGCGCCCCGACGAGCGCCCGCTGCACGAACAGGTCGCGTCTGCCGTCCGCCGCCTGCTCTCCGAAGAACTCTCGGGCGACGTGCTCGTCTTCCTCCCCGGCGCGGCCGAGATACGCCGCGCGCAGGAGGCTTGCGCCGCGCTCGCCGAACAACACGCGTTGCTCGTGCTTCCGCTCCACGGCGAGTTGTCTGCCGCCGAACAGGACGCGGCCGTGCGCCCCGCCGACCGACGCAAGATCATCCTCTCGACGAACGTCGCCGAGACTTCGGTGACGATTGAAGGCGTCGTCGCGGTCGTGGACTCTGGACTGGCGCGCGTCGCTGGCCACTCGCCGTGGTCGGGTCTGCCCGCGCTCGCCGTCGCGCGCGTCAGTCAGGCGTCGGCCACGCAACGCGCCGGACGCGCCGGACGCACGCGGCCCGGTCGTGCCCTGCGTCTCTACACCGCGCAGGACTTCGCCGCCCGCCCCGCGCACGACGAGCCGGAAGTGCGCCGGCTCGACCTCGCCGAGGCCGCGCTCGAACTCCACGCCGCCGGCGTGCGAGACCTCGGCGAGTTCGGATGGTTCGAGCCGCCGCCACCGGCCTCGCTCGACGCCGCCCGTGCGCTGCTCCGCAGACTCGGCGCGATTGACGAACGGGGAGAAGTGACCGCGACGGGCCGACGGATGCTGCGTCTGCCGTTGCACCCGCGTCTCGCACGCGTCGTCGTCGCGGCCGATGAGCGCGGCGTCGGGGCGGAGGCGTGCGCCGTCGCCGCGCTCATCGGCGAGCGCGACATCCGCGAGCGGGAAATTTTCCAACAACCGCGCGCGCCGCGACGCGAGGCCGTGCGCCACGGCCCCTCCGACGCGCTCGAACTCCTCGACCTCTTTGAAGAAGCCGCGCGCGCCGGGTTCACGCCCGCGCGCCTGCGCGCCCTCGGCCTCAACCCGTCGGCCGTGCGCAACGCGGAGCGCGTCAGGCGTCAACTCGAAAGGCAGATGAAGAGACGCGGGCCGGAGTCAGTGAGGCGGGAGCCAGACACGTCTGCGCGTGAGTCAGAGGCGACGGCGGCGCGCGAGTCGGCCTTGTTGATGTCGATTCTGACGGGCTACCCGGATCGCGTGGGGCGGCGACGCGCGGGCGGCGCGGGGGCGAAGACAGAGGGCGTCGAGATACTGCTCGCGGGCGGGGGCGCGGCCGAGCTTGCGCCGGAGAGCGTCGTGCGACGCGCGGAGTTTCTTGTGGCCGTGGACGCCGAGGAGCGGCGCGGCGCGCAAGCGGGCGGCGCGGGGCGCGGCGCGCGCGCGGGCGCCGTGGTGCGTCTCGCCAGCGCGATTGAGCCGGAGTGGTTGATCGACCTCTACCCCGACGCCGTCCGAGAGACGACCGAGGCCGTGTGGAATGCCGAGGCCGAGCGCGTCGAGGTCGTGAGCCGTCTGCTCTACGAACAAATCGTGCTGACGGAGGGGCGCGCGGCCGGCGCGTCTGATGTGGCGTCAGGAGTTCTCGCCGGGGCCGCGCTCGCCGCCGGGTGGGACGCCTTCGCCGAGCGCGAGGCGGTCGAGCGTTTCCTCGCGCGCGTCGAGTTCGCGGCCGTCGCGCTGCCGGAAGAAAACTTCCCGTCGCTCGCGGAGGAGGACGTGTGCGCGGCGCTCGCCCGCCTGTGCGAAGGCCGTCGCAGCTTCGCCGAGTTGCGCGAGGCGGCGCGCGCCGGCGCGTTGTTCGACCTGCTGCGCGCGCGGCTCACGCCCGAGCAGACGCGACTGCTGGCGCGCTCCGCGCCCGAGCGCGTGTCGCTCGCGGGCGGCAGACAGGTGCGCGTCCGCTACGGGCGCGGGGCGCAGCCGTGGGTCGCGTCGCGGCTTCAGGATTTTTTCGGGATGCGCGAGGGGCCGCGCGTCGGGGGCGGGCGCACGGCGCTCGTGCTGCACCTGCTCGCGCCGAGCCAGCGCCCCGTGCAGGTGACGACCGACCTCGCCGGCTTCTGGCAGCGCCACTACCCGCAGGTGCGCCGCGAACTCTCGCGCCGCTACCCGCGCCACGCCTGGCCGGAAGACCCTCTGAACCCGTCGCGTTAGTGTGATTGTCGAGTTATCTTCCAGTAAATCACTTGCCCATTTCTACATGAAGTCGTTATCCTGTCTACAGTCGTTATCCTGTCTACAAAGGAAACCGATATGTATATTTACACGATACAAGCGATGCCGGGTCAGAAGGCAAAGTTTGAAGGCGACACGTCCGTTAAATATCAGGTTAAGCGGGTCAATACCGAGATAGCGGCTTCAAAAAAAGGGCGTTCCGAGATTATTAGAACCAATCTGGAATACGAAGACGCGATGAGGCTTGCGGACGGCTTCAATGACAAGGAAGGGAAATCGCAGACCATCAGAGAAGAAGTTGCCCGGCAGAAGAACCCGTCATAGCGGCATCACTCTTAAAAAACACGAAAGACCAAACACATAAACTATGAGCGCTCCTATCAGCATGCATGAAGCACGAACGGCTCTTAATCGTGACCCCGAAATCAGGCGGTGGGCGGAGCAGTGGCTAAAGAATAAGGAACGGGCCGCACAGCCGGCGATGAGCGTCGATGAGTTTGAAAAGCACTGGACATATGTGACCCCCGAGCGGATGCACGAGGGAGCCATCGAGGCGGTGGCTGCTTACAGACAGCGTACCGAAGAGCATTAGACCTACCATCCATTTTTGTTGCCCGCCGGACTACCCATATCGGATGGCCCGCCGACGAAATCGTTAACACAAACAGATGCTCACAGGGCCGGGGCAAGTCCCGCACGTTGCTCTAACCCCCTAAAAGCGAGGTTTCGGCGAGGGGCCGTTCGGCACGCCCGACTGGCACGGTAGTTGTTTAGATAAACGGCGAGACGTTTTTAACGCCTCGCCGAAGAGGCCCGGTCGCGAAGGGGAGAGCGCGACCGGGCCTCTTCTATTTTCAAGAGCGGTTAGCGATTAGCTGTTAGCTTTCAGCCGGAGGACGCGCGACCAGAGTTTGATTCATCACTGCGTTAACTTCGGTTCACGCCTTTGGCTGGCTGAAAGCTAACAGCTAACAGCTTATTTTCAGTTACGGAAATTCTGCGTCACCATCAGACCGCGCGCGCCGCCGTCCACGATGCCGATGCCGAGGCGTCCGAACTCGGGCCGGAGGATGTTGGCGCGATGACCCGGCGAGTTCATCAGCCCCGTGTGGGCGATGGTCAGGGTCGGCGCGAGCGCGAGGTTCTCGCCGGCGGTGCGGTAGGTGACGCCGCCCTCGTTCATGCGGTCGAAGGGGCTGTGGCCCTCGGGGGTGACGTGCGAGAAGTAGCCGCGCCCGAACATGTCCACCGAGTGACGCCGGGCAACCTCGGCAATCTCCGGGTCGGGCGCGACCGCGCGCAGGCCCGCCGCGACGCGCTCGCGGTTCACTAACTCCAGCATCTCCGCCTCAAGCTCCGGCCGCGGCCGCGTGACGGCGACCTTGAAGGGCAGCTCCACCGACTCGCCCGATTCGGGCTGCACGGTCAGCTTGTTGAGCGTCTGCGCGATGGCCTCGTCGAAAATGGGCGAAAGCCGCGACTCAAGGTTCTCGGCCAGCGCGGCCAGACGATTGACGGACGTGCTCTCGCGCGCCGACTCGCGCAGGGTCTCGGGCAGCGGCACGGCCAAAAGCAGCGCCGACGTGATGGCGGCGAAGACGAGGCCGCCGGCCGCGCCGGGCAGCGTGCCGAGCAGGCGGTTGGTCGTGCCCTCATGTACGTCCTTCGACAGTCGCCCAAGAAGCGCCTGCCCGACGAGCTGGACGACGATGCCGACCGCGCTCGCCGTCATGAGGAAGGCGGCGGGTTTGTACCAGATGGACGACCAGTCGAAGTTCGCGGCGAGCCAGCGAGCGACCGGCTGGTAGTAGCGCAGCCCGAGCATGAGGCCGGCGATCCAGCGCGCGAGATCGAGCAGCCCGTAGAGGAAGCCGCGCTGCCACCCATGCACGATGCTCAACAGGACGAGCAGGGCGAGCAAAAAATCAACGAAGTTAATCGTCATCGTCGTTTGTCCGATCTGACTTCTCAGCGAGGATGAAGACGCGGCCCCGGTGCTCTCGGAGACCGGCAGCCGTGGGCGCGTCAAAAAATTTGATGCGAGAAAAGCCCGCGCGGCCGAGTGAATCGCGCAGCTCGGCCTTCGTGTAGCAACGCTCCGAGATGGAGAAGTCGCTCCGATGCCAGCAACCATTCAGTTGGCGGAACAGCGTGAAGTCGTAGCGCCCGAGCCGAGCCGCTGCATCGTAGTAGCCCTTCACCAGACACACCCGCTCCGCCTCGATTGCCGAGTAGTGTTCCCGCCAGTGTTCCCGGAATCCCATCTCCAGATTCACGTCGAAGAAGAAGACGCCGCCCCCGACGAGCGAGCGCCGGACGTTTCGGAAGGCGGCGGCCAACTCTCCCAGACTGAGGATGTGGTTGATGCTGTCGAAAGTGGAGATGGCCGCGTGGAAGGTTGGCGGGAGCGAGAAGGCGCGTGCGTCGGCCGCGACGAACTCGGCGGCGGGCGCGTTGCGGCGCGCGTAAGAGAGCATCTCTGCGGAGATGTCGAGGCCGGTGACGCTGAAGCCCCGCGCGGTGAGATTGGCGGCGATGCGGCCCGTCCCGCAACAGAGGTCGAGTAAGCGAGCGCGCGCCGCGAGACGCGGCAGCAGGAGCCTTTCGAGCGCGTGCAGGAAGTCGCCCGTCACGCCGCGGCACCAGTACTCGTCGTAGAACCACGCGAACGGGTCGTAGTCTGCGCGCACGCCTGTCGTCATTGCCTGACAATATAAACGGCGGGAGGGGAATCGCAAAAACCGAGCGGACGGCCGGGCGGGGCCGACGGCTCGGTTCGGGCGGGAGAGGTTTCAGGCGGCACGCAGCCGGGCGGCCCCCGCCGCGTCCGGCTCGGCCGGCGCGGTGGGAATCAACTCCGCGATCAACTCGTCGAGCGCCGCGCGCAGGCAGACGGCCTGCTCGCGCGTGAGCAGCGACGTGCGGGCGCGCTCGGACTGCCCCATGATTCTCAGGGCGAGGAGCTGAGGCGTGAAGATTTCCAATTCGACGCTGCTCTCTTCGTGAAGACCGATCTGTACTTCGATCATTTGTTCCTTCATCACCAACTGTTCCCCCTTGCGATCGCGCGGCCACAAAGCGCGGCCGCCGTCTAAGCAGGGAGAGTCGTTCGAGTAGGGCGGCCGATGCGCGTGTGCGCGACGGGCCGCGTCTCTACGGTATTTCGATGGGTGCGCTGCCCGTTCTGTTGCCCACGCCGTCGCGCTCGACGGGGGCCGTGCGCGGCGTTTAAAGTAGGGGCCATGCACGAGTTGCTGGAAGAACTGCCCGCGTCGAAGCCCGAAGCTTACCGTCTCCTCGCCGCGCAGCTCGCGGGGCTGCTGGAGGGCGAGCGCGATCTCATCGCCAACGCGGCCAATTTCTCCGCGCTCCTCTACCATACGCTATCTGGCCTGAACTGGGCCGGACTTTATTTCCACAAGGGCGGCGAGCTGGTGCTCGGCCCCTTCCAGGGCAAGCCCGCCTGCGTGCGGATCGCGCTGGGCAAGGGAGTCTGCGGCACGGCGGCCGAGAGCCGGCGCACGGTGTTGGTGGAGAACGTCCACGAGTTCCCCGGCCACATCGCCTGCGACGGCGCGTCGAACTCCGAAGTCGTCGTCCCGCTCCTGCGCGGCGACCGCCTCGTCGGCGTGCTCGACCTCGACAGCCCCTCGCTCGCGCGCTTCGACGCCGAGGACAGAGAGGGTTTGGAGCGGCTGGCGGAGATTTTCCTCGACGCGACGGACGTGGACGAATAGACGAACCCGGCGGCGGAATCAAGTTTCAAATGAACGCGACAACGTGCCGACGCAATCGATTGCGTCGGCACGTTGAGTGATAACTTAAATCTGTGTTTCTGAAAATTACGAGGGGCAGACTCTCAACGGCCCGCCCCGAAGCTCATCAAAAAAGCGCGGGGGCGGCTCTAGTCCGCCGGTTGATTTGACTCTCGCCGGGTCGCTCTTACCGCCCACGGCGGGAGAAGCCGTAGCCGCCGCCGAAGAGTAGGAGAAGTACGACGATGACGATGATCAGTGTAGTGGTGCTCATAGTAGCGAGCAGCCTATCACGGCTTCGCACCGGCAGTCTATCCGGCATAGATAACTGGCATCAACTCCGCATTCAAGACACTACGGCGCGTTGATTGTTATTGCCAGCCCCGCGCCGCCGTGGTAATTTCCCGTCCGCCTTCCATCCCTTTTCCAAGGAGCGTTCATGTCACGAGTCAGCCGCCTTGTACTCGCAGTGGTCTTTCTCTCTCTCGCCGCCATCGTGTCCGGCGCACAGCAGAACGAAGAATTCTTCCCCGGCGGAACTTACGATCCCGCCATCCCGACTCCCGCTTCCGTCCTCGGCTATGAGGTCGGGACGCACCACACTGACTACGCCGGTCTGGAGCGCTGGCTCGCCGCGCTCCGCCCTTCTGAGCGCGTGAGGGTCGTCCGCTACGGCGAGTCGATTGAGCACCGGCCGCTCTACCTCGTCGTCATCTCTTCGCCCGCCAACCTCGCCCGCCTCGACGCCGTGCGCGCCGACATGCGCCGCCTCAGTGAAGCGCGCGCGACCACGGCGGCCGACGCCGCGCGCATCGCCGCCTCCACCCCGGCCGTCGCCTGGATGAATCACGCCAACGACGGCAACGAGTCGGCCGCCTTCGAGTCGGCCATCCAGACCATGTACCAGCTCGCCGCGGGCACCGACGAACTCACGCGCCTCGTCCTCGACCGCCTCGTCGTCGTCGTCAACCCGGCGCACAATCCCGAGAGCCACGAGCGTTTCGTCAACTGGTACAACAGCGCGCAGGTCGGACGCACGGGCACGGCCGACCGCGCCGCCGCCGAGCACAACGCCCCGTGGGGCATGAGCACCAATAACAACCATTACCAGATTGATCTCAACCGCGACGCCTTCTTCGTCACGCAGCCCGAGACGGCCGCGCTCGTGCGCGCCTTCGGCGAGTGGAACCCGGTCGTCTTCGCCGACCACCACGGGCAGACGAAGAACATGTTCTTCCCGCCGCCGGCCGAGGCCGTAAACCTCAACGTCACGCGCGAGCAGTTCGACTGGATGGACAAAATCGGCCACGCCATCGGCGCCGCCTTCGACCAGCGCGGCTGGAGCTACTACCGGCGCGGGCGCTTCGACCTCTTCTACGCCGGCTTCTGGGATTCGTGGCCGACACTGAACGGCGCGGTCGGCCTCACCTTCGAGACCGACGGCGGCGGCGACAAGGGCCTCGCGTGGGAGCGGGAGGACAAGACCGTCTTAACACTGCGCGACGGAGTGCTCCATCACCACACGGCGACGATGGCGACGCTGCGTCTGACGGCCGAGAACAAGGAGCAGTTTTTGACGGGGCTGCATCGCTACAAGCAGTCGGCC
>DASVES010000364.1:0-2520 GCA_036380435.1 Pyrinomonadaceae bacterium | reverse complement strand
CAGAAGTTAATAAGGATGTGCCGGGCGGGGCGTCGCCCGCCGTCGGCGACCCCACGCAGAGTCCGTCACAGTCCGATCTTGAGAAGGCCGCGAAGATCGCTGAGGCAAAGGCCCGCGCCGCGGCCGCGAAGGAGGCGGGTGCGGCGGCGGGCACGCCGAAGGCGCCGGTCAAGAAGAAGGACGAGGGGCCGAAGCCCGTAGACGCCTCTGACAACCCGCTCGTCCGTCGCCTGCGCGAACGACTCGGCGACGGCCTCCTCGGGGCGGAGACCTTCCTCAGCCAGCTCTCGATTCGCGTCGAGCGCACGCGCAACGTCGAAGCCTGTCGCGCGCTTCGTGATGACGCCGAGACGCCCTTCGACTATTTGAGCGACGTGACCTGCGTCCACTGGCCCGAAAACTTCGAGGCGCCGTTTGAGATCGTCTACAACCTCTATTCGATAAACGGGAACGAGCGCGTGCGCGTGAAGGTGAACGCGGACGCCGAGGGCGGCGTCGAGAGCATGACGGGCGTGTGGCCGGCGGCGAACTGGATGGAGCGCGAAGTGTTCGACCTCTACGGCGTGCAATTCCAGAATCACCCCGACCTGCGCCGCCTGCTGCTGCCGCCCGACTGGGAGGGACACCCGCTCCGCAAAGACTTCCCGCTCGAATTCATGGAGAACAACTGGACGACGAAGCACCTGCCGGAGTTCTCCGAGGTGCAGCAGGAGCAACTCGAACAGCGCCGCGCCTACGGTCTCGAAATCCTCTCGACGGCCGACGAGCGCCGCATCCGCGAAATCTTCCGCGACGGCAAGGAGCTTCTACCGAAGGAGCACAGGTAAACCAAAGTTCGGCCGAACCGAAACGACGATGCACCCGAAAGACCTCGCCGCCAAACACGACGTGAAAGTCTTCGACAGCCCCGAGGCCGCCGCGAAGGAGGGCTTCGCGCTCGGCGAACGCCTGACGACGCGCAACGTCTGGAACCGCGACAGCAGCGCCTCGGCCGTCCTCTTCGACCTCATCGGCAAGCGCAAGCGCGGCGAGGTCGAGGCGGTCGCCCTCGTGCTCGACCCCTTCGGCGTCACAGGAGCTTATAAAGCCGTAAATCGTGAATCGTAAATCGTCAATCGCGGTCAGCACACGGCCGCGAAGCGGTTTGCCTCTCAAGCTTGGACGAGCGAGCACGATTTACGATTCACGATTTACGATTCACGGTTCTTATGCACCAGATAGAAGTCGCCACCACGCGCGAGACGCTGCTCGACAACCCCGAGATGATTCTCAACATGGGGCCGCAGCACCCCTCGACGCACGGGGTGCTGCGCGTCATCCTCAAGCTCGACGGCGAGACGGTCATCGACCTCGACTGCGACATCGGCTATCTCCACCGCGGCATGGAGAAGATCGCCGAGAGCCGTCTCTACCCGATGATCGCGCCCTACTGGGACCGACTCGACTACATCGCCGCCGTCTCCAACGGCCTCGTCTGGGTCGAGACCGTCGAGCAGATGATCGGCCTCGAAGTCCCGCCGCGCGCGCACTACGTCCGCACGATTCTCACGGAACTCAACCGCATCGCCTCGCATCTGCTCTGGCTCGCCACGCACGGACTCGACATCGGCTCCTTCACCGTCCTGCTCTGGGCCTTACGCGAGCGCGAGGAGATACTCAAGATTTTTGAGCAGCAGTTCGGCGCGCGTCTTACCTGCCACGCGTGGCGCATCGGCGGAATGCCCAACGACACCTACGAGGGCTTCACCGAAGACGTGCAACGCTTCATCGACAACTTCCCGAAGCGCCTCGAAGAGTATGAGACGCTGCTCTCGGAGAACCGCATCTGGCTCGGCCGCACGGTCGGCATCGGCATCATCTCCGCCGCGGACGCCATCGCCATCGGGCTTTCGGGGCCGGCGCTGCGCGGCTCCGGCGTCGCGTGGGACATCCGCAAGAGCCGCCCCTACGCGGCCTACGCCGAGCTGGACTTCGACATCCCCGTCGGCGAGAACGGCGACACATACGACCGCTACCTCGTCCGCCTCGAAGAGATGCGCCAATCGCGTCGCATCGTCCAGCAGGCTTTGAATCAATTACCCGACGGCCCCGTGATGGCGAAGGTGCCGAAGGTCATCAAGCCGCCCGTCGGCGACTACTATCATTCCATCGAGGGGCCGAAGGGCGAGATCGGCTGCTATCTCGTCTCGGACGGCACGAGCCGCCCGCACCGGATGCGCGTCCGCCCGCCGTGTCTCATCAACCTTCAGGCGCTCCGGCAGATGTGCATCGGCCACCTCGTCGCCGACGTGGTCGCCATCATCGGCACGCTCGACATCGTGCTCGGCGAGATAGACAGGTGAAGTGATAAGTGATGAGTGATAAGTGATAAGACAAAATCCGTCTTCTCTTTCTTATCACTCATCACTTATCACTCATCACTGCTTTTATGAATGTTATCCGCCTCCCGGTTCAGAAGATGACGCGCGAGGCGTTCGCGCCGTTCGGGATGCTGATTGACAGCCGCGGCGCGCGCGAGAT
>DASVES010000363.1:0-37349 GCA_036380435.1 Pyrinomonadaceae bacterium | reverse complement strand
TATCAGCCCCGGCGAGGCTTGGGACAACTTCGTCGAGTTCCTTAAAGTCATCTCCATATTCGTCGTCATCGTTAACGTGGTGCGTACGGAGCGGCGCTTCCGCGGGATGCTCATTCTGGCGATGGCGGTGAGCGTGCTGGTGAGTTTCAACGCCTTCGATGACTACCGGAGCGGGCTTTTAGAGATGCGTGGTGAACGCGTGAAGGGCGTGCTGGGCGGACTCTTCGCCAATCCCAACGACCTGGCCCTCCACCTCGTCTCGATGGTGCCGCTCGCGGCGGGACTCGCGCTCGCCCGGCGGGGGGCCCTGAAGAAAATATGTTACGGCGTGTGCGCGGCGCTCTTCGTCGCGGGCATCGTCGTCTCCTTCTCGCGCGGCGGGTTCCTCGGCTTAGTGGCCGTGACCGGCGTCGTTGCATGGAAACTGGGTCGTAAAAATCGGGTGGTCGTGGCCGCGCTGATGGCCGTTACCTTCGCGGTCTTTGTCGCGGTGGCGCCGGGCGAGTACGGGTCGCGGATCACGTCGATGTTCGGCGGTGACATCACCGGCTCGGTTGACGCCCGTCGTGACCTGCTTTGGCGGTCCGTACTGGTGGCGCTGAGATACCCTATCTTCGGCGTGGGCCTGGGCAACTTTCACCACAGGGGCGCGCAAGAGCAGGTGAGTCATAATGCCTACACGCAGGTCGCGGCTGAGATGGGCATAGCGGCCCTGGTCGTCTATGTCATGTTCATGGTCACATCTATCAGAGGTCTGCGTCGAATTGAGCGTGAGTCTTTTTCGGAGAAAGACCGGGCCGGCTTCTACTACCTCTCCATCGGGTTGCAGGCCAGCTTAATCGGGTACATGGTAAGCAGCTTTTTCGCCTCCGTCGCGCACCTCTGGTATGTATACTATCTGGTAGGTTACGCCGTCTGCCTGCGCCGCCTTTACGTGCTAAAATACGGCGAGGCCGGGAGTGAGCCTTCCGGAGCCAAATTGGACCACCCCCAGATCGAATCGGCCCGCATCCCCTCCACATGACTACTGTCGCGGAAATCCTTTTGTGGGCGAGCGTTTTCGCGCTCTTCTACACTTATGCCGGGTATCCCCTGCTGGTGTGGGTGGTAAGTCGCGTGCGGGCGCGGCCCTGGACGCGCGCAGCATACGAGCCGTCCGTCACCGTCGTCATCACCGCGTACAACGAGGAGCGCGACCTCGCCGCCAAGCTTGAGAATACGCTGGCGCTCGACTACGACCCTGCGAAGCTTGAAGTGTTGGTAGCGTCCGATTGTTCGACCGACGGGACGGACGAGATCGTGCGCTCTTTCGCCCGGCGCGGCGTGCGCCTGCACCGGCAGCCCGAGCGCCTCGGTAAGACGGCCGCGCAGAACGCCGCGGTCGAACTTGCCGGCGGCGAGGTGATCCTCTTCTCCGACGCCACTACCCTTTACCGGCGAGACGTGCTGCGCGCCATAACGCCGAACTTTGCGGACGCCTCGGTCGGCTGCGTCGCCGGCCATCTCGTCTATGTCGATACGGCCAACTCGAGCACCGGACAGGGCGCGCGTTCCTACTGGGGCTACGAGACGTTCCTCCGCCGGCACGAGAGCCGGGCCTGCTCTCTGGTCGGCGCGCCGGGTTGCCTCTACGCGGTGCGACGTGCGGCCTACGTCCCCCTCTATCACGAAGCGTGCAGCGACTTCATCATCGCGACGAAGATGGTCGAGCAGGGGCTGCGGGCCGTTTATGAGCCCGCCGCCATCTGCACCGAGGAGACCAACAGCCGCTCCGGTAAGGAGCTGAACATGCGCGTGCGAATCATCGCGCAGACCCTCGCCGACCTCTGGCGGCACCGCGCGATGCTCAACCCTCTGCGCTCCGGTTTTTATGCCGTCCAGCTCATCTCCCATAAGCTATTACGCTACCTCGTGCCCGGCTTCCTGCTCACCTGCCTGGCCGCCTCGCTGGCGCTCGCGCCCGGCTCGGGCTTCTACACCGCGGCGGCCATCGCGCAGGTGCTCTGCTACGGCGCGGCGGTGGCGGGGCTCTTGCTCGAACGCGCCGGGCTGCACTCACGGTTGCTGGCGCTGCCGCAATACTTCCTACTGGCGAATGTGGCGGCGGCGGTCGCCTTCTTTAAATTCGCGCGCGGCGAGCGGTATGCTCGCTGGGAGCCGATCCGGGAGGGTGGGGCGGGGGGCCAGAGCGCACAATTAAGAGATCGACAGGGGGACGCTTAGGTGGATTAGGGAGGGCCATTCGATGCCTTCGATCCTGAAGACAGCCTCCTACGTGTTCCCGAGGCCGACGTGCAATTTTAAGTAAACGTTATGTGTGGTATTGCCGGATTCATCGAGCCGACATCGACGGGTGTTGAAGAGGGGCCGTCGCGCCCCGCGCTGATCGACCGTATGTGCCGCGTCATGGCTCATCGCGGGCCGGACGAGCAGGGGGCGGAAGTCCTCGGCCGCGCCGCCGTCGGCATGCGGCGGCTCTCGATCATCGACCTCGCGGGCGGACACCAGCCGATGCGGGGCTGCGACGAGCGCGTCCGCATCGTCTTCAACGGCGAGATTTATAACTACAAAGAGTTGCAGCGCGACCTCGAAGCGCGCGGCCACAAGTTCCGCACGCGCTCCGACACCGAAGCAATCGTCCACGCCTACGAGGAGTTCGGCGACGCGTGCGTCGAGCGCCTGCGCGGCATGTTCGCCTTCGCCGTCTGGGACGGCCGCAACGAACGCCTCTTCGCCGCGCGCGACCGCGCCGGCGAGAAGCCGCTCTACTACACCACGACGCCCGGCGGCTCGTTCGTCTTCGGCTCGGAGCTGAAGTGCCTGCTCGAACACCCGGGGGTCGCTCGGGAGACAGACCCCGCGGCGCTCGACGCCTACCTCACGCTCGGCTACGTGCCGGAGCCCCTGAGCGTCTTCCGCGGCGTCCGCAAGCTCGAAGCCGGCCACCGCCTCGTTTTGGAGAAGGGGCGCGTCACGACGGAATCTTACTGGGACTTCCCCGTCGAGACGGACGACCCGCCGCGGAGCGAGGAGGAGTACGTCGAGGAGTTGCGCGCGCGGCTCGACGAGTCTGTGCGGATGATGCTCGTCGCCGACGTGCCGCTCGGCGCGTTCCTCTCGGGCGGGGTGGATTCGAGCACCATCGTCGGCCTGATGAGCCGCGCCACGAACGCGCCCGTCAAGACCTTCTCCATCGGCTTCCGCGAGGACAGCTTCGACGAGCTGAAGTACGCGCGCCTCGCCGCCCGTCATTTCGAGACCGACCACCGCGAGCTGATCGTCACGCCCGAGGTCTGCCAACTGGTTGACGAACTCGTCCGACACTTCGACGAGCCGTTCGCCGACCAGTCGTCCGTGCCGACCTACCTCGTCTCGAAGCTCGCCCGCGAGCACGTCAAGGTGGTGCTCTCGGGCGACGGCGGCGACGAGTTGTTCGCGGGCTACACGCGCTACGCGGTCGAGCAGGGTCGCCAGGGGTTCGCGCGCCTGCCGCGCCTCATGCGGCGTGGCTTGATGGCCCCGCTCGCCGGCCGTCTCCCGCACGGCGCGCGCGGCCGCAACTTCCTCCACAACGTCGCGCTCGACCCCGCCGAGCGCTACCTCGACAACGTCTCGACCTTCAACGAGCTGGGCAAGGGCGCGCTCTACACGGCCGACTTCCGGCGGGCGCTCGGGGGGCGCGAGCCGGCGGCCGAAATCTTCCGCGGGCACGCCGCGCGGGCGAGCGCGGGCGGAGGGGTCGCGTCGCTCCTCTACCTCGACGCGAAGACCTACCTGCCGGGCGACATCCTGACCAAGGTTGACCGCATGAGCATGGCCGCCTCGCTCGAAGCGCGCGTGCCGCTGCTCGAACACAAGCTGATAGAGTTCGTGTCGCGCATCCCGGCCTCTTTGAAGATGCGGGGGACGGAGTCGAAGTACGTCTTCAAGCGGGCCGTGCGCGGGCTCGTCCCCGACGAAATCCTCGACCGCCCGAAGCAGGGCTTCGGCGTGCCCATCGGCGAGTGGATCAACCGCGAGCTGCGCGAGCGCATCCGCGACACCTTCGCCGACGCGCGCACGCGGACACGCGGCATCGCCGAGGCGGCCTATGTTGACGTGCTGCTCGCCGAGCACGAGCGCGGACGCCGCGACCACTCGAACGCGCTCTGGTCGCTCTTCATCCTCGAACTCTGGCACCGCGCCTACGCCGACGCGGCGCCGGTCGGGGAGGAGTTGGAAGCGATAGCCACTTGAGAGCCATGCCCCGCAACGTCCTCCAACTGATGGGGAGCTTCCACCAGGGCGGCTCGGAGCGGCAGGCCGCGCAGCTCACGCGCCTGCTCGCGGAGTCGGGGCGCTACCGCGTCCGCGTCGCCTGCCTCAACCCAGAGGGCGTGCTGCGCGGGGAGGTCGAGCGGCTGAACCTGGGCGAGATAGACGCGTACCCGCTCAACTCCTTCTACGACCGGCGGTTCGTCGCACAACTCCGCCGCTTCGCCGCCTTCCTGCGCGCCGAAAGCGTAGACCTCGTGCAGACGCACGACTTCTACTCGAACGTCTTCGGGATGGCCGGCGCGGCGCTGGCAGGCGTCGGCGCGCGCGTCGCCGCCAAGCGCGAGACCGGCGGGATGCGCACCGCGGCGCAGAGGCGCGTCGAGCTGATCGCGTACCGTCTCGCGCGGGCGGTCGTCGCCAACTCCGAGGCCGTCAAGGAACAGTTAGTGCGAGACGGCGTGCCCGCCCGCAAGGTCGCCGTCGTCTACAACGGCCTCGACCCCGCGCGCGTCCGGCCGCCCGCCGACTTCTCGCGCGCGGAGGCGCTTGCCGGGCTGGGCCTTCCGGCGGACGTGGGGCGGCGCTTCGTCACGCTCGTCGCCAACCTGCGCCACGCCGTCAAAGACCACCCGACCTTCCTGCGCGCCGCCCGCCGCGTCCGCGGGGAGTTTCCGTCGGCCGCCTTCGTCCTCGCCGGAGAGGGCGAACTCGAAACGCCGCTGCGCGCGCTGGCGGCCGAACTGGGCATCGCCGACGCGGTCTTCTTCACGGGGCGCTGCACGCAGGTCGGGGCGCTGCTCGCCGCCTCGGACGTGTGCGTGCTGAGTTCCACGGCCGAGGGCTTCTCGAACTCCATCCTCGAATACATGGCGGCCGGCCGCCCCGTGGTCGCGACCGACGTGGGCGGGGCGCGCGAGGCCGTCGCCGAGGGCGAGACCGGACACCTCGTCCCGGCCGGCGACGACGAACGGATGGCCGCGCGCGTCGGCGGACTCCTGCGCGACCCCGTGCGCGCGCGCGAGATGGGCGAGCGCGGGCGCGAGCGTGTCGCGCGACAGTTCTCGTGCGACGCGCAACTCGCGCGCACCGAGGCGCTCTACGAACAACTCTTAGAAAGAAACAGAACCGCGAGCGGTAGCGAGCGGGTACGTGTTGCGGGGTAGAGCCCGCATTATGTAACTCGCACCCGCTCGCGACCGCTCGCGGTTCTGTTAAAAGTGATGACTGAGAAGGGAAGCGACAGGAAGTTCCGCGTCATCCTGCTGACGCACGGCGGGGCCGAACTCGTGCTCGAACGCCTGCTCGGCGTCGAAGGCGTCGAGGTGGCGGGCGTCTTCGTCGAGACGGAGACCACGCCGCGGCGGGACTGGCGCGAGAAGCTGCGCCGCTCCATCCGCTACGACGGCTGGGCGGCCACCGCCGCGAAGCTGGCGGGGCAGTTGCTCCGCCGCCGCGCGGGCACGGACGTGATGGAGGTCGGTCGCGACGCGCTGCGCGAGACGTGCACAGCACGCGGCGTCCCCTTCCACCTCGTCGCCAACTACCACACCGAAGAGGCCGCGGAGCTTCTGCGCGCGGCGCAGGCGGACCTCGGGGTCATCTACGGGACGAACATCATCCGCGAGTCGGTCTTCCGCCTCCCGCGCCTCGGCTCGATCAATCTTCATCAGGGGCTCGCGCCCTTCTACCGCGGCGGGCCGCCCGTCTTCTGGGAACTCTACAACGGCGAGCGTGAGGTCGGACTCACCGTCCACTTCGTCGCGGCCAAGGTGGACACCGGCGAGATTCTTTTGCAGGAGGCCGCGCCGCTCGCCTACGACGACGCGCACGGCGACGACTTCGAAGCCTTCATCGAAGAGTACACCGCACGCCTGCGCGCCCGCTCGGCCGAGCTGGTCGCGCGCGCCGTCGGGATGATTGCCGCGGGCACTTATGAAGCGCGCCCGCAGGACACCAGTCTCGGCAAACGGTATCGGCTGCCGGTCAAGCGCGAGAAGGACGAGCTGCGGCGCCGCCTGCGCGCACGCCGCCGCCAAGCCTCGGCCGCCGCCAAAGGGCACGCCGCCGACGCGGAGGGGCGATGAAGCATTCGGCGCTCAAACTGCTGACGCGGGCCGGAGCCTTCGCCCCCTTCCGGGCGGCGAACCGTGGCCGCGTGCTCATCCTCACATACCACCGCTTCGGCCGCGGCGGCGACCCGCTCGCCACGCCCGAGGCCGAATTCGACGCGCACCTCCGCTACCTTAAACAGCACTACACCCTCGTCCCGCTCTCCCGCGTCGCGGCCCACTACGCGGGCGCGGGCGAGTTGCCCGCGCGCGCCGCGTGCGTGACGATTGACGACGGCTTCGCGGACGCCTACGAGGTCGCTTTCCCCCTGCTCCAACGTCACGGCGTGCCGGCCACGCTCTTCGTCATCACGGACTTTCTCGACGGCCGCGCTTGGATGTGGACTGACAAGCTGCGCCACGTCGCGCTCGCCGCGGAAGGCGCGCGGCTCGAAGCCGAAGTGGGCGGGCGCACTTTCGACCTCAGGCTCGCGGGGCGCGACACGCGCATCAGTGCGGCCGGCCGGGTCAACTCGGAGCTGAAGCGACTCGCCCCGCGCGAGCGCGAGTCGGCCATCGAACGCATCGCCGCCGCGCACGGCGTGGCGCTGCCCGCCCTTCCCCCCGCGGAGTTCGGCCCCGTCACCTGGGCGCAGGCGCGCGAGCTGGACGCGGCCGGCGTCGAGATCGGCTCGCACACCGTCTCGCACCCCATCCTGACGACGACCGACGACGACGAACTCCGGCGCGAGTTGCGCGACTCACGCGCGCGGCTCGAAGCCGAACTCGGGCGCGAGGTCGAACTCTTCTGCTACCCCAACGGCGTCTTCGACGAACGCGTCCGGCGCGAGACCGCAAGCGCCGGCTACCTCTGCGCCGTGACGACCGAGCCCGGTCTCAACGAGCGGCGCGGCGCAGACCCGCTCGCGCTCCGCCGCGTCCCGGCCGAGACCGACCTGCCGCACTTCGTGCAGAGCACGAGCGGCTTCGAGCAGTTGAAGAACCGCCTCCGACGCCGCGAGCCCGCGGCCGTCGATGTCTACTAAAGAATGATGAAGGGCGCGCTCAAGAAACTTAAAAGGCTGAAGGGCCGGGGGCTCGGCGAGCTGCGCGTGCGCGGGGCTCAGGCGCTGGCCGCGCGCGCCGAACGGTTCGGCGTCGGCGCGCGCTTGCCCTCAGACGCGGGGCTCGCGCGACTTCTCCTGCCCGCCCCGCGCGGCCCCGAAAGCACGGACGCTGAGAGCCTGCTCGCGCACTTCCGCCGCGCGCCGCGCGCCTTCTTCAAAGCCTTCGAAGAGTCGGAGGCCACCCGCGCCGAATTGCGCCGCCGCTTCGCCGACTCGTCCGCCGTCACGGAGCGCGCCGCGCGCGCCGCCGCGGGCCGCTTCGACCTGCTCGGCCTCAAAGACCTCTCCTTCGGCAAGCCCGTCGATTGGAACTTCGAGCCCGTCGCGGGCAAGCACTCGCCGATGACCCACTGGAGCCGCTTCGCCGAGCTGGACGCCGAGCAGGCCGGCGACAAGAAGATCATCTGGGAGCTGAACCGACACCAGCACTTCCTCACGCTGGGGCGCGCCTACTGGCACACGGGCGACGAGGCGCACGCGCGCGCCTTCGCCGCGCACCTCGCGTCGTGGATGGAGCAGCACCCGCCGAAGGCGGGCGTCAACTGGATGAGCAGCCTCGAAGTCGCCTTCCGCTCAATCTCATGGCTCTGGGCGCTTCACTTCTTCAAAGACTCGCCCCACCTCGCGCCCGACACTTACGCGCGCGCCCTGAAGTACCTCTACCTCAACGGCCGCCACCTGGAGACGTACCTCTCGACCTACTACAGCCCGAACACGCACCTGACGGGCGAGGCGCTCGGCCTCTACTACCTCGGCGCCGCGCTGCCGGAGTTGCGCCCCGCCGCGCGGTGGCGCGCGGCGGGGCGGCGCATCCTCCTCGAACAACTGACACGGCAGGTCAGGCCCGACGGCGTCTACTTTGAGCAGGCCAGCTACTACCAGCGCTACACGGCCGACTTCTACACGCACTTCCTTCTGCTCGCGCGCGCGGCCGGCGAGCCCTCGGACGCGGAGGTCGCGCCGGCGCTCTCGGCCCTCTGTGACCACCTCATGCACCTGACCGCGCCCGACGGCACGACCCCCTTCTACGGCGACGACGACGGCGGCCGCCTCGCCCCGCTCGACGAACGGCCGCCCGCAGACTTCCGCGCCACCCTCGCGACGGCGGCCGCCGTCCACGCGCGCCCCGACTACAAGTACGTCGCCGGGCCTGCGTCGGAAGAGACCCTGTGGCTCGCGGGGCTCGACGGGCTTCAAGTGTTCGACGCGCTCGACGCGCGGCCGCCCGCCGAAGCTTCGCGCGCCTTCCGCGACGGCGGCTACTACGTGATGCGCGACGGTTGGGCGCGTGAGTCGAGCTACATGCTCCTCGACTGCGGCCCGCACGGCGCGATGAACTGCGGCCACGCGCACGCCGACGCGCTCTCGTTCACGCTCGCCGCCCGGGGGCGCACGCTCCTCGTCGATTCGGGCACCTGCACCTACACCGGCTCGGGCGAGTGGCGCGACCACTTCCGCCACACGGCCGCGCACAACGCGCTCGTCGTGGACGGCGAGTCGTCTTCCGTCGCGGCCGGCGCCTTCAGTTGGTCTGCGGTGGCCCGCTGCGAGGCGCGCGAGTGGCTGAGCCGCCCGCGCTTCGACTTCTTCGAGGGCGCGCACGACGGCTACCGACGCCTGCCCGACCCCGTCACGCACCGCCGCTCCGTCCTCTTCATCAAGGGCGACTACTTCATCATCCGCGACGAGGCGGACGCGCGCGCGCGCCACCGCTACGGGCTGCGCTTCCACCTCGCCCCCGACGCCCCGTCGCAAGTCGAGAGTGGGCGCTCGGCCGTCCGCCTGCTCGACTCGTCGGCGCCGGGCGTCGAGCTGCACGCTCACGGCGGGGGCGGCCGCTGGCATGCGGAAGAGGATTGGGTCTCGACCTGTTACGGCTCGCGCTCCGCCGCCCCGGTCTGGACTTTCGAGGCCGAGGGCGAAGGCCCGCAGGATTTCCTGACCGTCGTCCTGCCGCGCGCGGCCGGGGCCGAAGCCGCGCGCGTGGCGGAGCTGACGCACGACGGCGGGGCCGCGCACTCGCTCGAAGTCGCGTTGGGCGGCGCGCGCGACCTCCTCGTCATCGGCCGGGCCGGTCACACGGTCTCCGCGGGGCAGCTCGTCACGGACTTCGCGTGGACTTGGGCGCGGCTCGCGGCCGACGGGAGTCTGGCGGAGGCGGTGCTCGTCGGCGGCGGCACGCGCTTCCACTTCGGCGGGCGCGAGCTGCTGGCCTCGCCGCGGCGCTTGCGCTGCGCGGTCGCGCGCACGGTCGAGGGCCGGCTGGAGTTCGAGACGGAGTCGGAGGGCGGCGAGAGTACAGACGGCGTCACCCCGCCCGATTTAGTATCAGTTGGCGGCGCGCCCAAGGGGCGTGATAACCTGTCAAAGGAGGGGCGCGGCCCGGCCGCGCGGGCGGTCGAGACGCCTCACCCACGTCGAGGGCTTTAAAGATTATGTGCGGCATTAACGGGATAGCTCTGTCGAGCAGGTCGGGACGGCGCGTCGAGGCCGGGCTCGTCGAACGCATGCGCGACGTGCTCACGCACCGCGGGCCGGACGACTGCGGCCTCTTCGTCGAGGGCTCGGTCGGCCTCGGCCACCGCCGCCTCGCCATCGTGGACGTGGCCGCCGGCCACCAGCCGATGACGAACGAGGACGGCTCGCTCCAGATCGTCTACAACGGCGAAGTCTACAACCACGCCGACCACCGCCCCGGCCTCGAAGCGCGCGGCCACGTCTACGCCACCCACTGCGACACCGAGACGATCCTCCACCTCTACGAGGAGAAGGGCGCGGCTTGCGTCGAAGACCTCCGCGGCATGTTCGCCTTCGCCATCTGGGACGCGCGCCGCCGGGAACTCTTCATCGCGCGCGACCGCCTCGGCGTCAAGCCGCTCTACTACGCGCTGACGGAGGACGGCTCGCTCTACTTCGCCTCGGAGATCAAGGCGCTGCTGGAGGCGGGCGCCGTCCGCGCGGAGCTGAACTACGCGGCGCTGCCCGACTACCTCGCCAACCACGCGCCCTCGGGCGAGGAGACGCTCTACCGGGGGGTGCGCCGCCTGCTCCCCGGCCACACGCTGCTCTGGCGCGACGGGGAGGTGAAAGTCGAGCGCTACTGGGACGTGACCTTCTCAGACGACGGCCGGGGGAACGAAGGCCGCCGCGAGGCGGACTTGATCGAGGAGTGGTCGGAGCTGTTCCGCGAATCGGTGCGCCTGCGGCTGATGGCCGACGTGCCCTTAGGCATGTTCCTCTCCGGCGGCATCGACTCGTCGGCCATCGCCGCCGTGATGAGCAAGCTGGTGGATGAGCCGATCAAGACTTTCTCCGTCGCCTTCAACGAGCGCGAGGCCAACGAGCTCGAATACGCCCGGATGGTCTCCGGGGCGTTCGGCACCGACCACCACGAGGTGGTGGTCAGCCCTGATGAGTTCTTCGACGCGCTGCCGCTCCTCGTCTGGCACGAGGACGAGCCGCTGGCGCACCTCGCCAGCATCCCCCTCTACTTCGTCTCGCGCCTCGCCCAGCGCCACGTTAAGGTCGTGCTCACGGGCGAGGGCAGCGACGAGCTGCTGGCCGGCTACGCGCGCTACCGCAAGACGGTCTACAACCTCGCGCTCGGGCGCGGCTACGAGACGCTCGCGCCGGCGCCCCTGCGCCGCGCCGTCGCGCGAGCCGTCGCCGGCCTGCCCGCCGGCTCGCGCGTCCGGCAGAAACTAGGGCGCACCTTCCTCTGCCTGCCCGCCGATCTCGAAAGTTTGTACTTCGACAACTTCGCCGTCTTCCCGCGCGCCATGCAACGCCGTCTGCTCACGCCCGAGACGGCCGAGCGCGCCGGCTCGACCGACCCTTACGCGGGCGTGCGCCGCCTCGTCGAAGAGACCGACGCCGACAGCCTGCTCAACCGCCTGCTCTACGCCGACACCAAGACCTACCTGCACGAGCTTCTGATGAAGCAGGATCAGATGAGCATGGCCGCGTCCATCGAGAGCCGCGTCCCGTTCCTCGACCACAAGCTCGTCGAGTTCTCGGCGCGGCTGCCAGAGCGTCTGAAGCTGCGCGGGTGGACGACGAAGTACGTGCTGCGCCGCGCGATGAAGGGCGTGCTGCCCGAGCCCATCCTGACGCGGCCCAAGATGGGCTTCCCCGTCCCCTTCGGTGCGTGGCTGCGCGGCCGCCACCGCGGCGTGCTCGACGAATACGTCCTCGGCGAGCGCGCCCGCGCGCGCGGCATCTTCGAGGCGGACTTCGTCGGCCAACTCGCCTCCGAACACGTCGCGGGCCTGCGCGACCACTCGTCGCGCCTCTGGTCGCTCGTCAACTTCGAGGTCTGGCTGCGTCAATTCATCGACGGCGAACAACTCTTCGACGCCCGCGAGGCGCGCGCCGAGCCGGCCGCCGTCGCCGTTTGAAAGATGGGACGGCGGACGGCGAATCTCTCATCCGCCGTCCCGAACTCGTCACTTCCATTCAGTCGTGAAGCTATGAGAGTGTTAGTGCTCGACGGCAACGAGAATCAGGCGGTCGCGTGCGTGAGGTCTCTGGCGCGCGCGGGCCACCGCGTGCTCGTCGGGTCGTCCGCTTCGTGGTCGAAGGCCGGGTGGTCGCGCGGGGCGTCGGGGACATTCCGCTACCCGGCCCCGCAGGCCGACGCGGCTGACTTTGTCCGCCGCGTCGCCGAGGAGGCCGCGCGCGAGCCGGGCACGCTCGTGCTCCCGATGACCGAGCGCACGACGCTGCCGCTCTCCGAGCGCCGCGGGCAAATCTTCGAGGCCGGCGGTCGCCTCGTCCTGCCGCCGGCCGCAACCGTCAGGCGCGCCTTCGACAAGCAGGAGACGACGGCGCTGGCCGCCGCGCTCGGCGTCGCCGTGCCGCGCACGGCGCTCGTCTCGGACGCCGACGCGGCCCGGCGCGTGATGCGCGAGGCCCGTTACCCGGTCGTGCTCAAGCCGCGCTCGTCCGAAGAGGTCTCGGCCGCGGGGGGCGTCGTGGCGACGGGCGCGCCGCTCTACGCACGCGACGCGGGCGAGTTCGAGGGGGCTTACGCCGACCTCTCGCGGCGCGCCTCCGCCGTGCTCGTGCAGGAGTTCGTTGGGGGAACGGGGGCCGGCTACTTCGCGCTGATGCGCGAGGGCGAGGTGCGCGCCGAGTTCGCCCATCGGCGCGTGCGCGACGTGCGGCCGACGGGCTCGGGCAGCGCCGTGCGCGTGAGCGTGCGACCCGAAGCGCGAGTGCGCGAGGCTTCTCTCGCGATCCTCGGTGCGCTCGGCTGGCACGGCGTGGCGATGGTCGAGTTCCGCATCGGCCCCGACGGCACGCCGGTCTTCATGGAGGTCAACGGCCGCTTCTGGAACTCGCTGCCGCTGGCCGTCTACGCCGGGGTTGATTTCCCGGCGCTGGTCGCGGAGCTGGCCGAGCGCGGCGACGTGGGCCGGCAGGCGCCATACGCGGAAGGCGTGCGCTGCCGCTGGCTGCTCGGCGACTTCCGCCACCTGATCGAGGTCTGGCGCGGCGCGCCGGCCGGTTACGCCGGCGAGTTCCCGATGCGCGCGGCCGCGCTCGCCGCCTTCCTCCGGCCGGTGGCCGGCACCTTCCACGACAACTTCGCCTGGCGCGACCCTTTGCCGGAGTTGGGCGACTGGCTCGATTTCGCTTTCCGCCGCCTGCCCGGCGGCCTCAAAAAATTGGCGGGGCGGCGTGAGGAGGTCAATGCTCAGAGGGGTTATTCACACTCATAGTACGTACTCGGACGGCGAGTACACGCTCTCCGAACTGCGCGAGGTGCTCGTCGCGGCGGGCTGCTCCTTCGCCTGCATGACCGACCACGCCGAGTACTTCGACGAGGAGCGGCTGCGCGCCTACGTCGCGGAGTGCGAGGCGCTCTCCGACGAGCACTTCCGCTTCATCCCCGGACTCGAATACGAGTGCGAGCGGCGCATGCACGTCCTCGGCTACGGCGTGACGACGCTCGCCGGGACGACCGACCCGCAGAAGGTCATCGCGCACATCGAGCGCGCGGGCGGCGTCTCCGTCATCGCGCACCCGATGGACTCGATGTTCGAATGGATCGAAACGTTCGAGGTCTTGCCGCGCGGCATCGAGACCTGGAACTCGAAGTACGACGGCCGAGCTGCGCCGCGGCCCGGCACCTTCAAGCTGCTCGCGCGGTTGCGCGAGCGGCGGCCCGGCATGCTCGCCTTCTACGGCGTCGACTATCACTGGAAGAAGCAGTTCCGTGAACTCTACAACCTGGTCGAGTGCGACGCGCCGGGGCGCGCGGATGTCTTGGCGGCGCTGGCCTCCGGCAGCTATGTCGGGGCGAAGGGCGACCTGCGCCTGCCCGCTTCGGGCGAGCTACCCGAGGCCCTGCTCGGCGAGTTCGGCGACGTCAACTCGCGCTCGATGCGCCGCCGCCGTCTCATCAAGAAGGTGAAAAAGGTGGCCGACCGCCTCGGCCTCAAAATCCCCGCGCCCGTCAAGGCCCAGCTCCGCAGAATCTTCTGATGAGACCACACGGCACCGCCTACCTCATGTACCACGAGCTGGCGCGACCCGGGCGCGCGCTCTGCCAGGACGACCCCGGCTACGCGAGCTACGTCGTCGGCGAATCGGACTTCCGCGGCCACCTCGCCGCGCTCAAGGCCGACGGCTTCGAGGGCGTCAGCGCCGGCCGCGCCCTCGGCGACGGCGGGGGCGCGGCGCGGCGCGTGGCTATCACTTTCGACGACGGCTGCGAGACCGACCTGGTGTCGGCCGCGCCGCTGCTCTCGGAGTTCGGCTTCGGCGCTACCTTCTACGTCGTCGCGGGCTTCGTAGGCGGCCGCGGCTACCTCGCACCCGGCCAGGTGCGCGAGTTGGCCGAACAGGGCTTCGAGGTCGGCAGCCACTCGATGACGCACCGCCTGCTCAACGGCCTCGCTGACGCGGAGGTGCGGCGCGAACTCGCCGAGTCGAAAGAGCGTTTGGAACAGTGGACCGGCCGGCGCATCGAGCACTTCTCCTGCCCCGGCGGGCGCTGGGACGCCCGCGTCGCCGCCGCAGCGCGCGCGGCGGGCTATCGCTCCGTGGCGACGAGCCGCGTCGGCGCAAATGCCCCCGGCGGCGACCCCTTCCGCCTCGCGCGCCTGGCGGTACGCCGCGGAGCCGGCGCGCGCGACGTCGTCCGCGCAGCCCGCACCGAGTCCCTGTTCGCGCGCCGCGCGCGCGCCGCCGTGCTCGACCTTGCGAAGGGACTCCTGGGCGACGCCCTCTACCAGAAGGTTCACGCCAAGGTCGGCACGCGCTCGAAGTGAAAGATCGTCGGAATCAAGAGAATGAAGAGTCAAAAGTTTTGAGCCAAACACCTGTGAGCCACAGCGACAGTCAGAGTCGTGGGCGCCCACCCGCCTCCGAGCAGTTGCGCGGGCGTGACATCATCTGCTTCAGCCACGACTGGAGCGGCGACCCGCTCTCGAAGACGCACCTGATGCGCCTGCTCGCGCGCGACAACCGCGTACTCTGGGTCAACTCCATCGGCTACCGCACGCCCACCGTCTCGAAGGCCGATGCGGGCCGCGCCTTCCGCAAGCTCGCCGCGGCGGCGACCCCTATCCGCAACCCCGAGCCTAATATCTACGTCCTGAGCCCTTTGGCGATCCCCGCTTACGGGAGCGTGGCCGTGCGCACGATTAACCGCCACCTGCTCCGCCTCCAGGTCAGGCGCGCGATGCGCAAGCTCGGGTTCCGCCGCCCCGTCAACTGGGTCTTCAACCCGCCGGCCGCGGTCGTCGCCGGCACACTCGGCGAGGAGCAGTTGATCTACCAGTGCGTTGACGAGTACACGGCCTTCACCGGCGTCTCGGGCGAGGTGATGGCCGTCTTCGAGGAGAAACTGTTGCGCATGGCCGATCTCGCCATCGTAAGCTCGGAGCGCCTCCTTCAGTCACGAGGCAAGATCAACCCGCACGCCGTGCTCGTCCGCCACGGCGTTGACTTCGCGCACTTCAGCCGCGCGCTCGACCCGGAGACGAAAGTGCCCGCGGAGATAGCCTCCCTGCCGCGCCCCGTCATCGGCTTCTTCGGGCTCGTGGCCGACTGGGTGGACGTTGACCTGATGGCCGAGGTGGCGAAGCACTTCAAGCACGGCTCGCTGGTTATCTTAGGCAAGGTGACGACCGACGTTTCAGTCCTCGAAGCCCTGCCGAACGTTCACCTGCTGGGGCGCAAGCCCTACGAGTCTTTGCCCGCCTACTGCAAGGGCTTCGACGTGGCGCTGATGCCCTTCCGCCTGAACGAGCTGACGCTCAACGCGAACCCTCTGAAGGTGCGCGAGTACCTCGCGGCCGGGCTCCCCGTCGTCTCGACGCCCATCCCCGAGGTCGAAGTCCTCGGCCAGTGCCGCATCGCCGACGGCCCCCGCGAGACCATCCGCGAGGTCGAGGCCGCGCTCAAAGACCCCGGCCCCTCGCGCGCGCGCAGCGAGGCCATCCGCCCCGAGAGCTGGGAGGCGCGGCTCGACGAAATCCGCCAACACCTCGCGGCGCTCGCACCCCGCGCCCGCGCGTAAAGACCCCGCCAAGACGATGCCGCCCCTGAGAGTCCTTTTGATCGGGCCTTACTCGCCGCCGCGCGGGGGCGTGCAGGCGCACGTCACGGCGCTGCGCGAATACCTCTTGGGGCGCGGGGTCGCCTGCGAGGTCATCGACCTGAGCCCGAACCGCCGAGACGAAGGCGCGGGCGTCTACGGCCCAAGCGGCGGGCTTGGCGTCGCGCGTCTCCTCTTGACGCTGCGCTACGACGTGGCGCACCTGCACGTCGGCGGCAACCTCAGCGCGCGCCTCGCCGCGCTCTTGCTACTCTGCGGGTCGCTGCCGGGACGCAGGACCGTGCTGACGTTTCATTCGGGCGGCTACCCGTCGTCGCCCGAGGGGCGCGCCGCGCGGCCTCGCTCCTTACGCGGCCTGGCGCTCGGGCGTCTCGACCGCGTCGTTGCGGTCAACGAGGAGGTCGCCGCATGGTTCCGGCAGGTCGGCGTTGAGGCCCGCCGCGTACGCCTCATAAGCCCTTACGCGCTCCCCGCCGCCCCGCCCGCCGTCCAGCCCCCGGGGCCGCTGCGCTCCTTCTTCGCGGGCCACCGGCCCGTACTCGTCTCCGTCGGCGGGCTCGAACCCGAGTACGACCTGCCGCTCCAGATCGAGGCCCTCGGCCGCCTGCGCGAGAAGTTCCCGCGGGCGGGACTCGTGTTGGTCGGCTCGGGGAGCCTCGAAGAGGATTTGCGGCGCAGCGTGGCCGCGAAGTCATACGGCGAGCATGTCCTGGTGTGCGGCGACGTGGAGCGGGCCGTGACCCTTCGCGTCATCGCCGACAGCGACCTGATGCTGCGCACGACGCTCTACGACGGCGACTCCATCGCCGTGCGCGAGGCCGTGCACTTCGGCGTCCCGGTCGTCGCCACCGACCGCGCGCCGCGCCCCGCAGGCGTGCGCGTCGTCCCCGCGCAAGACCTCGCGCGGCTCTGCGCGGCCGCCGACGAGTGCCTGCGGGAGGGCGCCCGGCGAACGCCCGGCGACGTGCTGGGTTTCGAAAACCTCGAAGCCGTCCTCGCGCTCTACGAAGAGCTGCTGGCGTCGAAGTCCCGCGATGAGTAGTGCCGCCCGACAACGTGGTGTAAAGTTCGGGCGCGCGGGGCGGCGCCGGCAGGCGTGGGCCGTGGTGGCGGTACTGGTCATTGCGTGGCCCCCGGTCGCGTGGGCGGCGGCCCTGGCGCTGGTCGAGACGGCCGGCATCGCGCGCGCCGACGCGCTCGTCGTGCTGAGCGGGTCGGCGGCCTACGTCGAGCGCTCGCGGCGCGCCGCCGAGCTTTACCACGCGCGCCGCGCGCCGCGCGTGATCCTGACGAACGACAACCGGAGAGGCGGCTGGTCCGAGGCGCTACAGACCAACCCGCTCTTCGTCGAGCGGGCGCGCGAGGAGTTGCTGCGCGCGGGCGTCCCGGCGGAGAGCATCGAGGTGCTGCCCGAGGCGGTCGCGGGCACACACGACGAGGCGTTGGCCGCGCGCGCATACGCCGAGCGGGCCGGCGCACGCTCCCTGCTCTTCGTGACCTCGGCGTACCACACCCGGCGCGCGCTGTGGACGCTGCGCCGCGCCTTCCGCGGTAGCGGCGTCGAGGTCGGCGTCGAGGCAGTGGAGGAGGGGGCGCAGACGCCGCCGGCCGCCACCTGGTGGCTGTACCGGAGCGGCTGGGGGGCGGTCGCGCTGGAGTACCCGAAATTGCTCTACTATTATTGGAAGTATCGCTAGGCGTGGTGCGGGAGAGATATGGAGATGAGTTCACATGCCCGCGAGGTCGCGCGCGGCGAGCGGTTCGAGTTCGGTGACAATTGGAGCCGCTTCCTCGCCGCGCTCGACGACGGCAGGATTCGCGAGGCCGAGGAGTCGCTCCGTCTGATGCTGGGGGTCGAGTCGCTCGCGGGCCGCAGCTTCCTCGACATCGGCTCGGGCAGCGGCCTTTTCAGCCTCGCCGCGCGCCGCCTCGGCGCGCGCGTCCACTCGCTCGACTACGACCCGCGCTCGGTCGCCTGCACGGCGGAGTTGCGCCGCCGCTACTTCCCCGAAGACCCCGCGTGGAGGGTCGAGGAGGGCTCGGCGCTCGACGCCGACTACATCAGGTCACTCGGCCTCTTCGACGTGGTCTACTCGTGGGGCGTGCTCCACCACACGGGCCAGATGTGGCTGGCCCTGGAGAACGCACAACTGCCGGTCAAGCCCGGCGGCCGCCTGTTCGTCGCCATCTACAACGACACCGGGAGCCAGGCCGCGCGCTGGAAGTGGATCAAGAAAACCTACAACCGCCTGCCGCGCTTCCTGCGCCCGCCCTTCGCCGCGCTGGCCGTCGCGCCCGACGAAATCAAGCCGGCCCTGCGCTCTCTCGTCACGCTGCGGCCGCAGGAGTACGTCAGACGCTGGACGGACTACGACCGGAACCGGGGGATGTCCCGCTGGCACGACATCATCGACTGGGTCGGCGGCTACCCCTACGAGGTGGCGACGCCCGACGAAATCTTCGACTTCTACCGCGCGCGGGGATTCACGCTGACCAGGCTTAAGTGCGGCGGCGTCGGCCTGGGCTGCAACGAGTTCGTCTTCGTACGCGACGGCGGGGCACAAACGACATGAGCGAGAACGACGCGGGACTGCTGGCGAAGCTCTCCTGGTCGCTGCCGTGGCTGGCGCGATACCCGTTCTGGCGCGCGGGCGCGGCGGCGCGGCGCGCGCGCGAGGGCGGCGCACCCCTCCACCTGATCGTGGTCGTCGCCAACCACTTCGAGCCGGCATGGAGTGAGCGCGGCGGCTTCCTCCCGCTCGACGAGCAACGGCGGCGGCTCGACCAGTGGTGCGAGACGGCGCGCGCGACCGGCGCGGCCGTCCGCGACCATGACGGCACGCCCTACCGCCACACAAACTTCTACCCGGCCGAGCAATACCACGCGCCCATCCTCGACACGATGGCCGGCTTGCAGGCCGAAGGCTTCGGCGAGGTCGAGGTGCATCTCCACCACGGCGTCGAGACGCCCGACACGGAGGCGGGCCTGCGCCGCGCGCTCGTCGAGTTCCGCGACCTGTTGGCCGAAGAGCACGGGTGCCTCTCGCGCGAGACGCCGGGCGGGCCGCCGCGCTACGCCTTCGTCCACGGCAACCTCGCTCTGGCGAACTCGGCAGGCGGGCGCTTCTGCGGCGTCGATAACGAGATGCGCGTACTCGCCGAGACGGGCTGCTACGCCGACATGACGCTGCCGGCCGCGCCCCTGCAACCGCAGGTGCCCCGCCTCAACGCCATCTACGAATGTGGGCGACCGCTCGAAGAGGCCGTGCCACACCGCACGGGGCCGTCCCTGCGCGTCGGCCGCCGGCCACAGTTGCCCGTTATCCTGACGGGGCCGCTCGTCTTCAACTGGTCGCGGCGCGTGCGCGGCCTGCCCGTGCCGCGTCTCGACGACGGCGTGATGGCCGCGAACTACCCCTCGGACTTCGAGCGCCTCGAACGCTGGGCCGGCGCACGCATTTCGGTGCTCGGCCGCCCGGAGTGGGTCTTCCTCAAGCTCTACTGCCACGGCTTCTTCACCCACGATCAGGACGCGTGCATCGGTGAAGGCGCGCGCCGCTTCTGGTCGGAGGCCCTGGAAGAGTCGGCCCGGACGGGGCGCTACAAGATTCACTTCGCGAGCGCCCGCGAGGCTTTCAACATAGCGGCGGCGGCGGTGGACGGCCGGCAGGGGGAGCCGGGGCAGTACCGCGATTATCAGCTCCGTCCGATCATGAATGAGCAGGCCGCGCAGCCGACCCCGGCGCGCGACGCACTCGCCATGTAGCTCTGACGGTTTCCTCGGGACGCGCGATGGGGCGTTGGGGGCGCCGGGTTTTATGAAGCAGCAAGAGGTGAAGAAAGCGCTGATCGCGTCGCTGTCGGTGGCGGCCGCCCTCGCGCTCGTGTACCTGGGTTATACATTCGCACAGCATCAGGTCGCCCGCCCGCGGGTCGTCAACCCGGGTGCGAAAACCATCACGGTCAGACCCGGTGACAACTTGCAGCGTGCCTTAGACGCTGCCGCCTCGGGCGACGAGGTGGTCCTATCTTCGGGGGCGACCTACACGGGCAACTTCGTGCTGCCGGTCAAGGCGGGCGACGCCTTCATCACGGTGCGCTCGGCGCGGTGCGGGGAACTGCCGGAGGGGGTGCGCGTCTCGCCCGACTCAGCGCCGCTGATGGCGCGCCTCGCGACGCCCAACGTCTCGCCGGTGCTGAGGGCGCCGGCCGGGTCGCACCACTGGCGGCTACGGTGCCTGGAGTTCACGCAGGGGGCGGCGATGAAGGGGGAGGGATACAACCTGATCCAACTGGGCGAGGGCGCCAGCCAGGAGAACCAGAAGACGCTCGACGACGCCCCCCACCACCTGGAGTTCGACCGCGTGTTAGTGCGCGCGCGCGACGACCAGACGGCCGTCCAAAGAGGCATCACCCTCAACAGCGCCTCGACGTCGGTCACGAACAGCCACATCTCCGGCATCAAGTGGGCCGGGGTGGAGACGCAGGCGCTGGGGGGCTGGAACGGCCCCGGCCCCTTCCTGATCGAGAACAACTACCTGGAGGCCGCCTCCATCAACATCCTCTTCGGCGGCGCCGCCCCGACCATCCCGAACCTGGTCCCCTCCGACATCGTGATCAGAAACAACACGCTCTACAAGCGCCCGGAGTGGCGCGGGCGGGGCTACGCCCTCAAGAACCTCTTCGAGCTGAAGAACGCCCGGCGGGTCCGCGTCACCGGCAACGTGATGGAGAACAGCTGGGCGGACGCGCAGACGGGGTGGGCCGTCATCTTCAACACGTTCCGCGACGCCGGCTGGGAGGTGGTCGAGGACGTCACCTTCTCGGGCAACGTCATCCGCAACGTCACGAACGGCGTTAACCTGCGCGGGCTGGATACGGGCGACACGCGGGTCCGGCTGCGGCGGGTGGCGGTCTCGGACAACCTGATCGAGTTGGGGGCGCACGGTGCCGGGGCGCGGGCCTTCCAGGTGCTCAACGGGTCGGAGGGCGTCTCGTTCGACCACAACACGGTGAGGGGGGCGGTCTCGATTGCCCTAAGCCTCGACACGGCGGAGGGCTTCAGGCACGCCGACCTCTCGTTCACGAACAACCTGCTCCCGCACGGAGAGTACGGCGTCTTCGGCAACGGCGGCGCCATCGGGACGGCGGCGCTTAACCGATTCGCCTCGGCCTGGGCGTTTGTGGGTAACGCGCTCTACGCCAGGCCGAGCGGTGCCTGGCCGCCCTACCCCCCAGGTAATTTCTTCCCCGGCGACGAAGCCGGGACGGCGGGTCTGAAGGGCGCGGACGGGCTACCGGTCGGCGTGCGGGCGCAAACGCCCGCCCCTGCTCCGACGGCGCGTCGCAAGGCAGATTAACCTGCACCACAGAGAGGCGGCGACGCTGTGGCGGCGAATGTAGGCCGAGTCCGCTCCGGGGACAACCCCGCCGAGGATGTGGCCGCGGCCGGCGGCCGGGGCGAAGTTTCGGGGGCGCAGGCGACTACCGGATTAGCGGCCTGCTTTTTTTACTCACGGAGTACGCAACGGGTGGCAGTGATTACAGCCGTGAGTTAGGCCGACGCGGAGCGACATTCTGATGCGGCGGGAGGTTGGCGGGCCGATGGCGAGCGAGTACGACAAGTATGTCAGCGCCGAGTGGGAGATGTTCGTCGGCGATGCGTCGCGCGCTCGCGAGTCTCTGGAGGCCGTGGCCGGGCTCGACGTGGGGCGTGTCCTTGACCTAGGCTGCGGGGCAGGGCAGGAGCTCCTGCCGTTCGCTACCGAGCTGGGCGCGTCGTGTGTCGGAGTTGACGTGACGCCGGAAGTTGGGCTCGTAGGGAGGAGGTTGTTCGCGGCCAACGCGCCCTCCGCCCCTGTGACCTTCGTTCGTGCCGCAGCGGAGTTACTGCCCTTTGACGAAGGCTCTTTCGACGTAGTCATCTGTCGCCTCGCACTCCCGTATACGGATAACGCGCGTTGCCTCTCCGAGTTGGCGCGCGTACTGCGCCCCGGCGGGGCACTCCTGCTTAAAATTCACCATGCTCGCTATTACACACGCAAACTACGCGACTCGCTACGTGCTGGCGAATTGCCCTCGGCGGTGCACGCTGTGCGCGTCCTGGCGGCCGGGCTTATCTACCAGCTCACGGGGCGGCAGCCGCGCATGCGCCTACCGAGTCGGGAGACGTTTCAGACTGTCACCCTCCTGCGGCGCGAACTAGCGCGCCGCGGCCTGGAAATTCAGCGCGAACTGCGCGACTCGAATCCCCTGACCCCTTCGTTCTTAATCTCCAGACATGCTCCGCGTTAAGTCACAAGCTGATCGCCTATTCCAGATCGGGCGTCCCTCAGCTATGCCGGAAGATCATCTCTGTTGAGGATAATAATCTGACAAGATTGAAGTGCGGAGGGGCAGGGCTTGCAGCGACTCGGTTGTCATCAAAAGCGGAGATTGGTGTTCTGCGGGCCGCAGCGTCCATGTCAGCCTGGTCGCCCGCAGTTGCCGAGTTTTTCCACCCTAAATCTTAGACCGGCGGCGGCGGGTAACTCTTACCACACCCGCTAGACCCGTACAGAGTAATATTATGGTGCTCGGTTCAGGTATCGGCCTCTGGAAGTCGTAGCGGATTGTGGTGAGGACGTAGCCGGACTCAAATTGTCGCAAGGTAAGTGTCGCAAACCCGGAACCCACAGCGGTCGCGCTGAAAACGGACGTTCCCGGCGGGACGACAACGTTGAGCGTGCCCGTCATCGTGAAAGGTGTAGTGATGAAGATGACGGGTTCGCCGCTGGATGGAATAGAGATGCTTTCCCCGGTGAATGTTAGCAGGCTGCCAAGCGGCTGGGTAATTGGGTAGAACAGGCCGTTGATCGTGGCCGAGCCGACACCCTGAAGTCTCACAACGCTGCTTGAGTTGATTAAAGTACCGGCGGGGCAGGGGCCGAAGGTGCAAGTCGTCACCTGCTGAGTAGTCCCGTCGACCTCAGTACCGTTAAACGTAAAGTTATCTCCCGCGAGTGAAAAATTTATGGTGCGGAATGTACCCCGGCCTGGTGGGTACACGCCGCCGATAGAGACGAATCCGCTAGTTATTTCTACGGTGTCGGCCCGCGCTTCGGAGGCTGCCAGGAGTAGGAAAACCAGCGTGATACACGAGATGACTTTGGAGAGCTTGTTCATATTTTTTTTTATTCAGGCTTATATTTGGGGTTCTGTTTTCGCACTTGCCAGACGACCGGAATTGTCTACCGGACTTCTCACTTCTCTGCGTTATAATACAACTAATAGCTCCTCCATTATCAAAATTCTAAGGTGGCACTGATATTAATCAAATTCTATCAAAGAAAACAATTGACAACATAGTTGTCAAAATGTTTAATTATTGTGACTGCTGCATCATTGCGGCAATGTTCTTTGTGAATCTGACGATTGCACACGAAAAGGTAAACCCGCTGTAAAACGGGGGCACAAAGCCGTGAATCTCCCAACGCTTCAATGCTCTTTATCTTTGAAGTCGCGAAGTGTGAGATTGTCTGGCTGCCGAAGGCGATCGGAGACAGTTAAGGGCTCAATATCCCTTGCTCAGCACGCCAGTCGTCTGGTCGGGCGCCCAGCCCGGACCTCACACAATGTCCGTTCGGCGTGCGGCGATGGAGACTTTGACTCCGTAACCGGAACCACGCGCGGGCGCAGCCTATCTTGCCATCGTCGGTCCTGAATTCTCCGAAGCACCTCATACCCCTTCTACCGATAACTCGAAGCTACCTTTTCAGCCAGCGAATCGTGGCCGGAGGCGTGCAACCGCACGCCTCCCGGTCACCGTTACGCTCCTACGCCCACTCACCAGTCAGATCACAGCTTCTCGTCTGCGTTAACCGTTTAGCGCTGATATTACCGATAAAGGCACCCCCGCAGTGATGCGGGTTCGCAAAGCCAGGAGTCTCGGCAGCAAATCGCCAAGATCGTCCGGTTACCGAAGGAGTCCCAGCCGTGACCAATCTGAGACTGGCTATCGCCAGCCGTCGCTCTTTTTCCCTCGCCCTGACGGCCGCCGCCCTGTTCATCCTCTGCCTGTCGGCGACGGCGCAAGTCAGAACGGACATGGGCGTCTACGCGGAAGGTCCGACGCTCACGCCTCCGCCCGTCGGGGGCAAGTTCATCGACTCGCTGTCGGGCGTGGAGGTCATGCGCCTCACGGACGGGGCCAACTGCCCGGCGGGCTGCGGCACTTACTACTCCTACTGGCCCACGTCTAACTCCGACAACACGCGCGTCCTCGTCGGCAACTACGGCAGCCCGGCCTTCCTGCTGCGCTTCGACCCCGTGAACTTCGCGCGCGGCGTGAGGGAAGAGTTGCCCATGGAGCCGACGCGCGGCACGCCCTTCTGGGAGGGCGCGGTGTGGAGCCGCACGGACCCCAACACGCTCTACTGCACCGTGGGCGCGGCCATCCTCGCCTACCACCCCGACACGAGACGGTATGACCTCCTGGCCGACCTTACGGCGCAGCTCCCGGGTGAGTACATGATTCAGACCTCGTTCTCTCGGGACGGCAACCGGGTCAGCTTCACCCGCAAACGCTCATCCGATTATGCGCCCGTGGGCTTCGGCGTCTACGACCGCGCGTTGGGCAGGCTGATGTTAAGCGTGCTGCGCACCGACATGGACGAGACGACACTTAGCGGCGACGGGCGGTGGGTCGTGGTGAAGACAAATAAGCAGGGGCCTGGCACGGTCGAGCAGCTCGTCTACAACGTGGAGACCGGGGTCTCCGACCCCATCATCGACGACCGGGATGGGGCGCCCGGCCACGGGGACGCCGGCACGGATACATACGTCGGGTACGACAACAACACCAACCGGATGAACTGGCGGCGCCTCAGTTCCCCGCACGCCGCCGCCCCCCTGCTGACACTGCCCGATTGGACACAGGCCATCCACACGTCGATGCTCGCGGACGACGGCGGCTGGGCGCTCGTCGGCCTCTTCGGCGAAGCCCCGGCTCCCGCCCCCGCCCCGCTCCGCAAGGAACTCATTCAGGTCGCCACGGACGGCTCGGGCCTAGTGCGGAGGCTCCTGCACCACCGTAGCGTCTACCGCAAATACGAGGACAGCCCCCGTGCGAACATCTCGTACGACGGTCGGTTCGTGTTCTACACGTCGAACATGGGCGGGACGCGAACGGACCTGTATGTGGCAAAGATAACGCCGCCCGGCGCGGCGCCGGCGCCATCGCCGACACCGAGTCCGACGCCGGCACCAACGCCCACGCCCACGCCTACTCCGACGCCCACGCCCACGCCTGACGCGGGCGCTTTGATGGCGACCGTCACGAGCCCGCTCAGCGGCTCGCAGTTCAACGCCGTCGCCAACCTTACGGTCACTGCGACGGCCACCAATACGGACGCCGTTGTCACCAAGGTGGAGTTTTACTCGGGAGCCACACTGATCGGCACGGACACCACCGCCCCTTACGGCTGCGCGTGGAATAACGTCGCGGCGGGCAATTACACCCTGACCGCCAAGGCGACGGATAGCAAGGGCAGAAGCGTCGTCTCCAACGGGGTTACGGTGCAGATTAAGAGGTCCACGGGGTCCGTGGGTCGGGCGAAGAAGAACGCCCAGACGACTAGCAACCAGCTCTCCGATTTGACCGGGAGCAGCAGCAGCAGTGTGGAGGGCGGCGGCATCTCGACGGCGCAAAGCTCAGTCGTGCCCAAACTAGACGCCGTGGCTTCCGACATTCAGCAGGCTTACGGTGACTTCGTCGAGGAGAGCGGCTCTTACGCGGCGGCCGGAAAGATCGACGGCGAGCTACAGAACGCCTTGAACTACGCGAGGCTCGCTACAGGTCTCGCCCGCGACGGAAACCTTAAGGATGCGAAGGGCGCCCTGCGGGTGGCCATCGACCACCTGGAATTCGCCAACGTGTACATGGCCCACGGGGACGTGCCCAACCCCGCGGCCGTGACAGAGTTCTTCGTCCGGCAGCATTACGTGGATTTCCTTAACCGCGAGCCGGATGACAGCGGGCTGGCCTTCTGGACCAACGAGATTGCAAGTTGCGGGTCGGACGCGCAGTGCGTCGAGGTCAAGCGCGTTCACGTCTCGGCGGCGTTCTTCCTCTCGATAGAGTTCCAGGAGACCGGCTTCCTCATCCACCGGCTCAACAAGGTGTCCTACGGCCGGATGCCGTCGATGTCGGAACTTCAGGCCGGCGCTGCGGAGATCGGTCAGGGGGTTATCGTCGGCGCGCCCGGGTGGAGACAGAAGTTGGAGGCTAATATGGCGGCCTTCTACCGGGAGTGGGTCCGGCGGCGCGACTTCGGCGCGAAGTACGACAGCCTGACGAACGCGCAGTACGTAGACGCGATCATAAACAACGCAGGCGTGACGTTGAGCCCCGAGGAGCACCACTCGTGGGTGGCGCTCTTGGACGCGGGCACGGAGCGCGCCTCCGTGCTGCGGCAGGTGGTCGAGCGCAAGGAGTTCGTGCAGAGCGAAACCATCCCGGGCTTCGTCATGATGGAGTATATGGGTTACCTGCGCCGCGACCCGGACCCGGTGGGCTACAACTTCTGGCTCGTCAAGCTCCAGAACCACGGCGGCGACTTCGTCGCGGCCGAGATGGTCAAATCCTTTATCGTCTCGGGCGAGTACAGAGGGCGCTTCGGCCAGCAGTAGTAATGAACCTCCCTCGAGGAGGCGGTAAGGACTTCGCGGCCCTCAGGGTGGGCCGCGCACGAAGCGAGGCGCGGGAGGCGGCGGAGAGGCCGAAAACCCCCGCGCCTCACTCCGTTTGAAGTGCCAGTCTGCGCCTGCGGGGTTTGCCGGATACGCAAAGGGTGGGGCCGCCGACCCTCCCGCGCCACTCCTCGAGGTCGGACTCATGTTGCCGTCCCCCCCCCAGTTGCGCTAAGCTCTTGGCTCGCGTCTCCCCGCGACGGGGGCGGCCAGCAGCCGTCTTCGCGAAACCACTGGGCCACGGGCTGTGTGATCTGCTGTCCACATTTTGCGCCAATCCTCAAACACAATGCAGACGACCGAGCGGATTTCTTTCAGGCCACTCCTCATCGCCGGCGCCATCGCCTTCGCCTACTGGGGTGTGCTCGCCAAACTCGGCCACTTCTGGTGGACGGACGAGAACTACTCGCACGGCCTGCTCGTCCCCTTCATCATCGGCTACATCCTCTGGTCGGAGCGCACTCGTCTGGCCCGCGACGCCGGGCGCCCCTGGCCCGCGCTGGGGTTGGCGGGCGCGGCGTGCGCGCTCGCGGCGCTGTGGGCCGGCGTGGCCGGCGCCGAACTGTTCGTGCAGCGGATGTCACTCGTGCTCTTGCTTGCGTCCGTGGCCGTCTACTTCTGGGGCGGGCGCATTCTGCGCGTGGTCGTCGTGCCGCTGCTGCTGCTGGCGCTGGCAATCCCGATTCCGACCATCGTCTTCAACAAGGTCGCCTTCCCGCTCCAGCTCTTCGCCTCGCGGTGCGCCGTCTGGGCGATGCGCGCTTTCGACATCCCGGTCCTGCGCGAAGGCAACATTATCGAGTTTCTCCCGTTGAATTCGATGACGACGAAGAAGCTCGAAGTCGTCGAAGCTTGCAGCGGCATCCGCAGCCTGATGACGCTAGTGACGCTCGCGGTCGTCTACGCTTACTTCACTTCGCCGAAGTCCGACGGCGGCGACGACGGCGGCAACAGTCGCAGTTGGTATGCGCGCAACTTCAAAGTGCTGCGTGCCGTCCTAATCGTGCTGGCCGCCGTGCCCATCGCTATCCTGACGAACGCCGGGCGCGTCAGCGGCACGGGCGTGCTCGCGCGCTACTACGGGACGGAAGTGGCCGACGGCTTCTTCCACTCCTTCTCCGGCTGGGTCGTCTACGTGGTGGCCTTCCTGCTGCTCTTCGCCTTCGGCTGGCTCATCGACCGCTTCGACCCCGGCCGCGGCCGCCCTCGCGGCGGAGGCAGTAGCGCGGCGGCGACTGAAGAGGGCGCGAAGGCCGACACGGGCAGCGACGGGAAGGGCGTCACGGTCGGCGCACCGTCGGCGGCGATGACGGGCGGGGGCGAAGCCGTCTGAAGGATTTGTGAGATGAAGACTCGGGACAGACATTTCTGGGTGCTCGTCGTGCTGCTCGTCGCGGGCGGGGCGGTCGTGCAGTTCTGGGAGCGCGCCGGCGAGGCGCGCGTCCCGCGCAGCGCGCTCGCAGAGTTGCCCGCCTCGCTCGGCGAGTGGAGTCAGCGACGGGCCGACGTGCGTTTCGATCAGGCGACCGAGGCTGTGCTCAAGGCCGACGACTACGTGCTGCGCGACTACGCGCTCGCCGACGGGCGCATGGCTTCGCTCTACGTCGGCTACTACGCCTCGCAGCGCGCCGGCGCTACCTATCACAGCCCGCTCAACTGCATGCCCGGTTCGGGCTGGATTCTAAGCGACCCGGCCGTCATCCGCGTCCAGCCGGCGGACGGCTCCGCGGCCTTCGAGGCCAACCGCTACGTTATCCAGAACGCGAGCGAGCGCTTCGCGCTCGTCTACTGGTATCAGGGCCGTGGCCGCGCCGTGGCCAGCGAATACTGGGACAAGCTCTACACGGCCTGGGACAGCATGCGCTCCCGGCGCTCGGACGGCGCGATGGTGCGCGTCATCGTCCCCATGCGACGCTCGGAGGAGGAGGCGATGAATCTGGCGGCGGAGCTGGCCGCGCGCGTCTCGCCCGAGCTGCCGCGCTTTGTCCCGAACTAGGGGTTGAAACACGCCGGGCCGGTTATTGGAAACCCGGCCGGATTGGTCTTTTATAGTAGTTCGTCACCTTTCCGGGCTAACGCCTGAGGGAGACCGAGCACAAACCTTCGTTGCCTTGCCCGCTGCGGGAGTTTTGTGAAGTTAAGACGAGCGTCAGGCTAAAGACGAGGAAAGGCCCTGCCCCGGGCCCGACAGCGTGCTCGGCCCGACGCCGATTCCGATAGGAGTGCCACGAATGAGATTCTTCGAGTGCCTACGCGCGCGGGGCTTCGCCCCGGCGCTGCTCGCCGTCCTGCTCGCCTGCGCCGTCCTGACGGCCGCCTGCTCCGACCCCGAAAAGCTCAAAGCCGAACATGTCACCCGCGGCGAAGCCTTCCTCAAGGAGCGCAAGTTCCACGAGGCGGCGCTGGAGTTTCGTAACGCCATCCAGATCGACGAGGCGTTGGCCTCGGCCCACTGGGGGCTGGCCCGCGCCTACGAGGGGCTGGAACGGTTCAACGAGTCGTTCGACGAGATGAACCGCGCCCTCAAGCTCGACCCGTCGAACAAGGAGGCGCGCTATAAGATCGGCAGCTACCTCCTCATCGGCAGCCAGCGCGGCAGCAAGGTCACCAACCCCGAACTCCTCGAAGAGGCCGGCATCCACGCCGAAGAAATCCTCAAGCAGGACGCCAACTACGTTCCCGCGCACATTCTGCTGGCCAACGTCCTGGCCGCGCGCAACGGCCCCAACGACCGCGTCGAGGCGCTCAAGAAGATCAATCACGCCATCGAACTCGATCCCGCGCGTGTCGAGTCCTACATCAGCCTCGCCGGCTTCTACCGTCTTGTCGGTGACTTAGGCGAGGCCGAGAAGACCTTTAAGCGCGCCATCCAGTTGAACGACCGCGCCTCGCTGGCCTACGTCGAGTACGGCAAGTTCCTCGCGCAGCAGCGGCGCACCGACGAGGCCGAGGCGCAGTTCCGCAAGGCCGTCGAAGTTGACCCGACGAATCAGGACGTACACTGGATTCTCGCCAGCTTCTACCTCCTCAACAATCGGCTCGACCGCGCCGAGGAGGCCTACAAGGCTCTGGCCGCGCTCGACCCCACGCGCCCCGACGGCCGCACCAAGCTCGCCGACTTCTACGCCAGCACGGGCCGCCTCGACGACGCGCTCTCGGTCTATCGCGAGAGCCTCCAACTCTTCCCCGAGTACGCGCGCGCCCACTACCGCGTCGGCGAACTCCTCCTCCAGAAGGGCGACCGCCCCGGCGCCGCGGCGAAGGCCGAGGAGATTTTGAAGAAGAACGGCCGCGACCCCGAGGCGCTGCTGCTGCGTGCGCGCCTCCGCCTCGAACAGGGCCAGACCAAAGAGGCCATCGCCGACCTCAGCGGGATACTCGAACAGGAGCCGCGCTCGCAGCTCGCCCTCTACTTCATGTCCGAGGCGCAGTTCCGCGACGGGCAGATCGAGCAGGCGCGCTCGTTCACCGGCGACCTCGAACGCTTCCACCCGAACTTCCTGCCCGCGAAGCTGATGCAGTTGCAGGTTAACCTCTCGGGCGGCGACCCCGAGATGGTTCGCCGGCAGGCCACCGAACTCCTCGACAGGCTGCGCGAGACGCCGCCCTCGGCGCAGCAGACGCCGCAACTGCTCTCCGAGATTAAAGTCCGCACGCTGACGGCGCGCGGCATGGCCAACATGCGCCTGCGCGGCGCGGCCAAAAACGCGGGCGCGGCAGCCTCGCTCCTCGCCGCCGCGCGCGCCGACATGGAGGCCGCGCGCGACGTGTGGCCTAACTCCCCCTCGTCCTACACCAACCTGGCCGGCATCGCCGTCGTCGAAGGCAAGTACGACGAGGCGTTCTCTCTCTACGAGCGCGCGCTTACCCTCGACGGCACCAACTTCCAGGCGCTCGACGGCCTCGTCCAGCTCTACGGCGCGACGAACCGCTTCCAGGAAGCGCGCGCGCGCCTCGACGCCCTCACCGCCGAGCACCCCGGTGTGGCCCACCTCCAATACCTCAAGGGCACGGCCTACGCGCAGGGCACCACGCAGGGCGTGCCGCCCGACGCGGAGGCGACCGAGGCCGGCTTCCGGCGCGCCATCGAACTCGACCCCGACTTCGTGGCCGCCTACCAGAAGCTGGCCGAGCTTTACTTCAACACGAACCAGCCTGAGCGCTCCGTGGCCGAGTACCAGAAGGTGACGGAGCGGCGGCCCAACGACGCCGTCACCTTCAGCAAGATCGGCATGGTCGAGTTCAGCCGCCGCAACCTCGACGCCGCGGCCGAGAACTACCGCCGCGCCCTCGCCATCAACCCCGGCGAGGAGATCGCGGCCAACAACCTCGCGATGCTCTACGCCGAATACGAGAAGGGCAACTTGGACGAGGCCGTGCGTCTCGCGCAGGAGGTCGTCCGCCGCCGCCCCGAGCAGCCCGGCTACGCCGACACGCTCGGCTGGGTCTACTACAAGAAGGGCCTCTACGGGCCGGCCGTCGAACAACTTCAGAAGGCCGTCTCGCTCTCGGCGGCGACCGGCGGCGACAACTCCGTCTACCGCCTCCACCTCGGCCTCGCCCTCACGGGCAAGGGCGACCGCGCCGCCGCGCGCCGCGAGTTGCTGGCCGCCCAGCGTCTCGCTCAGGCCGAGGCCGTCGGGCCGCTGCGCCGGCCCAAAGCACCGGTCGAGGACATTCAGCGGGCGCTGGAGAGCCTTTGAGGAGTGATGAGTGATAAGTGATGAGTGATAAGAAAGAGCAGACGGTTTTTGTCTCGTCACTTATCACGGCGAACGGAGTGAGCTTATGAGTGTTGAATTAAGACAGCGGAAGCCGGCCGAGTACGCGCGCATGCTTTGGCGGCGCAAGTGGATGATCATGCTGCCGGCGGCGGCCATCACGCTGGCGGTCGGGTGGGCGGTGTGGAAGCTGCCGAACATTTACGAATCGACGACGCTGTTGACGGTGCGTCCGCCGTCGATCTCGCCGTCCATCGTCCCGCAGCTCACGGGCGACGACCTCACCATCCGCATCAACAGCATCGGCCAGGAGGTCGTCAGCCGCTCTTCACTGGAGCCGCTCATCCTGAAGTTCAACCTCTACGCCGCCGAGCGGCAGCGCGACGAGCCGATGGACGTGCTCGTCGAGCTCATGAAGACGCGCGACCTCGCCGTCAAGATCAACACCACCCGCAACGACATCACCAACGGCTTCTATCTTTCCTTCCGCAGCTCCGACCCAAAGGCCGCTCAGGCCGTGGCGGCCGAGCTGGCGTCGAAATACACGAAGGCGCAGACGGTGGCCTCGACGCAGGACGCGACGGCGACCCGCGACTTCTTCGAGCGCCGGCTCCAGGAGTCCAAGCAGCAACTCGACGAGATCGACCGCCGCCGCCTCCAGTTCATGATGCAGAACGTGACGCACCTGCCCTCGCACTCGCAGGCGCTCGTCGGCCAGCTCGCCGGCCTGCGCGAGGAGCAGAAGAGCCTCAACACGTCGCTCGACTTCCTGCGCCAGCGCCGCTCCTCGCTCGTCTCGCAGGGCGGCGAGTTCGAGAAGCGTCGGGCCGAGGAGATCGACCTCTTCATCGACAACATCCAGGACCCGAAGACGACGCCCGCCTACGCCTCGCTCGTCGCCCGCCGCGAGCAGCTCCGCTCCGACAAGGACCGGATGCTCACGGAGCTGCGGCCGAAGCACCCGGACGTGGTCATGAAGCAGACCGAGCTCGACAACGTCCAGCGCGAGATCGACGAGATGGTCGCCGACTACAAGCAGCGGATCGAGGACCGGCGCAAGCGGCTCGAAGGCGCGAGCGACCCGCGCCAGCACAGCATGAAGGAGGAGTTGCAGAAGGTGGACGGCGACATGACCGTGTTGCAGAAGCGGCTCGCCCTCAACGACCAGCAGACCGCCGAGGTCAACCGGCGCCTCGGCGGCATGCCCACCGCGGAGGTCGGGCTCGAATCCATCAACCGCGACTACCAGACGGCCAAGACCGTCTACGACGAGTTGCTGGAGCAGAGCGAGAAGGCGAAGCTCATCTCGGATGTCACGTCGAACTCGCAGGGCGAGTCAATCGAGGTCATCGACGCGGCGAGTTTGCCGCAGCAGCCCGTGGCGCCGAAGCGCCCGCTGCTGATGTTCCTCGGCCTCGTCGCGGGCCTCTGCACGGGGCTAGTCTTCGCCGCCGCCTTCGAGGTGCCGAAGCTGTTAACGATCCAGAACCGCGAGGACGCCGAGCACTATACGGGCCTGCCCGTGCTGGTGACGCTCCCGCAAATGCTCACGCCGCGCGAGGAGCGCCGGTTGCGCCTGCGCCGCGTGGCGCTCACGACCGCCGGGTTGGCCTCGGCCGTCCTCAGCGTCCCCGCGCTCTACGCCGCCCTGCGGCTGACACGCCTGCTTGAGGTGTTCGCGTTCAGAGGATGAGGAAAGAGAGGTCAGAGGTTAGAGGTTAGAGGTTAGTAAAAACAGATGACCTTTTAACTGACCTCTGACCTCTGACCTCTTCAACCGGAGGTTGAGATGTATTTAGACTTCTATGGTCTCAAAGAACTGCCGTTCGCGCTGACGCCCGACCCGCGCTTCATCTATTTCACGCCGTCGCACACGGAGGCGATGGCGAATTTGCACTACGGCATCGAGAGTGGGAAGGGCTTAATCGTCGTCACCGGCGAGGTGGGCACGGGTAAGACCACCATCCTGCGCTGGATGATGCAGCGGCTCGACCGCACGGTGCTCGTCGGCTACATCTTCAACCCGCGGATGAGCGTCGAAGAGTTCTACCAGCACATCGCCTCGTCCCGCCTGCTCAACGTGCAGTCGTGGCACAACAAGTCGGAGCTGATCATCGCTCTTGGCGACACGCTCGAAGAGCGGCACGCGCGCGGCCTGCGCACCGTGCTCATCGTTGACGAGGCGCATGGACTCTCCACGGCCGTGCTCGAAGAGATACGACTGCTCTCCAACTTCGAGTCCGACACGGCCAAGCAGCTTCAGATAGTCCTGACGGGCCAGCCCGAGCTGCGGGAGGTCTTGAACCGTCAGGAGCTGCGCCAGCTCAAGCAGCGCGTGGCGCTTCGGTGCGAGATCAGGCCGCTACCTGACGTGGAGGAGACGGAACGCTACATCTCGTCGCGTCTGCTGGTCGCGGGCGCGGAGCGCACGGATATCTTCACGGAGACGGCCATCGATTTCGTCTTCCGCTGCTCGAACGGCATCCCGCGTCTCGTCAACAACCTCTGCGACAACGCGCTGCTCTCGGGCTTCGCCGCAGGGGCCGAAACCATCAACCGCGCGATCATCGAGGAGGTGGCCGACACCTTCGACCTGCTGCCCACGGCCTCGCGCGGACGGCAGACGGGCGAGGAGCGCGAGTCGCAGTCGCGCATCTTTACCGCGCAGGGGCGCGCGGAGCTTTGGGCGGCGGGCGCCGGGACAGACGAGGGGCGCGGCCCGATGGCCGGGGCCGCGCACGCTCACGAGGAGCGCGAGATGGAGCGCGAGTTAGAGCGGGAACTTGGCTCGGACGCCACAGCGGTGGCGGACAGTGGCGGCGACCTCGGCCGCGCGTCCGACGGCTGGGGCCGCGAAGGGGGTAAGTGAGATGGGTCGAGTCTACGACGCATTAAAGCGCGCCGCGGAGACGAACGGCGCGAAGGGTCAGGGAAGTGGGGGCGACGAGCAGTCGCGCGGCGGGGCGACGGAGCGCGCCGCGGGCAACGGCGCGAACGGCCACGGAGCGGGCGGCGACGCCGCGCACGCGTCGGCGTCAAGCGTTGTCGCGCCGCTCCCCGCGCCGGAGCAATTGCTCGGGCGCTCCGCACACATCACGGCGCCGGGGTCGGCGCCCGCAGGATCAGCGCCCAATGAGCGCACCGGACGCCCCGTCGGGTCGGCACTCCCCGACATGCAGGCTTCGCGTGTTGCTGGGGCAACTTTGGGCGCTGCCGGTTCGATGCGCGCCGACGCCTTCCAGTCTCTGGAGGTCACGTCTGCGCGCGTCGAACCACACATCATCGCCGTCACCCAACCGAACTCGCCGCACGCCGAGCGGTTCCGCTCTTTGCGGACGCGCGTGCTCCACGCCGGCGAGCGCAAGAAGATGCAGGCCTTCGTCATCACGAGCGCCGGCATCATGGAGGGCAAGACGATGACGGCCGTCAACCTCTCCTGGCTGCTCGCGCAGACCGACGGCGTGCGCGCGCTACTCATCGACGCCGACCTCCGCAAGCCGACGGCCGGCGACTACCTTGGCATCGACGCCCCCTTCGGCCTCTCCGAAGTCCTGGCCGGCGAGGCCACGCTCGAAGAGTCGATCATCCGCCTGACTCCGGCGGGGCTGCACCTGCTGCCGGGCGGCGAGCCGCGCGACAACGTCGCCGAGCTTTTGTCGGGGCCGCGCTTCGGCCGCGTCCTCAAGGAGCTGCGCGGGCTGTACGACTACATCATCATCGACACCCCTCCGCTCGGCATCTTCACCGACGCCACGCTCGTCATCAGCCGGGCCGACGGCGTGCTCGTCGTCGCCCGGGCGGGGCGCACGCGCTTCTCCGCGCTCGAACGACTGCTCGAACCCATCCCGCGCGAGCGCGTCCTCGGCATCGTCCTCAACGGCGCGGACGAGCCGCCGGGCGAGAACTACAACAACAACTACTACTACCGCCGCCCGCGCTACCAGCGGCGCGACGAGGCCCCGGCGGAAACGGCCGAGGTCGTCGAGGAGAAGGCGTGAGAGAGCGATTAGCGATTAGCTGTGAGCTATTAGCTTTCAGCCCACGGCAGACGCCGAAGGGAACGCCTCGCAGGCACTCGAACACTCTGGTTCGCTATCTTCAAGCTAACAGCTAACAGCTTTTGTTGAGAGGTCATTGAGAGTCCGTGAGTTCGACGCGCTTCAACACGAGGACGCCGCTGCTTATCGCCGCCGAGGCGCTTTTGCTCTTCGGCGCCACGGTGGCCGCCGCCTACGTGCGCCTCGGGATGGAGGACGCGCACTTTGAACTCACCGTCAAGCACGGCTACCTGAAGGCCGCGCTCGTCGGCCTCTTCTGCCTCGCCGCTTTCTATCTCTACGACCTCTACGACTTCGTCGTCATGCACGACCGGCGCGAGCTGGTGTTGCGTCTCATCCAGGCGCTCGGTCTCGCGTGGGTCGCACTCGCCATCCTCTTCTACGCCGTGCCCCCGCTGATGGTTGGTCGCGGCGTGTCGCTCATCTCGCTGCCACTGGCGCTCACGCTGATGGTCGGCTGGCGCGTGGCGATTCACTGGCTGCTCGGCCACCCCAACGTCGGCGAGCGCATCCTGATCGTCGGCTCGGGCGAGTCGGCCATCGAGGTGGCGCGCGAGGCTTTGGAACGACGCGACGCGGGCTTCCGCATCGTCGGCTTCGTGGACAACCGGCCCGAACTCCTCGGCCAGAGCTTGGTGAACCCGCGCGTCATCGGACTGACTAAAGACTTAGCCGAGGTCGTGCGGCGCGAGTCGGTTGACCGCATCGTCGTCGCGATGGGCGAGCGGCGCGGACAGTTCCCCGTCGAGGAACTGCTCGACCTGAGTCTGTCGGGCGGCGTCGCCATCGAGGAGTGCGCCAGCTTCTACGAGCGGCTGACGGGGCGCGTCTCGCTCGACATGCTGCGCCCCTCCTGGCTCATCTTCTCGGGCCGGGGCCGGCAGGCGCGCCTCAGCAGTGCGGCACGCACGTTCCTGCATCGCGGCGCGGCCCTGGTCGGCGGGCTGCTGTCGCTTCCGCTGGCGCTCCTCACGGCCCTGCTCGTCAAGCTGGAGTCGCCCGGCCCCGCGCTTTACCGGCAGGAGCGCGTCGGCAAGAACGGGCGGGTGTTTACGATCATGAAGTTTCGCTCGATGCGCCTGGACGCCGAAAGAGACGGCCCCGTGTGGGCGAGCAAGGCCGGCGACGAACGCACGACGCGCGTCGGCCGGGTGATTCGCAAGATACGCGTGGACGAGATTCCGCAGTTCTGGAACATCCTCAAGGGCGAGATGAACTTCGTCGGCCCGCGCCCCGAGCGGCCGCACTTCGTCAGCCAGCTCGCCGAGGAGATTCCCTTCTACGAGCAGCGCCACCTGATCGCGCCGGGCCTCACCGGCTGGGCGCAGATCAAGTACCCCTACGGCGCCTCCATCGAGGACGCGCGGCAGAAGCTTCAGTACGATCTTTTCTACATCAAGAACCAGAGCCTCATGCTCGACGCCGTGATCCTCTTCGAGACGGTGAAGACGATCCTCTTCGGGCGGGGCACATAAGGCTCGGACTCTTCGGAGTTGTTAACGGAAGTTTTGGAGGTTAAGACGATGAAATCGGAAATGAGAATCGGCGTCGCATCACTCGCGCTCCTGCTCGCGCTTTCGCCGACGGCCGCCACGGCCGCGGCGCAGAAGGAGTCGAAGGAGCCGCCGAAGCAATCGCCGCAGGGCGAGGTGAAGGCGGCACATCCCGCGCCGACGCCGGGCGAGCGGCTGGAGCCGGACGACGCCACGGTCGCCCGCCCCGTCGCCTCCAAAGAGATGCTCGCCAACCGCATCGGGCAGCGGAGCGAGGAGGAGGCCGCCGTGCTTCCCTTCTACAACAACTTCCTCACGCAGTATCGGCTCGGCCCCGAGGACGTGATC
>DASVES010000362.1:0-9713 GCA_036380435.1 Pyrinomonadaceae bacterium | reverse complement strand
AAGTTTAAGACATGCTCTTCAACTTGTCACTAAACACTCACCACCCGTCACTTATCACTCATCACTTATCACTCATCACTTATCACCGTTTTACCTCGTGAGCACAAGCTTCGAGACCTTGTGGCCGCCGGCGATGTAGAGATGGTTGGCCGCGTCGAAGGTCAGGGCCTTGACCATGTGCGGGGCCTCGAAGGTCGAGAGGTGGCGGCCGTCGTCGGCGTAGATGTGAACCTTGTTGAAGGGTTCGCAGACGTAGATGCGGCTTTGGTTATCGACGGCAATCGCGGAGGGGACGCCGAACTGTCCCGGCTCGTGACCGCCGCTGCCGAAGCGACTGACGTACTTGCCCTCGGGCGTGAAGCGGAAGACGGCCAGATCGTCGTCGTCGTACCAGTGCTCGCCGTACACGTCGCCGAGCGCGTAGAGGGCGAAGGTGTTGCCCGTCCCGTCGGCCGCGACGCGCAGCGCCTTGACCGTCAACTGCTTATCGAGCAGAGAGCTGACGAAGCGGTGCGTGCGGCGCGAGACGCGGCCGTCGCCGCCCATCAGAACGAGTTCGTCGTCGTCGCCCTTCTGCGTGACCATCAGCAGCCCGCCGTCGGGGATGAGCGTCGCATCGTGGACGTAGTCCGACCCGTGGGCGGCGCCCAAGACCTCGCCGGTCGCGCCCTCGAACTTGGCGACGACGCCGGCCAGAACCGCGTAGACCTGACTGCCCCAGCGCGGGGCGAGGAGCTTGTCAGGCCCGCCGCGCAGGCGTTTGTACCACTTCGTCTCCGAAGGTATCGTCCAGGTGCCCAAGAAATTGCCCGACGCGTCGAAACGCTGCACGCGCCGCGTGTCGTCCGAGACGTAGACGCGGCCCTCGCCGTCAACGGCCACGTCCATCTCGTCCTTGAAGAAGCCGGGGCCGGTGCCCTCCGCGCCGAAGGTGAACGCAACGGTGTAGCCGGGGTCGGGCGTGGGCACGGGCGTCGGCGTGCGCCGCGGCGTGGGGGTCGAAAAGAGGCCGGTGGAGCGATTCGTGTTTGACGACGAGCGGCTGAGGCCGACGATGAGCAGCGAGAGGCCGCCGATTAAGACGAGCGCGACGATGAGGGCCGGGACGGTCTTGTTAGGACGCGAGTCGCCGAAAGAGTTGAGCGGCTCCCGTTCGGGACGCGGCGGCGTGGGAGGCGGCGGCGGGCGCAAGTCCACGGGGACGACGACCACCGAGTTGCAGTAGTGACACTTAACGGTGACGGTGACGATCCGCTCGTATTCAAGCGACGCGCCGCACTGGGGGCAGGTGAACGCCTTCATGAGAAGCCGTGAATCGTGAATCTCCAGACGTTTGGACGTTGTTGGCTTATGCGAAAAAGTTGGCGGCGGCTTCTACACGCACGGAACAGTACGCCTGAATCATTTCAAAATCACTCACGTCGGCGGTAACCACGGTCGCCTTTGCCATGAGGGCCGTGCGCGCGATCAGGACATCGCGGAGGATCCGCCGCTGCGTTTCCCTGTCAATCTTCACTCGGCGCCCTCGATTATTGGTTGCTGTTCCTCGATACATGGAGTTAAGAATCTTACCGGCCTGAAGCCAGTCCTCACTATCGGGTACTAGGAGCCGCCCTTCCTTCAGGTAACGGCGCCGGGCTATTTCAAGCTCCTTTAGCCGAGAGGTGTCGAGCGCGCCGGCTGCGAGTTCCTGCATCACGACGGCCGACATTAGGAACCCGGCAGGGAAGTAGGCCGCGTCGTAATCGACGAACACGTTCGTGTCGAAGGTGACTTTCCTTATCGCCACACCGCGCTATCCATTCTTGGAATAACTCTTAGAGCTGCCCTTGGAATTCTTGGAACCCCCCTGGCCTTGACGCGCGGACTTCCACACATCGAGCATTAGAGAGTCTGCGCGGGATGTCGATACCTGCTTGATCCGTCCGTCCTTGCCATGAATTACAACACCAGATTTGCTGTCGCGCGCAGTCTTAGTGGCAGCCTTAATGGCGTCTGCCTGCGTGGTGTAGACACGAGTCCGCTTGCCGCCTTCACGCTTTACTGCCCAACCGCCTGACTTTGGGGCAACTACAAGCCTCCCCGTAACGCTCGACCGTACAACCGTGTGTTTGGTCGATGCAGCTCGACCGTTCTTGGGGCTTTTTGCCGTCGCCTTTTTTTGCAATGCCATGCGATTAACCTCCGTGAAGACGTTGCTCGTATTTGCCCTCTGTTGAATCATAAATCTTGAACCGTAAATTGTGAATTGTCGTTGAGAGGTATCCGGCTTGAGCGGCAATCCACGAGTCAGACGGCGGTCAGCAAATCGATTTACGATTCACAGCTTTTCACATTTCCAGTCGCGCCCGGTCAACCTTGAAGCCGTTGAGGTCGCCGAGGGCGCCGAGGGCGAGGGAGTCGGCGCGGAAGTAAGTACGGGCGAGGCGGAGGAGGTCTTCGGGCGTGACGGCTTCGAGCCGGCGGATGATCTCGTCGGGCGAGATGCGCTGGCCGTGAACGATCTCCTGACGGGCGAGAGTGCCGGCGCGGGCGCTCGTCGATTCCAGCCCGAGGAGAATCGATGAGACGGCCTGATCCTTGACGAGCCGCAGCTCGTCTTCCGAGACCGGCTCGCGCAAGATGCGGCGCAGCTCGGCGAGCGAGAGGTCGAGCACTTCGTCGAGGTGTTCGGGCGAGGTGCCGGCGTAGATTTGAAAGATGCCGGCGTCGGTGAAGTGGCTCGCCGCCGCGCCGACCGAGTAGGCGAGGCCCCGCTCCTCGCGCACCGACTGCCAGAGACGCGAGGAGGTGCCGCCGCCGATGATCGAGGCGAGCAGGGTGCCGGCGTAGCGGTCTTCGTCGCGCGAGGAGGGCCAGGGCGTCGCCAGAATCATGTGCGCCTGCTCAAGCTCCTTCTTGCGCTCGACGAAGATGGGCGCGGCCGGCGCCGGCGCCGAGAGGTCGCCCTCCGCGCGTGGCGCGTCCTCCGGCGCGTCTTTGTCGTCAACCGTGTCGGCGGCGGCGTCGCCGAAGAGACGCGCGGCCAACTCAAGAAGTGCGTCGTGCTCGACGTTGCCGGCCGCCGCGACGACGAGGTTGCGCGGAGCGTAGGCGCGCTCGTGGAAACGTGTGGTGCGTTGGCTGTCGAAGGTGGAGACGGTCTCGGCCGTGCCTTCGATGGGGCGGCCGAGGGAGTGCTCGGGGAAGTAGCGCGCGGAGAACAACTCCATGAGCAGCTCGTCGGGCGTGTCCTCGACCATCTTCATCTCTTCGATGATGACCTTCTGCTCGCGTCGGAGGTCTTCCTCGTCGAAGCGCGGGGCCGAGAGCATGTCGGCGATGAGGTCGAAGCCCTGCGGCAGGGCCGAATCGACGACCTTCATGGCGAAGCCGGTCAACTCGTGCGTGGTGTAGGCGTCGAGGTTTCCGCCGAGGCGGTCGGATTCGACGGCGATGTCTAAGGCCGTGCGGCGGCGCGTGCCCTTGAAGACGGCGTGCTCGATGAAGTGGCAGATGCCGTTCAAGGGGGCCGACTCGTGGCGCGAGCCGCGCCTGACCCAGATGCCGACGGTGGCCGAGCGCAGGGACGGCATGTGCTCGCTAAGCACGGTCAGGCCGTTGGGGAGTCGGGTGGTGCGTATTGCTTCGGTCATTTGCTTCTGTTGAAAATTGGGTGAAAAATGGCGGAAATCAAAGGTTTTCTTAACAAAGCTAATCGTAACACGCCGGCCGGGCGCGGGCAAACCCGGCCCCGCTCGGGGCGCATCATAGCGGACACGAAAGACCGGCGGGCGGACGGTTTGGAGCGCCCGGCCCGCTTGACAGCCTGCGAATGTTGGCGGAAAATGCGCCTAACTTGCGTTCAAGCGGGTCGGACACCCGGTCTCCCGTGTCCCTCGTTCTTGGCGTCGCAGCCGTAAAGCCGTAAAGGCGCGTAACCCCTCGTTCATGGACGCCGTCTGAAAAGAACAGAAGGAAAAGATGTGTGACGTGGAGAGGGCGTCTCCTGCGCTTGCGCGCCGGGGCGCGCCGGGAGGTTTGGCACCGATGAGAAAATCCTACATGCGGACGGGGCTGGTGCTGCTCGCGATCTTCGTCGCGTGCGGCGAGAACGCGCCTTCAGCCTTCGCGGCCGGTGGCGGTGGTCGCCGCCCCGTCGGCACCGTCACCGGCTCGGTCAAAGACAGTCAGGGCAATCCGCTCGCCGGCGCCGTCATCTCGCTGCTGCGCGAGGGCGCCGAAGGAATCGTCAAGGAGGTGCGTAGCGCCGCCGACGGCACCTACAAGGCGACGGTCGCGCCCGGCACATACGTCCTGCGCGCCGTAGCCTCTGGATTCAGCCCGACGACCTTCCCCGCAGTCACCGTTAAGGCTTCCGCGGAACTCGTCTACCGCTTCAACCTCGAACCCACGGGTCAGGGACTCACCACGCCCGAGCGCCGCGCCGACCGCGACGACCCGAAGTATAAAATCCGCGCCTCGTTCCGCCGCCGCCACATCTTCAACGCGAACGAGTCGGCGGGCGCGGCCACGGGCGAGACGGCCGAGGGCACGACCGACACGGCCACGGCGACAGGCGAGACGATGGCCGAAGAGACGGCCGACATCGACACGCGGCGCTTCTGGGCGAGCCGGCCGCACGGCGTCGTCCAGACTTTCTACGCGGCCTCGCCCGGCGACGACCACGGCGGCTTCGCGAGCATCAACTTCGCCGCGCTCACGCCCGTCAGCCCCAACGTCGATCTCGTCTTCGTCGGACAGGCCGGCGCGTTCGACCGCTTCGAGGCGACGGCGCGCGTGCGTGCCGGCGCTCATCACCGCCTGAGCGCGACGGTGGGCGGCGCGCGTCTGCCTCTGGGCCGCAAGGGCGCGCTCCTGCTCGGCGACGACATGCTCGAACAGCTCTCCGTGCGCGCCACGGACGAGTGGGTTGTGCGTGAGGGTGTGGTCGTCGTCCTCGGTCTCGACTACTCGCGCTTTCTCGGCGCGGGCGGCGAGGGCAGCTTCAGCCCGCGCCTCGGCTTCCAGTTCGACGCCGACGCGCGCACGCGCCTGCGCGCCGCCTACGCTCCCGGCTCCGACGCCGGCATGCGCGTCGAGCAGTTGACGCTCGGCGAGGACTCCGACGTGCTGTTCAAGGAACTCGCCGGTCAGGCCGTCGCCATTCTCGACGGCCGCGCCGTCGCCGAGCGCAGCCGCCGTCTGGAGTTCAGCATCGAGCGCGTGATTGATGAGAACTCGACCGTCGAGGCCACCGCCTTCTTCGACACCGTTGACGGGCGCGGCGTCGGCCTCCTCGGCATGCCGCTCGGCGCCTTCGCCGCGGGCGGCGGCGACGATGCGGCCCTCGCCGACGTTGCCAATCAGCAGGGCGGCGCGCGCGGCCTGAGAGTGGTCTACACGCGCCGCGTCGGCCAGCGCCTCAAGGCCACGGCCGCCTACGCCGTCGGGCGCGGTCAGGCATTGTCGGAAGAGGCGCTGACCAGCCCCGAACAACTTTTCCAGGACGCCATCTTCCAGACCGCCGCCGCGCAGCTCGACGCCGATGTCCGCGACGGCACGCGCGTCCGCACCGTGCTTCGTTTCTCGCCCCGCGCCGCCGTTTTCGCCATCGACCCGTTCGCCGGCCGGCTCGCCGTCTACGACCCTTCCCTGAGCATCCTCGTCACGCAGGACTTGCCCAACTTCGGCTTGCCCGTCCGCGCCGAGGCTACGCTCGACGCACGCAACCTGCTCGACTTGCTCTCCAGCGTCGAGGACGGCGAGGGGATGCTCTCCGTGAACGCGATGCGGCGCATGGTGCGCGGCGGCATCTCCGTCAGGTTTTAAGAACTCTCACGCGCCCTCGGTCTCGTGAGGCTTCGGGAGTCTGATGAGACAGTTAAACGAACGATGGCCCACCCACCCCGCGCCTTGCGCAAGACGCGGGGCTTTTGCCTAGAATGCGCTATTTCTCCGAAATTTCGGAAGGAAATACGAAAAACTGAATTGAAAAGTCGGGCGACCGGCCGGGCATCAGGAAGACTTTCCAGCGCGCCCGGGCGGGCTAATCACGCCGTAAAAATGCGCTTCCGTCGGGCGGGCGCATCCCTGCCGGTCGTGCGACCCGGAGCATTCCGCACGGCCCCGTCCGATTGGAATGGGCCTTGCTTCATAACTTTAGTTTAAGTAGGGCTTTAGGGAGTTGAATCGACAGTGCTGCGGGCGCGTCGAGACGAAAGATGAAAAGCTCGGTGCTGACAACGAAGGCTTGGGTGCTCCTGATCGCGGCGGCGGTGCTCGTCGCGGCCGGCACCCTCAACTTCGCCCAGCGCCTGACGCACACCCCGCCGCTCACCGACGGTGTCGAGTGGGTGCAGACCCGAGACGGCCGGATCGTCGCCGCCTCAGTCGCCCCCGACTCAGCCGCGGGCCGCAAAGGCGTCTTCGGCATCGCGCCCGACGACCGGCTCATCGCCATCAGCACCAGCGACGGGCGAGAGGGCGGCGAGGCGGTCGAGCGCGTCTCCGACGTGCAAATCTTCATCGACGAGTCGAGCACGACCGGCCAACTGCGCTACCTCATCGAGCGGCCGTCCTACCCGGAAGACACGCGCTTCTACTACGTCTATCTCGAAAACCTGACGCCGCTCGCGACCTGGACGACGCGCGACCTCTACGTCAACGCCGTCGGCATCGTCTACCTGCTCGTCGGCCTCTTCGTCTTCTTCAAGCAGGGCGAGCGCGCGCCCTTCGTCCTGCACTTCACGGCGCTCTGCCTCGCCGCCTTCGTCTTCCACTTCTACAAGCCCTTCGGCAACTTCAAGGACGTTGACCTCGCGGTGGATTTTTTAGACCACACCGCGTTGCAACTGTTCGCCCCGCTCTTCCTACACTTCTGCGCCATCTATCCCGTGCGCCACCGCCTCTCGGACAAGCGGCGCTGGCTGGCCGCGTTGCTCTATGTGCCGGCCCTCGTGCTCATCGCGCTCACGGCCTTCTTCGACTTCACGGTCTACCTGCGCGCGGTGCTGCCCGCCTCCATCTACAACGCGCTGCTCGCCGCCTACACGGGGTTGCCCGACGGCTTCGCCGGGTGGCTCTCTCAGGCCGAGTTCGTCTGCCTGATGGTGGCGCTCGCCGCCGGGTCGGGCGTCCTCGTCTACCGCTTCCTGCGTAGCGAGTCGGCCGTGGTGCGCCAGCAGTTGAAGTGGGTCGTGTGGGGTTCGGCCGTCGCCGTCACGCCCTTCACGCTCGTCTACGCCGTCGATTACCTCTCGGGCGTGGGCCTCTCCAGCGTGCTGAGCGAGTCGGCGGCGCGGCGGCTCACCGACGCGGCCATCCTGCCGCTGGTGCTCATCCCGCTCGCCTTCGGCAACTCGGTCGTGCGCTATCGCCTGATGGACGTGGACATGGTCGTGCGCCGCACGGCCGTCTACGCGCTGACGACGCTCGCCGTGGCGCTGGCCATCGGCACGGTCATCTATCTCGTGGTGCTCAAGGCATCGGGCCTTGATCTGGTGGCGCTCAAGGGCGGCGGCGTCGGGCCGGGCGTGGCCACGCTCCAGTTCATTGTCGCCACCGCCGCGATGGCCCTCATCGTGATGACGGCCGGGCCGCTCAAGAATTTCCTACAGGAGCGCATCGACCGCTTCTTCTACGGCGAACGCTACGACCTGCGCCACGGCCTCCTCGACTTCGGCCGCACGCTCTCGGCGACGACCACGCTGGAACCGCTCTTAGACGCGCTCGTCAGCCGCCTCCAGCAAGTTCTGGGAGTTGAGCGCATCGCCATCTTCATCGAGGACGCGCGCGCCCCGTCGGGCTATCGCGTGGCGCGCGCCGCGGGGCTGGCGAGCGGGCTCATCGTGCCGCCGGACTTCCGCGAGATGATCCGCACGCGCTCGGCGCAGGAGGGCATCGTGCGCGCTGACGACGCTCGCCGTGGCGCTGGCCATCGGCACGGTCATCTATCTCGTGGTGCTCAAGGCTTCGGGCCTTGATCTGGTGGCGCTCAAGGGCGGCGGCGTCGGGCCGGGCGTGGCCACGCTCCAGTTCATCGTCGCCACGGCCGCGATGGCCCTCATCGTGATGACGGCCGGGCCGCTCAAGAATTTCCTGCAAGAGCGCATCGACCGCTTCTTCTACGGCGAACGCTACGACCTGCGCCACGGCCTCCTCGACTTCGGCCGCACGCTCTCGGCGACGACCACGCTGGAGCCGCTCTTAGACGCGCTCGTCAGCCGCCTCCAGCAAGTTCTGGGAGTTGAGCGCATCGCCATCTTCATCGAGGACGCGCGCGCCCCGTCGGGCTATCGCGTGGCGCGAGCCGCGGGGCTGGCGAGCGGGTTGATCGTGCCGCCGGACTTCCGCGAGATGATCCGCACGCGCTCGGCGCAGGAGGGCATCGTGCGCGCTGACGACATCGACCTCGCCCCCGAGGCCGTCGGGTTCGTCCGCCGCGCGCTGCACTACTACGTGCCGTGCGTCGTGCGCGGCCGGATGGTCGCCGTCATCGGGCTGGGCCGCTCGGTGGGAGGCGCCCTGCTCTCCTCGGAAGACCTGGAAATCCTTCGCACCGTCTCGGGCTACGTCGCCGTCGCCATCGAGAACAGCCTGCTCTATCAGGAGCAGCACGAGCGGGCCGAGGAGTTGGTGCTTTTGAAGGAGTTCAACGAGTCCATCGTCGAGTCGATCAATGTGGGTCTGGTGGCCGTGGATTCCGAGGGGCGGGTGACGGCCTGCAACACCTCTCTCGAAGAATTGCTCGGCGTGCGTCGCGACGACGCGTTCGGCGCGCGCGTCGAAGACCTCTTCGCCGAAGACTTCGCCGAGACGCTCGGCCAGGTGCTCGGCGTCTCGCGCTGGCGCTTGGGCGAAGTGCGCCACATCTACAAGCTTCACACCGCCGCGCGGCAGGGCCGCTCGCTCATCCTCAACATCTCGATTGCGCCCCTCAAGCGCCCCGACTCGCCCGACCACACCGGCGCGCTCGTCGTCTTGGAAGACGTGACGGGCCGCGTCCGGCTCGAAGAACAGTTGCAGCAGCGCGAAAAACTCTCCAGCATCGGCCTGCTCGCCGCCGGCGTCGCCCACGAGATCAACACCCCGCTGACGGGCGTCTCCTCCTACACGCAGATGCTCCTCGGCACCGTGGCCGACACCGACCCGAAGCACGCGCTCTTGCAAAAGATTCGCCGCCAGACCGACCGCGCTACGGGGATCGTCAACAACCTTCTCAACTTCTCGCGCACGGGCGGCGTTACGGACTTCGCCGAGGTTGACTTGAACCGCGTGCTCGAAGACACGCTCCAGTTGCTCGAAACACAGTTGCGCCACAGCCACGTCGAGGTGAGGCGCGAGTACGGCCCCCGCGTGCCGCGCGTGTTCGGCAATCCGGGCCAGCTCCAGCAGGTCTTCACCAACCTCCTCTTGAACGCCCGCGACGCCATCCCCGACGGCGGCACCGTGACTTTGCGCACGCGCGCCGACGAAGAGGGCGACGTGGTGACGGTCGAGGTCGAGGACGACGGCATCGGCATCGCCGCCGAGAACGTCGCGCGTATCTACGACCCGTTCTTTACGACGAAGGGCGTCGGCCGCGGGACGGGGTTGGGTCTCGCCGTCTCCTACGGCATCGTGCAGGAGCACGCCGGTCACATCTCGGTCGAGAGTTCGCCGGGGCGCGGCACAAGGTTCCGCATCACACTCCCGACCGCGGCCACACGCGCCCGCCTTCAGGCCGCGAGCGA